>NZ_JAUASW010000001.1:2400000-2749355 GCF_030345705.1 Pelomonas sp. SE-A7
TTGAGCGCCGGTGCATGCCCGCAATCCGGAATGGTGACGACCACGGCGCGGGGGCCGCGGGTGCGCATGGCTTCGGTGGTCTCGACGGTCAGCAGGTCGCTGGTCTCGCCGCGCAGGCACAGCACGGGCAGCTCCAGGCTGTCCCATTCGGGCCAGCGGCTGTAGTCGTCGGGGCGGGTGATGAACTGGCGCACCATGGCCGGGTCGTAGTGCGGGGTCACGCGGCCGTCCGGCAGACGGCGCGTCGAGGTCTCGGTCAGGCGGCGCCACTGCGCGTCGCTGAGCCAGCCGTAGGGTGCGTAGATGGTGCGGAAGTACTGCTCCAGCTCGGCCATGGTGTCGAAGGCCTGCGGGTTGCCGGCATAGCTGCGGATGCGCTGCACCGACGCCTCGGTGATCTCAGGGCCGCTGTCGTTGAGCAGCAGCCGGCGTATGCGCCCACGCAAGCTGGTGGCCGCGGCCACCAGGCCGATGGCACCGCCCATCGAGGTGCCCACCCACAGGCAGTGCTGCAGGTCCAGCTGCTTGACCAGCGAGGTGGCCAGGCGCACGTAGAAGTCCAGGCAGTATTCGTCGTCGGGCGCCGGGCTCCATTGCGAGAGTCCGCGGCCTATCGTGTCGGGGCAGATCACGCGGTAGCCGCGGCTGGCCAGGTGCCCGGCCAGGTCGTCCATGTCGCGGCCGGTGCGTGCCAGGCCGTGCCAGGCGATGACCACCTCGCCCGCCTCGTTCTCTTCAGCGCCCCACTCCATGTAGTGCAGCTCGCGGCCTTCGCAGACCAGGTAGCGCGACTGGGGCACGACGACGGGCCGCGTCATGGCTAGCTCACTCCCTGGCCTTGGCCGCAGCGCCCAGGCGCAGCCGGCCGACGACGCCGAACGGGAAGTGATAGACCGCCAGCACGAACAACAGGCCCATCCACAGCAGCCAGCGGTCCGGTGCGATCAGCTGCGACAGCACGGGGATGCCCTCCACCGCACCGGCGCCCAGCTTCATCAGGTCCTGCAGGTAGTTCTGCGCCAGCACGAAGAGCACGCTGCCGATGACGGCGCCGTAGATCGTGCCCATGCCGCCGATCACGACGATCAGCAGGATGTCCAGCATGATCTCCAGCGAGAGTGAGGTGTCCGGCCCGTTGTAGCGCAGCCAGAGCGCCAAGAGCGCGCCGGCCGCCGTGGCGAACAGCGCGGCCAAGACGTTGGACAGCGTGCGGTAGACCACCGTGCGGTAGCCAATGGCCTCGGCGCGGAAGTCGTTCTCGCGGATCGCCTGCAGCACGCGACCGAAGGGCGAGTTGACTATGCGCAGCAGCAGCAGCACCAGCACCACGGTCGCCACGAAGAGCAGGTAGTAGGCGGCAAACTTGCCGTCGATCATGGCGCCCAGCACCGGCTCCTCGAAGTACTCGGTCGAGGGCCGCAGGGCCTCGGGCACCTTGAAGCTGAGGCCGTCTTCGCCGCCGGTGATTTCCGACAGCTGCGAGGCCAGCGTCATGAAGGCCGCTGCCACCGCCATGGTGATCATCGCGAAGAAGATGGCCTTGACCCGCAGGCTGAACAGGCCGATCACCAGCGACAGCACAAGCGAGATGCCGAGCGCCCCACCGATGCCAGTCAGCACCGTGCCCCAGCCCGGGTCCTCGGCGCGGCTGCAGGCAATCGCCACGCCATAGGCGCCTATGCCGAAGAACATGGTGTGGGCAAAGCTGACGATGCCGGTGTAGCCCAGCAGCAGGTCGTAGCTGGACACCAGCACGATGAAGATCAGGATCTTGGCCGCCACATTCAGCGCCTTGGTGCCCGGGAAGATGAAGGGCGTCAGCGCCAGGCCCAGCACCGTGGCGATCAAGAGCGCGGCCAGCAGCTTGCTGCGTGGCAGGTCATGCGAAAGCAGGCTGCGGATCATTGCTTGCCCCCGACCGGATACAGCCCCTGCGGCCGCCACAGGAGCACGGCCACCATCAGGCCGATGTTGGAGAACAGCGCCGCCTTGGGTGCGACAAAGCCTATGTAGTTGGCCAGCAGGCCAACGGCCAGCGCGCCGACGAAGCAGCCCAGCGTGGAGCCCAGGCCGCCGATGATGATGACGATGAAGATCAGGGTGTTGACCTGGGCGCCTATCTGCGGCGTGACTCCCTGCTGGTACAGGCCCCACATCACGCCGCCCAGGCCGGCCAGCGCCGAGCCGCCGACGAACACCGCCACGAACAGCCGGCGGATCCGGTAGCCCAGGCTCTCCACCATCTCGCGGTCCTGCACGCCCGCGCGGATGAGCAGGCCCAGCTTGGTCTTGTTAAGCACCAGCAGCAGCAGCACCAGGACCTTGAGCCCGGCCAGCACCGCGAGGATGCGGAACTTCTCCACCGACACGTCGCCGAACCACAGCGCGCCGCGCAGCGCCTCGGGCATGGGCAAGGCGATCAGCTGCGGGCCCCAGACCAGCTTGATCATCTCCTCGCCGATGATCATGCCGCCCATGGTGATCAGGATCTGCTTCAGGTGCATGCCGTAGACCGGCCGCACCAGCACCCGCTCGAAGGCCAGGCCCACGGCGCCGGCCACGGCCATGCCGGCCAGGCTGGCCGCCGCCACGGCCACGAGGTTGGCGATCAGCGATGGGCTCGCCGTGAAGCCACCCATCGCGCCCAGCACCGTGGTCGCCATGAAGGCGCCCAGGGCGATGAAGACGCCATGGCCGAAGTTCAGCACATCCATCAGGCCGAAGACCAGGGTCAGGCCTGAGGCGATGATGAAGATGATCAGGCCCATGGCCAGGCCGGCCAGGGTCAGAGTGACCCAGCTGGCCGGGTTGCCCACCAGGGGCAAGGCGACCAGCGCGATGGCGGCCAGCAGCAGCAGCGGCTTCCAGTCGAAGCGGGCCTTGGGGATGGCGTCCGGCGCAGGCGCCGGCAGCGTCGTCGTCGTCGTATTCATCATTGATGCGCTCCCAGCGACAGGCCCAGCAGCTTCTGCTGCAGCTCTTCGTTGGCGCTCAGCTCGGCCATGGGGCCGGCATGCACCACGCGGCCGTCGTCCATCACGGCCACGCGGTCGCCCAGGGCTTGGGCCACGCTGAAGTTCTGTTCGACCAGCAGGATGGTGGTCTCGCTCTTCTTCAGTTCGCGCAGCGCTTCGATCAGGTTGCGGACGATGGCCGGGGCCAGGCCTTTGGAGGGCTCGTCGATCAGCAGCAGGCGGCGCGGCTCGATCATGGCGCGGGCCACGGCCAGCATCTGCTTCTGGCCGCCGCTGAGCTTGCCGGCCGGGTAGAGCCAGAACTTCTTCAGCGCCGGGAACAGGCCGAACAGCCACTCCAGCCGCTGCGTGTCCAGCTCGTCCACCGAGCGGGCCTTGCGAGCCGCCAGCAGCAGGTTCTCGCGCACCGTCAGGTCGGCAAAGATGCCCATGTTCTCGGGCACGTAGGCAATGCCCAGCTGGGCGATGTCGGGCGTCTCGCGCTTGGCGATGTCCTGGCCGTCGAATCTCAGCGTGCCGCTGCTGGCCTGCCACAGGCCCATGATGGTTCGCAGCGTCGTGGTCTTGCCGGCGCCATTGCGGCCCAGCAGCATGGTCAGCTGGCCCTGCGGCACTTCGAGGTCCACGCCATGCAGGATGTGATACGCGCCTATGTGCGTATGCACGCCCTTCAGTACAAGCAAGTTCATGCCGCGGCACCCTCTTCCTGTTCTTCAACGGCTCCGAGGTAGGCGTTCTGCACCACCGGCGAGGCGATCACCGCGGCCGGTTCGCCGTCGGCCACGAGCTGGCCCTGGTGCAGGACGATGATGCGGTCGGCCAGCTCGCGCACCACGTCCATCTTGTGTTCCACCAGCAGGATGGTGTGCTCGCGCCTGGCCTTGAGTTCACGGATCAGGTCCAGGATCACCGGCACCTCGTCCACGCTCATGCCGGCCGTGGGCTCGTCGAACATGTAGACCTTGGGGTCCAGCGCGATCAGCATCGCCACCTCCAGCTTGCGCTGGTCGCCATGCGGCAGGCTGGCCGCGATGGACTGGGCCTTGGCCGCCAGCCGCACCCGCTCGACGATGGCCATGGCCTCGTCGATCAGGGCCTTGTGCGAGAGCCACACCGACAGCATCTTCAGCCCGAAGCCGCGTCGGGCCTGCACGGCCAGGCGCACGTTCTCCAGCACCGTGAGATGCGGGAACAGCTGGGTCAGCTGGAAGGCGCGGCCCAGGCCGGCGCGGGTGCGCTGCGGCGCGCTGAGGCCGCTGATGTCGCGGCCGTCCAGCAAGACCTGTCCCTCGCTCGCGCGCAGCTGGCCCGAGATCAGGTTGAAGTAGGTGGTCTTGCCGGCGCCATTGGGGCCGACGATGGCGGTCAGCGTGCCGGGCTGGAAGGCGCAGGACACGCCATCCACCGCCACGTGGCCGCCGAAGCGGATGCTGAGCTGACGGGTCTCGAGCACGATGGATCAGCGCTTGTTCTTGATCGGCACGTTCATGTCCTCGGGCTTGATCTCGCGGACCAGCTCGGGCACGCCCCAGGGGAAGGCCGGGTCCACCTTGATGCGGAAGTGGTACATGGACTGCATCGCCTGGTGGTCTTCGGCGCGGAACGTCATCTTGCCCTTGGGCGTCTCGAAGCTCATGCCTTCCATGGTCTTGATCAGCTTGTTGGTCGCCGTGTCGCCGTTGGTCTTCTTCAGCGCCTCCACGAGGGCGATGGCGGCCGACATGCCGCCCGCGGTGAAGAAGTCGGGCGGGTTCTTGTATTGCTTGTAGTGGTTGGCCACCAGCCATTCGTTGACCGGGTTCTTGGGGATGCCGAAGTAGTAGTAGGTGGCGCCTTCCATGCCGGGGAACTGCTTGTAGGCCACCATGGCCGGCAGGATGTTGCCGCCGCTGCCGACACGGATGCCGTAGCGCTTGTCCAGGTCCATGGCCGCCAGCGCGTTGAACGGGTTGGTGGCGCCGGCCCAGACCACGGCGATGAACTTGTTGTTCTTGCCCGGCTTGTCCTTCAGCGCCTCGACCGCGCGCAGGATGCCGGCCGTGAAGTCGGTCGTCGCCGGCGGCAGGTATTCCTCGTGGACGATCCTGGTCTTCTTGAGCTGGTCCTTGAAGGCCTTGACCCCGTCGCGGCCGAAGGCGTAGTCCTGCGCGATGGTGGCGATCTGCACGCCGTCGGCGTCGGAGGCAACGGCGTTGGCGATGGCGTCCTGGCTGGAGCTGCGGCCGGTGCGGAAGATGTACTTGTTCCACTTCTCGCCGGTGATGGCGTCGGCCACGGCCGGCTCCACCAGCAGGATCTTCTTGAACTCCTCGGCCACCGGCAGCATGGCCAGGGCCACGCCCGAGCTGGTCGGGCCCACGGCGATGTCGACCTTGTCGTCGCCATAGGCGGCGGCCAGCAGGCTCTTGCCCACGTCGGGCTTGCCCTGATCGTCCTTCTCGATCACCACCAGCTTCTTGCCGCCCACGGTCATCGTGCCGCCGGTAGCGTAGTCCAGGCCCATCATGAAGCCGACTTGCGTCTGCTTGCCATAGGCTTCCAGCGCGCCGGTCTTGCTGTAGATGTGGGCGATGCGGATCTCGCCACTCTTGGACTGGGCGGCAGCGATGCCAGTGCCCAGCGCAAGGGCGGACAGCAGCAGCAGCGCACTACGGCGCGGCGCGAGGACGGTCATGGCTTGTCTCCTGTTTTTGAAGGGCCGCCTGTGAAGGCACGGCAGCCTTGGCTATTCTGTTGCAAGCGTTGTGCCAGCCGCCGCGGGCCCGGTTTCCCTGGGGCGAGCGGCGGATCGGGCGCCCGACTGTCCGGGATTCAGGCAGATCGACTGATCCGGGTTGTCTGCCATCCAGGCACAGCACAATGCGCGATCAGACAAGACATGGAGACAAGCATGACCGTCAAGCAACTCGCCGCCGTCCTGGCCCTGGCCGCCGCCAGCACCGCCAGCTCGGCCCAGACCGACTCGCTGGCCCAGTTCGACTACCAGGCCAAGAAGGCGCCGGTGAACCAGGTAGTGCACTACGTCAAGTCCAACCTGGACGGCACGAAGCGCCTGGTGCTCTCGCTGCATTTCGGAGCGCCGCTGCAGGTCGAGGCGCTCAAGGTCGAGGCCGACGGCCGCTACCTGGCCCTGGTCACGGCCAGGCTCGATCCCAAGTCGCTGACCGAAAGCTGGATGCGCTCGTACAACCGCCTGGAGCTCGGCAAGCCCAACTTGCAGATGAGCATGGACAGCGACCCCGGCCAACGCCGACTGGTGGCCACGGTGGCCAAGGCCACGCTGCCGGTCAAGGTCGGCCATTTGCCGGCCCATATCTACAACTTCGACCTGACGGGCATGAACGCCACGCTGCCCTTCCTGAAGAACCGGCGGGCGGACTTCGAGGTCGGCATCCTCGACCCCGATTTCGAGTTCTTGCGCACCAAGTTCAAGCCCGATGGCGGCGTGCAGGAAGGCGGCATGGTCGACAAGGGCAAGGCTACGTTCCGCTACCTGAAGGACGAGGTGCTGGACGAGATTCCCACGCACCGCTTCGAGGTCAGCGGCCCGGCCTTCGGCAACGTCGCCGGCAGCCTGTGGATCAATGCCAAGGACGGCCTGATCGAACGCTTCGAGCATGCGCTGCCCGACAACCCCGACTGGAAGAGCTTCAGGCTGGAGCGCATCGCCTCGCAGCCCATGAACAAGGCCCAGTGGGAGGCCTTCAAGGCCGCCACGGTGAAGCGGGCGCAGGGAATGCGCGACGCCGAGTAAGGCTCAGAGCGAGTAGGCCGCCAGCTTGTCGTAGAGCGCGGCGCGCGAGATCTGCAGCAGCTTGGCCGCGGCCAGCTTGTTGCCCTGGGTGTGGGCCAGGGCCGCGGCAATGGCCTGGCGCTCCAGCGCGGCGATCTGCTCGGGCAGCGGTCGCAGCACGGCCGTCTCGTCGGCGGGCGCCGGCGCCGGCGGCGCAACGGCCGGCGCGTCGGGCAGCAGGCCGGAGAAATGCTCGGCCCGCAGGTGCAGCTCGTCGGTCATCATGCTGGCCTGCTCCAGCGCATTGCGCAGCTCGCGGATATTGCCCGGCCAGCTCTGGCGGGCCAGCAGCTCCAGCGCGTCGGGCTCCAGCGTGCGCACCGGCATGCCGGAGCGGCGGGCGATGTCCTCGCCCAGCGCATCGGCCAGGGCCTCGATGTCGCCCTGGCGCTCGCGCAGCGCCGGCAGCCTGATCGGCAGCACGTTGAGCCGGTAGTAGAGGTCGGCGCGGAATTCGCCGCGGGCCATCATGGCGTTCAGGTCGCGGCTGGTGGCGGCGATCACGCGCACGTCCACTCGGCGCACCTTGTTCGAACCCAGCGGCTCGAACTCCTGCTCCTGCAGCACCCGCAGGAGCTTGCTCTGCAGGGCCAGCGGCATGTCGCCGATCTCGTCGAGGAACAGCGTGCCGCCATCGGCGATGGCGAACTTGCCGTCGCGGCCCTTGCGGTCGGCGCCGGTGTAGGCGCCGGGCGCCACGCCGAACAGCTCGGCCTCCAGCAGCGTGTCCGGGATGGCGGCGATGTTGATGCCGACCAGCGGCTTGGCAGCGCGCGGCGAGGCGGCATGGATCGCATGGGCCAGCAGCTCCTTGCCGGTACCGGTCTCACCCAGCAGCAGCACCGTCGAGTCGGTCATCGCCACGCGGCGCGCATGGCGCTTGACCTCCAGGGCCGCCGGGCTGGAACCGATGAAGCTGGCGATCTGGTGCTTGGGCCGGCGCTGGGCGGCCAGCTGGCGGCGCGCCTCGTCCAGCTCTTCCTGCAGGCGCGAGAACTTCTGCATCAGCGGCTGCATGGCGGTCTGCTGGTTGTCCAGCAGGATGATGCCCAGCGCACCGATCACGGCGCCGGCCTCGTCGCGCAGCGGCAGGCGGCTGACCACGAAGGTGCCCGAGACGTTGGTGATCACGTCCACCAGGATGGGCCGGCCGGTCTCGATCACCTGGGCCATCAGCGTGTTGGGCACCACGTCCTCGATGCGGCGGCCGACGAAGTCGTGCTCGTCCTCGAAGCCCAGGCGCGGCAGGGCCTTCTTGTAGCCCTCGCTGATCCACACGATGCGGTGCTCGCGGTTGACCAGGATCATGCCCTGCGAGGCATCGGCCATCAGCTCGAACATCGATTGCGCGGCCAGGCGCATCACGCCCTCGGCGTCGGCTGGCAACCCTGGCAGCAGCTTGGCATTCATGCAGGCAGACCCTATTCCCATCACATCAGGAGGCTGCAATTATGGGTGCCCGGCCCGCCCCTTCCGCGGCCCCGCCGGAGCGGGCGAACAGCGCCCGGCGATCCACAACGAGTTTGGAGACATCGATGACGATTTCGCGCAGACAGGTGGTTCAGGGTCTTGCCGTCGGCAGCGCCGGGCTCTGGGGGGGCGGCGCGCTGGCCCAGGCCACGGCCCTGAAGATTTCGCACCAGTTCCCCGGCGGCACGGCCACCGAGGGCGACTTCCGCGACCGGCTGTGCCAGCGCTTCGCGGCCGAGGTCGACAAGCGCTCGGGCGGCGCGCTCAAGGCCTCGGTCTACCCGGGCTCCTCGCTGATGAAGACCAATGCCCAGTTCTCGGCGCTGCGCAAGGGCGCGCTGGACATGGGCCTGGTGCCGCTGTCCTATGCCGGCGGCGAAGTGGCCGAGACCAACATCGGCCTGATGCCGGCCCTGGTGCCCACCTACGAGGTCGGCGCGCAATGGAAGAACGCCGAGGTCGGGCGGATGCTCACCAAGCTGCTGGACGACAAGGGCATCGTCATCGTGTCCTGGATCTGGCAGGCCGGCGGCGTGGCCAGCCGGGCGAGGCCGCTGGTGACGCCCGACGATGCCAAGGGCCTCAAGGTGCGCGGCGGCAGCCGCGAGATGGACCTGATGCTCAAGGCCGCCGGCGCGTCGGTGATTTCGCTGCCTTCCAACGAGATCTATGCCGCCATGCAGACCGGCGCCATGGACGCGGCCATGACCTCGTCCACCAGCTTCATTTCCTTCAAGCTGGAGGAGCTGGCCAAGCACCTGACCAGCGGCCGCCAGCGCACCTACTGGTTCATGCTGGAGCCGCTCTTGATCTCCAAGGAGATCTTCACGAAGCTGCCCAAGGCCCAGCAGGACCTGATCATGGCCGTGGGCGCCGAGATGGAGAAGTTCGGCACCGAGGGCGCCAAGGCCGACGACAAGCTCTGCGCCGAGGTCTATGCCAAGGCCGGCGCCAAGGTCTACGACCTGGACGAGGCCACGCTCAAGCGCTGGCAGACCCTGGCCCACGAGACCGCGTGGAAGGACTTCAACGACAAGAACGAGTCCTGCGCGACGCTGCTGCGCGCGGCCCAGAAGCTGCTATGACCGGCGCCGCCCCGACCACGGCCGGCCCGGATCCGGCCGCGCTGGAGCGCGCCGCCCTGCCGGCGTTTCTGCGGCCGTTGGCCTGGTGCGTGCACC
The DNA here is from genome assembly GCF_030345705.1 of Pelomonas sp. SE-A7. Lineage (NCBI taxonomy): Bacteria > Pseudomonadati > Pseudomonadota > Betaproteobacteria > Burkholderiales > Sphaerotilaceae > Roseateles > Pelomonas sp. SE-A7. Next base: position 2,409,420 of record NZ_JAUASW010000001.1, read on the forward strand.
AGCTGCACCGCGCCATCCAGGCCCTGGCCATGCTGGCCCTGCTGGCCGCGGCCGGCGTGCTGACCTGGAGCGTGTTCAGCCGCTATTTCTTCAAGATGGCCACCGACTGGCAGGACGAGGCCGCGGTCTTCCTGCTGGTCGGTGCCACCTTCGCCTGCGCCGGCCAGGTGCAGCTGCTGCGCGGCCATGTGGGCATAGAAGCGGTGGCCGGCCTGCTGGGCCCGCGGGTGGACCGTTGGCGCGGCGTGCTGATCGACCTGCTGTCGCTGGCCTTCTGCGCCTTCTTCGCCTGGAAGAGCTGGACGCTCTGGCATGAGGCCTGGGTCGACGGCCAGACCACCTCCTCGTCCTGGGCGCCGCCACTGGCGATTCCCTATGGCTTCATGGCCTTCGGCATGAGCTTGCTGTCACTGCAGATCTTCCTGCAACTGGTGGTTCGAATCAGCCGGCTGAAGGGAGCCAAGGCATGACCGAATTGCAGATCGGATTGCTGTTCGCTGCGGCCACGCTGTTCGTGATGTTCCTCGGCGTGCCCATCGCCTTTGCGCTGGGCGTGGTCGCCGTGGGCTTCATGGCCGTCTTCATGCCGCGCAGCGCGCTCGACACGGTGACCCAGAACGTCTACGAGGAGATGGCCAGCATCACCCTGCTGTCCATCCCGCTGTTCATCCTCAAGGGCGCGGCCATAGGCCGATCCCGGGCCGGCCAGGACCTGTATGCGGCCCTGCATGTCTGGATGAATCGCGTGCCCGGCGGCCTGGGCATCGCCAATGTGCTGGCCTGCGCGCTGTTCGCTGCGATGGCGGGTTCCAGTCCGGCCACCTGCTCGGCCATAGGCAGCGCCGGCATTCCCGAGATGCGCAAGCGCGGCTACTCGCCGGGCTTCGCGGCCGGCATCATCGCGGCCGGCGGCACCCTGGGCATCCTGCTGCCGCCCTCGATCACCATGATCCTGTATGCGGTCGCTTCCGAGCAGTCGCTGGGCCGGCTGTTCCTGGCCGGCATAGGCCCGGGCGTGCTGCTGGTGCTGCTGTTCTCGGTCTACGCCACCTGGCAATACCGGCGCGAGCACCGCGCTGCCCTGGCCGTGGCCGAGGCCGGCGGTGCCAGCTCGGCCCTGCTCGCGCATGAGGCCTTCTCGCTGCGCGAGAAGTTCGAGATGCTGCCGCGGGTCCTGCCCTTCGTGGTGCTCTTGATAGGCGTGATGGTGGCCCTGTACGGCGGCTATGCCACGCCCAGCGAGACCGCCGGCCTGGGCGCCATGCTGGCCCTCTTGCTGATCGCGGCGATCTACAAGATCTGGCGGCCGCGCGACCTCAGCCCCATCCTCGCCGCCACGCTGAAGGAATCGACCATGCTGATGTTCATCATCGGCATGTCGCTGCTGTTCAGCTATGTGATGAGCTACCTGCACCTGAGCCAGTCGGTGGCGCACTGGATCGTCGCCCAGCAGCTCTCGCCCTGGCTGCTGCTCGCCGCCATCCTCTTGCTGGTGATCGTGCTGGGCTTCTTCCTGCCGCCCGTCAGCATCATCCTGATGACCGCGCCCATCATCCTGCCGCCGCTCAAGGCCGCGGGCTTCGACCTGATCTGGTTCGGCGTCCTGATGACCATCGTGATGGAGACCGGCCTGATCCATCCACCGGTGGGGCTCAACATCTTCGTGATCAAGAACATCGCGCCCGACATCACGCTCTCGCAGATCATCTGGGGCGTGTTGCCCTTCGTGGGCCTGATGCTGTTCGCCGTGCTGCTGATCTGCGCTGTGCCGGGCATAGCGACCTGGTTCCCCGATGTCATGATGGGGGCTGTCGTCCCCCGCTAGACCCATGAACGCCAACCTGTTCGCCGCGCTGCGCGCGGCCTTCCCCACCGACCTCGACGCCTGCGCCATCGAATGCGCCGACGGCGACCAGCTGAGCTACAGCTGGCGCGACATCGACCGTGCCACGGCCATGATGGCCAATCTGCTGGCCTCGCTGGACCTGCCGGCCGGCAGCCGCGTCGCGGTGCAGACCGAAAAGAGCGTCGAGGCCCTGCTGCTTTACCTGGCGGTGCTGCGCGCCGGCTTCGTCTACCTGCCGCTGAACAATGCCTACCAGTCGGCCGAGCTGGAGTACTTCATCCAGGACGCCCGGCCGGCCGTCTTCGTCTGCTCGGGCCGGCAATTCGGCTGGATCAGCAAGCTGGCCTTCCAGGCCGGCACGCAATACGTGTTCACGCTGAACGAGGACCGCAGCGGCACGCTGCTGGACCGTGCCGCGCACCACGCCGACAGCCATGTCATCGCAGAAAAGTCGACCGACGACATGGCGGCCATCCTCTACACCAGCGGCACGACCGGCCGCAGCAAGGGCGCCATGCTTTCGCATGGCAACCTGCTGTCGAACGCCCGCATGCTGAAGGACTACTGGGATTGGCGCAGCAGCGACGTGTTGATCCATGCCCTGCCGATCTTCCACGTGCACGGCCTTTTCGTGGCCTCGCACGGCGCCCTGCTCAACGGCAGCCGGATGATCTGGTTCTCGAAGTTCGAGCCCAAGGCGGTGATTCGCCGACTCAGCGACGCGACCGTCTTCATGGGCGTGCCCACGCTCTACACCCGCATGCTGGCCGAGCCCACGCTGACCGACGAGGCGGCCGGCACCATGAGGCTCTTCATCAGCGGCTCGGCCCCGCTCTTGATTGAAACCTGGCGCGACTGGCAAGAGCGCACCGGCCACCTGATCCTGGAACGCTACGGCATGAGCGAGACGCTGATGCTGACCTCCAACCCCTGCCGGCCGCGCGATGGCGAGCGCAAGGGTGGCACGGTGGGCCCGGCCCTGCCCGGCGTAGCCCTGCGCATCGTCAGCGATGAAGGCAAGGCCTGCGCAGTGGAAGAGATCGGCCATATCCAGGTGCGAGGCCCCAATGTGTTCTCGGGCTACTGGCAGATGCCGGAGAAGACCCGGGAGGAGTTCACGGCCGACGGCTGGTTCAAGACCGGCGACGTGGGCCGCGTCGACGCCGACGGCTACGTGAGCATCGTCGGCCGCAGCAAGGACCTGATCATCACCGGCGGCTTCAACGTCTATCCGGCCGAGATCGAGGGCTTTCTGAACGAGCTGCCCGGCGTGGCCGAATCGGCCGTGATCGGCGTGCCGCATCCGGACTTCGGCGAGGCGGTCGTCGCCGTCGTGATCGCCAGGCCCGGTGCCCAGCCCGACGTCGGGGCGCTGAGCGCGCAGCTCAGGCAGCGGATCGCCGGCTTCAAGGTGCCGAAAGCCATGCTGCTGGCGACCGAGCTGCCCCGCAATGCCATGGGCAAGGTGCAGAAGAAGCTGCTGCGCGAACAGCATGCGGAGCTGTTCCAGTGAGCGACGCCACCCTCGAGCTGAATGCTGCCTGCCCACGCTGCGGCGGCCCCTTCCACTGTGGGGCGGCCGACGCGCGCTGCGACTGCTTCGACCTGAAGCTGGACGAGGCCCTGCGCAGCGAGCTGGCACGCCAATACCAGGGCTGCCTGTGCCTGAGCTGCCTGCGCGAGCTGAAGCGCCAGCAGGCCGAGGCGGGCAAGACCTGACACGCCGGTCACAAATCAGCACCCGCCGGCCTGCTTTCTTGACTTGTGGCAGGCCCCGCCCACTTGCACAATGGCTCGGTCCGGTTCCCTCAACCCCACCATGACAGACCCGGCCCCCAGCTCCGGCAAACCCAGCCTGCGGCAACGCCTGCTTGAACGCGGCCCGCTGACCGCCCTGGGCATGCTGCTGATCCTGCTATGGACCGGCGTGGCCTGGTTTGGTTTCGCCTATCGCGACCAGCTGCACTTCGAGCATGAGCGGGAGCTGTCCTCCCAGGCCGGCGTCACCGCCGCCCAGACCGAGGCGGTGCTGCGCGACGCCGAGATCTGCCTGCGCACCATCGACCTCTGGCTGATGACCCGCGAGACCCGTGAGCTGCTCAGCGACGCACCGCTGGTGCAGATGGCCGAGACCCTGCAGTCCACCACGCGGGGCATGGTCGAGATCGTGCTGGCCGACGCCGGAGGTCGGCTCTACCGCCTGCCCAGCCCCAGCGGCCAGGCCTTCTTCCAGCTGAAGAACCCCGAGTTCGTCGCCGCGCTGCGCAACCCGGATACCGAGGGCATGCAGCTGGGCAGCTCGCTGCGCTTCAACCCCGAAAGCCCGCTGCGCCTGCCGCTGGCGATGCGGCTGAGCCGGCCTCGCCAGGACATGATCACGGTGCTGGCCCTGGTCAATCTGGACCGGCTGATGCAGATGCAAGGCCTGTACCTGCTGGGCACCCAGGGCAGCGTCAGCATGATCGGCCGAGACGGTGAAGCGCTGAGCCGCACGCCGGTCATCGATGGCTACATAGGCAAGAACGTCTATGCGATGCGGCCACAGGCCCGCGCGAACCTGGCGCCACAGGCCGGCATCCTGCGCAACAGCCTCAGCCCGGCCGACGGCGAGCTGCGCACCGTGGCCTTCGAGACGCTGGGCGACTTCGGCATCAAGCTGCTCCTGGCCGAGGGCGAAAGCCGGGCCCTGGTCCTGCATCGCTCGCAGCGCCTGTGGGTGCTGGCCTTGGCCACCGTCCTGAGCTTCACGGCGATGCTGACCACCCTGGTCCTGGTGCGCCAGCACCGCGACCTGCGGATCCGCGACGCCGAGTTGCTGGCCACCAGCGACGCCTCGCCGCTGGGCCTGTTCCGCAGCGACGTCAGCGGCCGGGTGATCTGGGCCAATGAGACCTACCTGCGCCTGCACGGCCTGGAGGCCGACGAAGCCGAATGGGGCTGGCTCTTGCTGCTGCCCGAGGGTGAGCGTGCGGCCGCGCAGGAGCGCTGGCGCCAGGCCTGTGCCACCGGAGATCCGATGCACATGCACCGAACGCTGAACCGGCGCGACGGCTCGCAGATCCTGGTCTCGCTGCGCACGGCGCCGCTGCGCGTCAGCGGCAAGGTGGTCGGCCAGGCCGGCACCGTGACCGACATCACCGAAGTGGCCGAGCGCGAGCGCGCCCAGCGGATGCTGCAGGCGATCTTCGACATGACGCCGGACTATGTGGCCCAGATGAAGCCCGACGGCCGGCTCGTCTACCTGAACCCGGCCGCACGCCAGCGCATCAGCCTGGCTCGCGATGCCTCGCTGGATGGCTTGAGCTACCTCAGCTTTGTCGCATTCACGGAGCCGGACCGATTCCGCAACGAGATCCTGCCGGTCGCCATGCAGCAGGGCCACTGGTCCGGCCGCAGCCTGCTCAAGGCACCCGACGGCGCCCTGGTGCCGGTCGACAACACCGTCCTGGTGCACCGCAATGAGCAGGGCGACGTCGAGCTGATCTCGGGCGTCATGCGCGACCTCAGCGCCGAGGTGCTGGCCGAACGCGAGCGCTTGCGCAGCGAGGCCATGCTGCGCTCCGTCGCCAACAGCGCCCAGGTGATGATCGCCGTGCTCGATACCGAGCAGCACTACCTGTTCTTCAACAAGGCCTATGCCGACCACTTCGGCACCACGCTGGAAGCCTGGCGCGGCCGGCCGATCCGCGAGCTGATCGGCGAAGCGCAATACGCCACCAGCCTGCCGGCCATCGAAGCCGCGCTGCAAGGCCGGCACCGCGATCTTGAGAAGGCCTATGCCGACCGGCCCGAGCAGGTGATCCTGGACGTGCGCTACTCGCCGCTGCGCCTGGACGGCGGCGAGATTGCCGGTGCCATCTGCATAGCCCGCGACGTGACCGCGGCCAAGGCCGAGGAGGCGCGGCTGCGCCATGCCTCGCAGACCGACACCCTGACCCAGCTGCTGAACCGCAACGGCTTTCATCTGGCGGCCGACGAGAAGCTGGCCCATGCGCGCCAGCACAACCACCTGATGGCCCTGCTCTACGTCGACCTGGACCGCTTCAAGCCGGTCAACGACCAGTACGGCCATCCGATGGGCGATGCCCTGCTTCGCGCCGTGGCCGGCCGCATCCGCAATGCGCTGCGGCCCAGCGACCTGGCGGCCCGGCTGGGCGGCGACGAGTTCGCCGTGCTGCTGGCCGCGCTGCACAGCCGCGAGGACGCCGAGAAAGTGGCGGCCAAGCTGGTGCAGGCCATTGGCGCGGCCTTCATGATCGACCAGCACGAACTGCATATAGGCGCCAGCGTGGGCTTCTGCGTCGCCTGGGGCGGCGAGGCCGACCTCGAGGCCATGGTGGCCGAGGCCGATGCCCGGCTGTATGAAGCCAAGCGGGCCGGCCGCGGCACCTGGCGCGGCAGCGACCTGCAGCTCAGTGGGTCAGCGCCCGCTTGACCCTCAGCAGCGCCTGCTGAAGCACCTTGGCATCGGTGCTGGCGCGGTGACGCTGCAGGCTCATCTCGCCGCGCACCTCGGTCAGCGTCTCGTGCCAGCGCGCGGCCTCCTCTTCACTGAGCAAGGCCCTCAGGTCGGCCAGCTTGAAGCGTGGCACCAGGCCGGCCACGTCGAACAGCCGTGACAGCCAGGGATAGTCGTGGGCCCAGGCGTCGCAGTAGACGGTCTGGCCGGCCAGCCGGGCATTGATCTCGGTCGCCACCCAGGCCGCCTCGCGGCCATGCTGGAACAGGATCTCGCGGCTGATGCCATGCAGGGCTTGCGCCTGCTCGTCCCAGTGCTGCCATTCCGGCAGCGGGCGTATCAGCGAGCAGAACACGCCGCCGTCGCAGGTGACGAAGCCGACCTCGATCGGATAGGAACCGCGGCCGAAGCCCGAGGCTTCGACGTCGAGGATGGCGGGTGGGGTCATGCGCGAGGCGGCGGCTTCTTGTGACGGCTCAGTGTACGCAGGGCCCATCACCCGGCAAGCCGCGCAAACACGGGGCCCCGCGGCGATCACTGTATTTATACTCAGTAGCCCCATGAGCCCCCTGACCCGCCAGCACCGCACCCGCCTGATGAAGCTATGGCGCTCGGCCGGCTGGCCCTGCAAGGATGGCCTCGAGATCGACCTGCTGGCGGCCGGGATGCTGCGCCAGGTCGAGGACGCGCAGGGCCGCGAGCAGCTCAGGCTCAGCGAGGCCGGCATAGCCTGGCTGGCCGAAGCGCGCCAGCAGGGCGTGCGAGCCCTCAGCAAACACGACCGGCTGGCGCTGCGTTTTGCCGGCGAGCTGATGCAGGGAGGCCGCATAGTCTGGCGCGAGTTGTCGCTGCGGGCCCAGGTCGAGGCGGCGGCCCGCGAAGTGCATGAGCCGGCGCCGCTGTGGCCCGATTCGCCCGGCCCCGAGCTGCCACCGCCCCATGCCTGGCGGCTGGCCCGGCCCGACCTGTTCTCGGTCCGCAACACCAGCGTCGAGGCCTATCTGCAGCCGCAAGTCCATGAGGTCAAGGCCAGCCGCGCCGACCTGCTGTCGGACCTGCGCCATGCTGCCAAGCGCCAGGCCTATGAATGGCTCAGCTGCGAGAGCTACTACCTGTTCCCGGCCGGCATCGCCGAGCCCGAGGAGATTCCCGAGCCCTATGGCGTCTGGGTCCTGCATGGCGAGATCGAGGACGGCCGCTTCGAGCAACTGCGCCCGGCCCGCCACCATGCGCGGCGCCTGCCCTTCGCCGTCTGGCTGGCGCTGGCCAAGGCCACGCCGCTGCCGCGCGACGACGAGGACGAAGGGCCGCAGGCGCCGCTGCAAGAGGTCCCTGAATGACCTACAGCGTTGCGGTGCGCGAACTGTGCGAGTTCGCGGCCAAGACCGGCGATCTCGACCTGCGCTTCACGCCCGCTCCCACCGCGCTGGAAGGCATGGAAGGTCATGCCCGCGTCGCCCAGCGCCGCGGCTTCGGCTACGAAACCGAGCTGTCGCTGCAAGGCCTGCATGAAGAGCTGCTGGTGCGCGGCCGCGCCGATGGCTGGGACGCGGCGCGCGGCCGGCTCGAAGAGATCAAGACCCACAAGGGCAAGCTCGAGCGCCAGCCCGCCACGCACCGCGCGCTGCACTGGGCCCAGCTGCGCATCTACGGCCATCTGCTGTGCGAGCTCAAGCAGCTGGACCAGGTCGAGCTGGCCCTGGTCTACCTGAACATCACGAGCGAGCAGGAGACCGTGTTCACGGAACGCTGCTCGGCAGCGGACTTGCGCGAGTTCTTCGCTCGTCATTGCGATGCCTTCCTGGCCTGGGCGCGACAGCAGCTGGCACATCGCAAGGCGCGCGATGCAGCGCTGCAGCAGCTGAAGTTTCCGCACGGCGAGTTCCGCGCCGGCCAGCGGGTGCTGGCCACGGCGGTCTACAACGCGGCACGCAGCGGCCGCCCCTTGCTGGCCCAGGCGCCCACCGGCATTGGCAAGACCCTGGGCACGCTGTTCCCGCTGTTCAAGGCCGCGCCGGGCCAGCGGCTGGACAAGGTCTTCTTCCTTTCGGCCAAGACCTCGGGCCGGCAGCTGGCGCTGGACGCGGTGCAGCAACTCGACAAGCCCTCGGTGCGTGTGCTGGAACTGGTGGCCCGCGACAAGGTCTGCGAGCACCCCGACAAGGCCTGCCACGGCGAGAGCTGCCCGCTGGCGCAAGGCTTCTACGACAAGCTGCCGGCGGCCCGCGCCGCGGCCTGCTCCCAGAGCGAGCCGCTGGACCAGGCGCGGGTGCGCGAGATCGCCCGCCGGCATGAGGTCTGCCCCTACTACCTGAGCCAGGAGCTGGTGCGCTGGTCCGACCTGGTGGTCGGCGACTACAACTACTTCTTCGACGGCAGCGCCCTCTTGCATTCGCTGGCCCAGGTCAATGACTGGCGGGTCGCCCTGCTGGTGGACGAGGCCCACAACCTGGTGGACCGCGGCCGCTCCATGTACAGCGCCGAGCTGCGGCCCGACAGCCTGGCCGACGCGCGCGGCTCGGCCACGGCCCGCCAGCAAGGCACGATCAAGCGTGCGCTCGACAAGCTGCGCAAGACCTGGCACGCGCTCGCCTCAGAAATCGCCGAGGCAAGCGACGGCTACCGCGTCTGCACCGAGCCGCCGCCGGCCTGGCTGGAGGCCCTGGTCAATGCCAGCGGTACGATCAGCGAGCACCTGGCCGAACATCCGGCCGATGCGCCCGATCCGGCCCTGCAAGGCTTCTATCTCGAGGCCCTGCAGTTCCTGCGGCTGTGCGAGACGCTGGAGCCCAGCCATTCCCTCATCGACCTCTCGCGCAACGACAGCCCCTCGCCGCTGGCCAGAGGCAAGGACGCCGCCTGGCGCGCCGAGACGCCGGTGGTCTGCCTGCGCAACATCGTGCCGGCGCCGCACCTGAAGCCGCGGCTGGAGTCGGCCCACACGGTCACGCTGTTCTCGGCCACCTTGCAGCCGCCGGCCTGCTATGCCGACCTGCTGGGCCTGCCCGAGCAGCACGCCTGGGTCGATGTGGAATCGCCGTTCAGGGCCGAACAATTGCGGGTCGAGGTGGCCCGCGAGGTCTCGACCCGCTGGCGCGACCGCGCCGGCTCGCTGGACCGCATCGCCGAGCGCATCGCCGGCGAGTACGCGAGACGCCCCGGGAACTACCTGGCCTTCTTCAGCAGCTACGACTACCTGCAGCAGGCGGCCGACCGTCTGGCCGCGCGCCACCCCGATCTGCCGCAATGGCGCCAGCAGCGCCGCATGGGCGAGGCCGAGCAGAAGGCCTTTCTCGAACGCTTCACCGAAGTGAGCCGCGGCATCGCCTTCGCCGTGCTGGGCGGCGCCTTTGCCGAGGGCGTGGATCTGCCGGGCGACCGGCTGATCGGTGCCTTCGTCGCCACGCTGGGCCTGCCCCAGGTCAATCCGGTGATGGAGCAGTTCCGCGAACGCCTGGATGCGCGCTTCGGCGCCGGCCGCGGTTATGACTACGCCTACCTGGTGCCGGGGCTGCAGAAAGTCGTGCAGGCCGCCGGCCGCGTGATTCGCACGACCGAGGACCAGGGCGTGGTCGTGCTGCTGGATGACCGCTTTGCAAGGCGCGAGGTGCGCGCCCTGCTGCCGCGCTGGTGGGCCTTGGGCTAGTGGCATGATCGCGCGCTGCCCCGCCCGTCTGACGAGGACTTCATGAAGATCACGCCCTCCCTGACCACCGCCGCCCTGGCCGGCCTGTTCTCCGCTGCCGCCTGGCCCTGGCTGTGGTCGCGCTATGGCGTGGCCAATGCCAACGGCGTCGTCGAGCTGGCCCTGGGCACGGTGCTGCTGGTCGGCCTGCCGGCCCATGCCTTCGTCGTCGGCTTCGGCGCCTCGGGCCGCGGTGTGGACAAGCCGCTGCTGCTGCGCATCGCGGCCTGGCTTTTGGCAGCTGCGGCGATGAGCCTGGTGGGACTGGTGCTGCGCGGCTGAGCGCCTTCCCCCACCAATGGCGGATAGGGCAAGGCCCGAGCCGGACCGATGCAGGGATCGCCTAGGATCCGGCCCCTGTCATCACCTCACCGACAAGAAGTCAATGATCCGCCTGCTTGTGGTGGTCGGCCTGGTCTGGCTGGCCCTGATGCCGCCCTTGTTCACCGACGGCGCCTGCACCGCCGAATATCTGCAGGCCGAGTCGCTGGTCGGTAGCAGCCAGGCCTCGCTGAAGACACCCGAGTCGGCCCGCGACTTCCTCGCGGCCCGCGGCCTCGAGGTCCGTCTGCTGACCCCTGACGACTGCGCCCGCGCCAAGCCGCGCTTTCTGAGCCAATGCGGCAGCGGCAGCCTGGTCTATGCCAGCGTGCCGGTGCGCAACAAGGTCTGCAGCTTCTACCGGGACGACAGCAGCCGCATCCAGCTGCACTACGATCGCCGCAACCGCCTGCTGCGCACCGTCACCGAGATGAAACCGCACAAGTACCTGCCCCTGCCCTGGGGCGGACGCATCGACTGGGCCCGCTGAAACGACGCAAGCCATGAAAGCCGCGCTGACGGTCCTCTTGAAGAACCACGGGCCGGGTGCCACGCGATGAGCCCCCCGCCCCTCCCCGCCCTCGTGCTCTTCGTCGCCGACGTGTCCGGCATGGCCCGCTTCTATGGCCAGCTGGCGGGCATGACGAAGGTGCATGCGGACGAGGAGCATGTGGTGCTCGAAGGCCATGGGCTGCAGCTGGTCCTCCACAAGCTGCGCGGCGAACCGGCGGTGGAGCAACCGCCGGAGCCGCGCGAGGACTGCTACCTGAAGCTGTGCCTGCCGGTCGCCAGCCTGGCCGCGGCACGCGCGGCGGCACCGGCGCTGGGCGGGCGGCTGGGCCCGGTCGAGCGCGAATGGGAAGCCCGCGGCTTCCGTGCCTGCGATGGTGTGGACCCCGAAGGCAATGTCTACCAGCTGCGCGAGCGCGCGCCCTGAAACACCCACGAAGGAGACGAGCATGCTGCAACTTCGACCCGGCTGTGAATGCTGCGACCGCGACCTGCCGGGCGACAGCCCGGATGCGCGCATCTGCACCTACGAATGCACCTTCTGCGTCCGCTGCGCCGAAGACAAGCTCAGGAACATCTGCCCGAATTGCGGCGGCGAGCTGGTGGTGCGGCCACGCCGTCCGGCCCACAAGCTGGCGGTCAACCCGGCCTCGACGACCCGCGTTCTGAAGCCCCAGGGCTGCCCGCCCTGAGGCCCCGACACCCAAGGAGGAAGACCCATGCTGACCAAGCACAACAAGGTCCTGGCCGCCGCATCGCTGGCCCTGCTGGCCACGCTGGCCCAGGCGCAGAGCAGCAATAGCAGCAGCAGCCCGCCGCCCGCTTCGATGGCGGCCTACCAGGAGGCCGGCCTGCAGGTCGAGGCCGAGATCACGGACAACGGCCAGAAGGCGAGCGCCAAGGCCCGCATCGCGGTGCCCGGCCGTCTGGCCTTCACCCAGGGTGACCGGCGCTACACGCTGCAGTTCGACCCGGCACCGACGGGCAATGTCCGCGTGAGCTATGTGGCCGAGCCGCAGCGCGGCGTCGGCAGCGAGAAACAGCTGGTCGGCAGCAGCGAGGGCTCGCTGATCGCCGAGATCGGCAAGAAGGCTGCGGTCGAGTTCAGCAGCGGCTTCAAGCTCAACCTGCAGCTGAGCCGCTGAGCCCCGCCTGGCAAGACCTGGCACCGCGCCGGCCCGGCTTGCTGGCGGCGCTGCTGCTGGTCCATCTCGCACTGCTCTGGGCCCTGGATCCGCGGGCTCGTCGCCCGTCGGAGCAGCCGGCTCGCCGGGCGCGCCTGGATCTGAAGGTCTGGGTGCTGCCCAGGCCGCCGGCCGAGCGCGCGGTGGAGCCCCGGACCGAGCCGACCATCAAGCCGGCCCGGCCGGTGGCCCTGCCAGCACCTGCGCCCGAATCCACCACCGCCACCGCCGAGCCCACCGGCGAGCCGACCCGCTCCGCCGCCGTCGAAGGTCCTCCTGCTGCAACGATCAGTGAGGGCGCTGCAGCCGCGCGGCCACCGTTGCGCATCATCCTGCCCAAGCCCGGCAAGCCCGGCGAGTTCAGCGCCTTCCACAACCCGGCCCTGCATGACCCGCGCAGCAACTCGATCAAGAAGCTGACGCTGGAAGAGAAGATGGGCATTGCCCTGGGCACGATGGAATGCGTGCTGGAGGAACGCCAGCCGGACGGCAGCATCTGGCGCGGCGGCGGACGCATCGTCTACCAGCAGTCCGCCATCGCGGCCATAGGCGGTGCAGCCACCGGTTCAGGCAAGGACGCCGTCGTCGCCGTCTGCGTGCGGCCGGGCTGAGGCTCAGCCTGTTCGCGGCCTGATACTGTCGCCACCCAGCCCTGAACGCCCGGACCAAGGACGCCGACCCCATGTACCTGCCCAGCCATTTCGAGGTCAAGGAGCGCGAGCCGTTGCTGGCGCTGATCGAGGCCAACCCGCTCGCCACCTGGGTGATGCCCACGCCCGACGAACCGCTGCAGGCCAACCACATCCCCTTTCTGCTGGATCGCAGCCGCGGCGAGCAGGGCCTGCTCATCGGCCATGTGGCCCGCGCCAATCCGGTCTGGAAGGCCTGCACCGGCGAGGCCGAGGCCCTGCTGGTGTTCCAGGATTCGCAGGCCTACATCTCACCCAACTGGTACCCGAGCAAGGCCGAGCATGGCAAGGCGGTGCCGACCTGGAACTACGCCGTCGTCCATGTGCATGGCCGGCCGCGAGCGATCGAGGACAAGACCGCCCTGCTCGAAATCGTCACCCGGCTGACCCGCCGCCACGAGTCGGCTCAGCCCCAGCCCTGGGACGTCACCGACGCGCCCATCGACTACATAGACAAGCTGCTGGGCGCCATCGTCGGCATCGAGATCCCGATCGAGCGGCTGCAGGGCAAGTGGAAGGTCAGCCAGAACCGCAGCGCAGAGGACCGGGCCGGCCTGTCTGCGGCCCTGCGCCATTCCGGTGGCGACGAGGCGAAGCAGATGGCAGACTGGAGCGATCGCCCACCGGCCTGAACCCAGGAGGTCCGCATGGCAGTTCGGCGCGTCTTGTCCTGGCTCGTCGCCCTGCTCTTGCTGGCAGCCGTGGCGGCAGCGGCAGCGGTCTGGGTCCTGAGCGAGCGGCACTTGCGCTCGTTCCCGCGTCCACCGCCGTTCGCGCAAGCCATACCCACCGATGCCGCAGCCATCGCCCGCGGCGAGCACCTGCTCAACACGCGCGGCTGCAAGGGTTGTCATGGCGCACAGCTGGAGGGCCAGCTGTTCTACGGCACACCGGCACCCGGCCTGGCCGCCCTGGCCCGCACGGCGAGCGCGGCCGAGCTGGAAGCAGCGATACGCCACGGCATAGGCCGCGACGGCAAGGCCCTTTACACCATGCCGGCCTTCAGCTTCGTCCACCTGAACGACGCCGACCTGGCCGACCTGATCGCCTACCTGCGCCAGGCGCCGCTGCCACCGCAGCCGGACCTGCCTGAGCCCAGCCTGGCCTGGCGGGTGCGCCTGGACCTGGCCCTGGGCCGCGACGGCGCCGTGCCGCATTGGCTGCCCCAGGTGCCGACGCTCAAGCACCAGGCGGGCCCCGATGCCTCGCTGGCCCGCGGCGAATAAATCGCCATGACCACCTGCATCGAATGCCATGGCTTCTCGCTGCATGCCGACGAGCCCTGGGCCAGCGGCGGTCCGCCGTTCGCGCCGGACCTGCGCCTGATCGCCGCCTACGGGCCGGCCGAGTTCCGCACGCTGATGAAGACCGGGCGCGCCCTGGGAGATCGCGAATTGAAGATGATGAGCGGCGTGGCCCGTGGCCGCTTCAGCCATTTCAGCGAGCAGGAGCTCGCCGATCTCTACCGATTCCTCCGACACCAGGCCGGCGCGCCGGACCCGAGCAAACCATCATGAGCAACAACTCCAAGGGCTACTGGATCGCCCGCGTCGACGTCAGCGACCCAGAGCAATACAAGGCCTATGTGGCCGCCAACGCCAAGCCCTTCGCCGCCCATGGCGCGCGCTTCCTGGTGCGCGGCGGCGCGTTCGAGAACCCCGAGGGCGGCCACCGCAGCCGCAATGTGGTGATCGAGTTCCCCAGCTACCAGGCCGCCGTCGCCTGCTGGCATGACCCCGACTACCAGGCGGCCATCCGGCTGCGCGCGCCGGTCTCGGTGATCGACCTGGTGATCATCGAGGGCTACGACGGACCGCAGCCGGCTTGAGCCTGCGAGCTCAGAACGAGGCGATGCTGCCGCGCTTGTCGTAGAGGCCGGCCTTGTCGGCACCGGCCACGGCGATCAGGCACAGCAGCAGGCAGACGCTGTATTCGCAGCCGCCCGAGCCATGCTCGCCGACGAACCAGCCGCGCGGTGCATGGACCACGAAAATGCCGCCCACCGCAATCGCCATCAGGCCCAGCACCGAGTAGCGCGCCTTGTAGCCCAGCAGCACCAGCAGGCCGCAGACGATCTCGACCGTGGTGATGCCCCAGACCACGCCCAGCGGAAACGGAAAGCCCTTGTTGCCCATGAAGTCGGCAAAGCGCGGAATCGTGCCGTTCAAGACACGCGTTATGGCATGGGCCAGGAACAGTCCGGCCACACCCATTCTCAGCAGGGTCAGGCTGGTGCGCAGCGAAGGGATGAGGCGGTCGATGATCATGGGCGGTCCTTGAGGGAGCGGTGCAGAGGCGGCGAGGATGCCAGCCGCGGCCGGGCGTGCCGGGAGTCACTTCGGGTTAAACCTTGGCCCGCCCCTCGAACAGCTCGATGGCGGCCTGCGCCACCTGGCGGGTGTCGTACCAGGCATAGGCGCCCACGCCCGCCGCGCCCACCAGGGGCAGCCAGCGGGCCAGGCTGCTGCCCAGCGCGCGCTGGCTCAGCTTGAGGCCGATGGCGGCGGCCAGCTTCTTCAGCGCACCGGCCGCCAGCGGCTGCACCACCAGGCGCTCGCCCACGCGGACAGCGAGGTCGCGCAGGCCTTGCGCCGCCGTGTGACGGAACAGGCAGTAAAGCATCTGCGTGCGGTCCAGCTCCTGCGTGCGACCGTAGACCGCGGCGATGTCGGCCACCAGCTGCGACTGGATGCGCCACACGCTCATCATCTCGGGCACCAGGGTCAGCCAGCCCAGCGGACCGACCGGCAGGCTCAGGCTGCCGGCCGCCAGCGCGGCGCGGCGGGCGGCACGCTCGGTCAGGCGCCGCGCCTGCTGTTCCGGTCGGCTGGCGGCGGCTTCGCTGGACGCCGGCCGCTGCGCCACCAGGTCCAGCAAGGCCTCGCCCAGCGCGCCGGCCACGTCGCGCCCTGAATTCGGGCTGTGGCTGCTGCTGTTCAAAGCGGCTGGTAGAACTGCAGGCCGTTGCCGGCCGGGTCGTGCAAATGGAACTCGCGCGTGCCCCAGGGCGTATCGGCCGGCATGGCATAGGGGCTGCGGCTGCGCGCGCCGCTGTCTATGCCCGCGGCAGCGAACTCGCGCTGCAGCGCATCCACGTCGTCCACCAGCAGCCGGTAGACCGGCCGGTCCATGCCGGCCGGCAGGCCGGACAGATCGTTCCACTGGATGTGCAGCTCCGCGCCCTCGCGTATCACCGCCGCATAGCGCGGCGCTGTCGCCGAGTCCTGGAAGTCGAGCACGAAGCCGAGCTGCTCATAGAAGCGGACCGACTCGGTCACGTCATGGGCCATCAATACCGGATGGACGGCAAGCAGGCGGGGTCCCATGGCCTGTCCTTTCAGCCCAGGCGCCGCCAACTCAGGCGATGCCCCAGCCAGGCCATGGGCAGGTAGGCCAGGATCACGTCCACCGCATTGAACCAGGCCGGGCCCGGCAGCATGAAGCAGTTGGCGATGCCGCCCAGCATGAACATCACGCCCACGGCATAGGCCGCGCGCACCGAGCGGTCGGGGGTGAGCACGGTCGCCACCGCGGCGCCGACCAGGGTGCCCAGCGCATGGGCCAGGAAGGGGAACAAGAAGTGCCGAGGCTCGAACAGATGGATCGTGGCCTTGAGCCCTTCCATCGTGGTCACGTCGGCGCCCGCCGGTGGCGGGATCAGCTTGGGGCCGGTCATGACCAGGGCCATGTTGACGATGCTGCCTATGACGAGGCCGGCCAGCACGGCGAGGATCAGGCGAAGCAGGCGATTCATCTTGCAGACTCCGGACGCTGTGGATGGACCGATTCTTGGCCCGGCTACCGGCCGCCGCACCAGGGCATCCCCGGGGGTCGGCGGCGGCACCGGTTCCTATAGCGCCTGGCCGAAGTACAGCGTGTGGCCCTGGTTGTCGCGCAGCACGATCTCACGGGTGCTCCAGGCGGTGTCGTGCACGTCCTGGTCCAGCTTCAGGCCACGCGCCTTGAGCTGCTCGGCCAGCTCTGCCACGTCGCCGGTGGTCAGGTACAGGTGCAGATGGCCGCCCTCGTCCACATAGGGAATCGAGGGGTCGGGCTGGTCGACGAGCTTCAGGTGGATCTGCTGGTCGCCCATGCGCAGGCCGGCGTAGAAGCCCTGGTAGTTGAACGCCAGCTCGAAGCCCAGCTGCTCGGTGTAGAAGCGCAGCGAGGCCTCGAGGTCGGTGGTGCGCAGCTGCGGCGTGATGGCGGTGATCATGGACATGGCGCTCACTCCTTGGCCGCGGCCGGCTTCATGGCCGGGCTTTTCTTCTGGCTCTTCTTCGCCGCATTGAAGGCCGCGGCCTGCTGAAACAAGGCCTTGAGCGCCTTCTCGTCCAGCTTCTCGCCCTCGCGGATGTCGATGGCGCGGCGCACATTGCCGTCCAGGCTGGAGTTGAAGAGCTTGGCCGGATCGGACAGCGAGGCGCCATTGGCGAAGGTCAGCTTGACCACCTGCTTGTAGGTTTCGCAGGTAGTGATCAGGCCCTGGCAGGACCAGCAGGGCGTGCCCATCCACTTCACTTCTTCCACCACCTCGGGCAAGGCCGCGTGCATCAGCGCGCGCACCTTGGCCAGCATGGCGCCGCGCCAGTCGGCCAGGGCGGCGATCTTGGCGTCGATCTGGGCGGAGGCGGAGTCGGCGGCGGCTGCCGGTGTCGGGGTCTTCATGGCGTTGCTCTCAACAGTGAGTCAAGCGGGTGATTCTGATCGTTCAGTTGCGCCCCCAGCCCGGCAGTCGGCTCGCCTGCTGCACCCAGTGGGTGAAGCAAGCTTCGTCCAGGACATCGTGCTCGCGCAGGTCCAGGTAGCGCACCTCTGCCTGCTTGGACTCGCCCGGCGGCAGCGGCTGCAGCGCGGCGCCGCGGAAGAAGGCGATCTTGAGGTACTTGTCGTAGCAGTGGAAGCTGAGGAACCAGCCCTGGCCCTCGACACCATAGAACGGCGAGTTCCACTTGACCGCCTTGCACAGGCCGGTCACGCCAGCCGCGCTGATCAGCGCGTCGAGCCGGCGGCCGAGCTCTCTCTTCCAGCCGGGCATGGCGGCGATGTAGGCCTGCACCGGGGCATCGCCATCGGCCTTGGCGATCTGCGGATTGCCGCCCGAGAGCAGGCGCGGTTTTGATGAGGCGGCCGCCGTCATGTGCCGGGCTGCTCGCACAGCTGCTTCAGCACCGCCAGCGCCTTGGGATAGGTGTCGAGCATGTACTGCTCCCAGTCCTGGGCCGTGTCCAGGCTGACGACCAGGCGGCAGCCGCCGGGCACGGCCTCGAAGCGGTAGTTTTCGTAGGCCGGCGCCCAGGCGCGCACCTTGTCGCTGGTGAGGTCCTCGACGCCGTTCTCGATCATGCCCAGATGCCGGATCGAGATGAACTCATGCCGCCGGTTCTCGGCGATCTCGGCGCTCATGCCATCGCCCGAAGGGCCGACGAAGCGCATCTTCGTGCCCTGCTCCCAGGAGCCCACATAGGTCGAGCCTTCGCTGAACACCGCCGTCCAGGCGCGGTAGCCCTCCGGCCCCAGCATGCAGGACCAGACCCGGGCACAGGGGGCGGCCACGGTGGTTTCGAAATTCAGGGTCTTCTTGCTCGTCATGGTGATCTCCTGGCAGGAGCAGCCGGGGCCATCCCGGTTGCCTCTACTCTCGACGATCGGAGGCCGTACGGATAGACAAACCAGCCCCGGTGAAAACCCGGGCTACGTCGGCCTGCTATGGTGGCGGCTAGCTTCACGCAGGGAGTCGGGCATGGCCAAACGCAGCAAGACCTGGGCCGAAAAGCTGGAGACCGGCGAACCCCATGTGGAGCAGCTGGACCGTGCCTTCGCCGGCATCCCGGCCGGCGGGCGGATGCTGGTGTCCAGCCCGCGCGAGCTGCAGGCCTATCTGCGCCGCGCGCTGCGGCCCGGCATGACCCTGGACCTGCCGGAAGTGCGCGCCCGCCTGGCCCGCAAGCATGGGGCCGACGGCACCTGTCCGATGAGCACCTCGATCTTCTTGCGCATCGTGGCCGAGCATGCCTGGGACCAGCTGGAAGCCGGCACGCCCATAGACCGGGTCACGCCGTTCTGGCGGGTCGTCGATCCGGCCTCGCCGCTGGCCCTCAAGCTGCGGGCAGGCCCTCAGTGGATTGCGCAGCAGCGGGCCGCTGAGGGCAGCCAGTAGCGACGACGGTCGAACCCGCAGCCACGCGGCGGCCCGCCAGCGGATGAACGATGCCGCCATCGCCGTAGTTCGCCAGCACCTGGGCCACCACCACCTGGTAGCCGGCCAGCCAGCGCGCCTGCTGCTGCTTGGCCTCGACATGGTCCGGATGCTTCATCAGCGCCTGCAGAGCCTCCATAGATTCCCAGTAGTAGACGTTGGAGATCAGGCCGGTCTCGGCGTTCTCCCAAGTCTCCTCGCCCAGATAGCCCGGCACCGAGCGGGCCGCCCGCGCAATCGCCTCGTCCAGGGCGTAGAAGGCGTCGTCGTACTGCTTCTTGGCGAAGGTGAAGGTGGAGGTGTACATGGGCGGGCGGACTGTGCCGAGGCTAGGCGGAAGGCGGGCCGGGTTCCGGCCGCCAGCGAAAGCGCGCGAGTATAGGGAGCGCACGGCAGGGCTGCTCAACGGCCTTCGGCCGCCGCCTTCAGGTCGTTCAGGTCCGCCATCAAGGCCTTGCGGATCACGCCCTTGAAGAACAGGACCATGGGAATGGACTTGAGCTTGGCCACCCAGTCCTGCGGCAGGGTCTCGTGGGCGCTGGTCAGCGTGACGCCACCCGGACCTTCGGCCAGGCGCAGCGTGGACAGAAAAACAAAGCCCGGATGCTCGGCCCGGGTCTTGTAGAACTCGCCCTCGGCCGCCTCGGTGATCCACTTCTCCACCGACTCCGGCTTGCCGAACAGCATCCGCGTCTCTTTCCAGCGCAGGCCCACCAGGCCCTGGGCCGGCTTGTGCACGATCTCGATGGCCTCGATGCCGCTGATGAAACTCGCCGAGTGCTCGATGTCGGCCAGCTTGGCCCAGGTGGCTGCCTTGCTGGCGCTGACGGTGATCTGGGCTTCAACGATCATGGCTGGCTCACCCACACTGCCCCACATAGCCGCAGGCGGTGCAGAAATCGCAGCCGTCCTTGTGGATCATGGTGGCGTTGCCGCATTCCGGGCAGGGCTTGCCGGCCATGGCCTGGACCGAGGTGGTCGCCGCCTTGCTGGAGCCCACCGGCGCCTGCAGCAGGCCCATCTCGACCAGGGGCAGGCCTTGCTCGTCGAGGATGCCCAGCATGGCGTAGCGGTGGATGATCAGCCGCGCCACATAGGCCACGGTGCTGGGCCAGACCTGCTGGCGACGCTCGCCCGCCAGGTTGGGCACCGGCGCCATGAAGTGGCCCAGCGGCTCGCCCACGTTGAGCAGCTTGCGCAGCTTCATGCCTATCCAGGCCGGGTCCATCACCCGCATGTCCAGGCTCAGCAAGCGGGCCATGCCGTCCAGCGCCTTGGGATAGTTGCCGGAGAAGCCCATGGCACAGGGCCGCGTGCTGTGGCCACCCTCGGGTTTGGGCAGCAGCACTTCCTTCAGGGTCAGCGTGAACTGCTCGCCGGTGGCCGGGTTGTCCACGTCCACCGCCCAGGCCAGCGTGCCCATGGTGCCGGTGCGCGGCTCCTCGCGGCTGAACATCGCGTCCAGCACCGGCGTGGGGCCGCCCTCCTGCAGCGCGCCAAGTTGCTCGCAGCGCCAGCGGATCACGGCCGCCGTGGCCGCCACCACGCCGGGGAACAGGCGCGGCTCGCCGCCCGGGGGCATGGGCATCTCGAAGGCACGCTCCTCGGCCACCGTGGTCAGCGCATCCAGCTTGAGCTTGAGCCAGGCCGCGTCGTTGGTGCGCAGGTCCATGGACAAAGTCTTGGCAACGGCCGACAGGCCGCGCGGTTGCTCGGCACCGTTGACCCAGACTTCGAACGGCAGGTTCTTGCCGAACAGGCCGGCGTCCGGCCCCTCGGCCGGCAGCTCGCCGACGAAGAGCGCGAAGTCGCCATGCGGGTGGCGGATCATGTAGCTCCAGGCCGGGTTGCCGCCGGGCAGCTCGGGCCGGCTGGGCCAGCGCAGCGAGGCCATCACGGCCTTGGGCAGGCGCTCGACGCGCAGCCGCTGGTTGCTGCCGTCCACGTCGGTGACCGGCCGCAGCGGCTCGGGCGCGGCCGAGGAAGGCTCGACGCTCAGGATGGAGCCCAGCACCGAGTTGGGCCGGTAGGTGGCCAGGCCCTTGAGCCCGCCTTTCCAGGCCTGCGTGTAGAGGTCCTGGAAGTCGGCGTACGGATAGTCGGCCGGCACGTTGACCGTCTTGGAGATCGAGGTGTCTATGTAGGGCGCCACGGCCGAGACCATGGAGGCATGGTCGGCCGCGCTCAGCTCCAGCGCGGTGACGAAGGCCGGCGTGAGCGGCGTCTCGGTGCCGTAGAGATGGCGGAACAGCCGCCAGGCATGGTCCTCCACCGCGTATTCCTTGAAGCTTCCGTCGGGCATGCGCTTCTTGCGGGTATAGGCCCAGCTGAAGGCCGGCTCTATGCCGTTGCTCGCGTTGTCGGCAAAGGCGAGGCTGATGGTGCCGGTGGGCGCGATGGACAGCAGGTGCGAATTGCGCAGGCCCTGGGCGCGGATCTTGTCCTTCAGCGATTGCGGCAGGCGCGAGGCAAAGCTGCCGCCCGACAGATACAGGTCGGCGTTGAACAGCGGGAAGGCACCGCGCTCGGCCGCCATGTCGCTCGATGCTTCATACGCGGCATTGCGCATCACCTCGCTGATGCGCCGCGCCATGTTGCGCGCGGCCTCGGTGTCGTAGCGCAGGTTCAGCATCACCAGCGTGTCGCCCAGGCCGGTGAACCCGAGGCCCACGCGGCGCTTGTTGCGCGCCTCCTGCGCCTGCGCCGGCAGCGGCCAGGGCGTCACGTCCAGCACGTTGTCCAGCATGCGCGTGGCCGTGCGGCAGACCTCGGTGAAGGCGGCCTCGTCGAACACCGCCTGCTCTTCGAACGGATGCTCGACGAACTGCGTCAGATCGACCGAGCCGAGGCAGCAGCAGCCGTAAGGCGGCAGCGGCTGTTCGGCGCATGGGTTGGTGGCCGTGATCGACTCGCAGTAATGCAGGTTGTTGTCGCTGTTGATGCGGTCCAGGAACAGCACGCCGGGTTCGGCATGGTCGTAGGTGGAGCGCATGACCTGGTCCCAGAGGTCGCGGGCGGCGACGCGGCGGTAAACCCAGAGGCCGTCCTTGCGCTGGTAGGCGCCTTCTTCGCGCTGGCCGGGGCCGGGTTCGGCGCGGTGCACCAGCTCGACCTCACTGCCCGCCTCCACCGCCTTCATGAAGGCATCGGTCACGCCTATGGAGATGTTGAAGTTGCGCAGGTCACCCTGGTCCTTGGCGTGGATGAATTCCTCGATGTCCGGATGGTCGCAGCGCAGCACGCCCATCTGGGCGCCGCGGCGGGCGCCTGCGCTTTCCACCGTCTCGCAGCTGCGGTCGAACACGCGCATGTAGCTGACCGGGCCCGAGGCGCTGGAGCGCGTGGCGCCGACCCAGGCGCCCTTGGGGCGGATGCGCGAGAAGTCGTAGCCCACGCCGCCGCCGCGCCGCATGGTCTCGGCCGCTTCGGTCAACGCCGTGTAGATGCCGGGATGGCCGTCTTCCAGCGCCGCGATGGAGTCGCCCACCGGCTGCACGAAGCAGTTGATCAGGGTGGCGGCCAGCTCGGTGCCGGCGGCCGACATGATGCGGCCCGCCGGCACGAAGCCGCGGCGCTGCGCCTCGACGAACCTGGCTTCCCACTGCGCCCGCTGCTCGGGCAGCTCGGCCTGGGCCAGGGCTCGCGCCACGCGCAGCCGCAGCGTCTCGATGTCCAGCTCCTCGCCCTTGGCGTATTTCTCGATCAGCACCTCGGCGCTGATCTCCTGCGCCGGCAGGCTGGCCGCATCGGCGCGCTGGGGTGGCAGGGGGCTGAGGATGGGTTCGGGGGACTGCGTGGTGCTCATGGCGGCGAGGCTCCGGCGGCGTGCGGTTCAATGAAATGAAAAAGGGGCGGAGAGCCATCATGCCCCCGCCCCAGGACCCCGCCTGATGACAAACCCTGATCGGCATCAACAGCCGTACAGAACCGACCGGCGGAGCCCCTGAAGGGCTGTCGCCAACTGTACATCCATACAGTTGTTGATCCGCAATCCCTTGTTCGCCGTCAGGGGTTGTTGTGTCGCGCCAGGAAATCGACGATAGCGGCTCGCGCGGCCGGCTCGTCCAGCGTGGGCGCATGGCCGCGGCCCGGAATCTCCAGGGCCTCCAGCGACGGCAGGCGTTCGGTCATGGCCTGCAGGGTAGCGGCCGCCAGGATGTCGGACAGCGCCCCGCGAATGGCCAGCACCGGATGCGTGCCCAGCATCTGGAACAGCGGCCATAGATTGGGCGCCGCGCTGCCATTGGCCACGCCCTGCGAGATCTCGGGGTCGTAGTCCAGCAGCACCTGGTCCACGTCCATGATGCAGGTGTTCATCACCATGGCCAGCCAGTCCTCGCGGCCGAAGTCCGGAAACGCCTCGCCATTGATCGCGGCAATGCGCTCGACGGCCTGCTCCAGGCTGCAAGGCTCGTGCTGTTTGCCCACGTAGCCGGCGATGCGCGCGATGCCACGCGGATCCAGCTCCGGTCCCACATCGTTCAGCACGATGGCGTGAACCAGGATCGGCGCCATGGCCGCCATCATCACGGCCATCAGTCCGCCCAGCGAGGTGCCGACTATGCTGACCCGAGGAATGCCCAGCACACCCAGCAGCGTGAGCATGTCGGCGCAGTAGCGGTCAGGACGGTAGCGCGCGGGATCGCTGTCGCGGGCCGAATGGCCGCGGCCGCGCAGGTCGGGGCAGATCACGCGGTAGCGCGTGTTCAGCTGCCCGGCCAGCGCCGCGAAGTCCTTGCTGTTGCGCGTGAGCCCGGGCAAGCACAGGACGACAGGCGCGTCCGGCGCCGGCCCTGGGTAGTCACGCGCATACAGCCGCAGCCCGTCGTCGCTCAGGAAGTAGCGATCGAAATAGGGCATGCGACGACCATCAGAACTTGTAGGTGGCGCTGGCCGAGACGGTACGCGGTGCGCCGTAGAAGCCGCTCAGCACACCCAGCGAGGCGATGTTGTAGCCATCGGTGCGGTAGACCTGGTTGGTCAGGTTGTTGCCCTGCAGCGAGAAGCTCCAGTGCTTGTCGCGCTCCCACACCACGCCGGCGTTCAACAGCGCGTAGCCGTCCTGGGCGATGGCTTCGCTCAGGTCGGTGGTCGGGTAGACCTTGCTGCGGTAGCTCATGCCCAGACGGGTGCGGAGCACGCCGCCGAAGGGTGCGGCCGACTTGGCCTCGATGTTGAGCGCGCCACTGAAGCTGGGCGTGTTGCTGAACCACTTGTTGGCGGCCACGTTGACACCGCGGTCCATGTACTCCTTGTACTTGGCATCGACGCCGGCCACGTTGCCGCTGACGGTCCAGATCGAATCGGGACGCCAGGCGAACTCGATCTCGATGCCGCGCACCGTGGCCTTGCCGGCGTTGGTGAAGTCACCGAAGAAGCCCTGCGTGCCGTTGGCGAGCGTGTAGGAGGTGAACACCGACAGCTGCACGTTCTTGTAGTTGTTGCTGAACAGGGCCGTGTTCATCTCGAAGCGGCCGCCGTCCAGGCTCATCTTGGAACCCAGCTCCAGCGAGTCGAGGATTTCGTCGGCGAAGGGCTTGGCCGAATCGGGCACGGCCGCCGTGTTGGCACGCACGTTGTAGCCGCCCGACTTGAAGCCGCGCGAGGCCGTGGCATACAGGTTGGTGGAGTCGCTCAGCTTGTAGTCCACGCCGATCTTGGGCGCGGTGTTCGAGACCTTGCGGGTCTTGTCGAAGTCGGCGCTGGTGGCGGTGATCGTGGTGAACTGGTCGTTGCTGTAGCTGCGGTTCAGCACGATGGCGTGCTTGCTTTCCTGCGTGTAGCGGACGCCGGCGCTGGCGCCCAGGCGCGGCGAGATCTTGAAGCTCCAGTCGGCATAGGCGGCTTCGCTCTTGGTGTAGACGCGACCGTTGGTGTCGCCGAACAGCAGGTTGAAGAAGTTGTTGCGCACCCGGCCGCCGGCATTGCCGTCGAAGGTGTAGAGGCCGAACACGCCGTTGTTGTTGTTGCCGTCGTAGGTCAGCTGCACTTCGTTGCTGCGCGACTTGTCGGAATAGGCGGCGCGCACGTCGGCGATCTTGTTGGGCAGGCCGTCGAAGTCGATGCCGGTCTCGGTCTCGGACTGGCGCTGGGCGCTGATGAACTTGGCGGTCCAGGACTCGTTCAGGTTCCAGGTCGCGGTGATCGAGTTGCCCTTGGCCGTCGTGTGGTTCTGGTTGGCCATGCCGCTGTTGATGTCGTAGCGGCTCTCGTAGGGCGGCGTCTTGGCCGGATCGTTGGGGTTGGCGATCAGGCGCTGGAAGCCGCGCATGTTCGACTTGTCGCGGGTCTCGTCGGCGCTGATCTGCACGCTCATGGGCAGGCCCTTGGGGAAGAAGCCCAGGCTGACGCGGCCGGCCTGGGTGTCCTGGTTGGACACGTCGCTGCCATCGGCCAGGTTCTTGCCGTAGCCGTCGCGCTGCAGGCTGGCCAGGGCCACGCGGCCGCGCAGCTGGCCGTCGTCGCTGCTCAGGTTGAGCGCGCCCTTGAGGTTGAGCTGGCCATAGTTGCCGACGGTGACGCCGATCGAGCCGCCATTCGAGTCCTGCAGCGGCTTGGACACGTACTTGATCGCGCCGCCGATGGTGTTCTTGCCGTACAGCGTGCCCTGCGGGCCGCGCAGCACTTCGATGCGCTGCACGTCATACACGTCCAGCAGCGCGCCCTGCGGACGGGCAATGAACACGTCGTCGAAATAGATGCCCACGCCCGGGTCCACACCCCACAGCGGATCGGACTGTCCGACGCCGCGGATGTAGGTGGTGATCGTGGTGTTGCTGCCGCGGGCGGCGTAGATGCTCAGGTTGGGCACCTGGCTCTGCAGGTCGCCCAGGTTCTTGATGTCCTTGGTCTCCAGCGCCTCGGCCGACAGCGCGGTGACGGCCACCGGCACGTCCTTCAGCGTCTCCTCGCGGCGGCGGGCCGTGACGGTCACCGTCTCCAGCGTGTTGACGTCGGCCTTGGCCTTGTCGTCGGCCTTGGCGGCCGGCGCCTGCTGCGCAAACGCGGCACCGGTCAGGGCCAGTGCTGCGGCCAGGCCGAGCGGGGAGCGGCGGAAAAGGGAAATGGACGTCGAGGACGGACGAATGCTCATGGGTTCTGTCTCCGTTGTTGATCTGAAAAAACGCCTGGCGTCTGGGGCGCCATGACGGCTGTCTGCGCAAGACCTGTGCCCGGACGCGCCGCCCTGGTGCAAACCACTAGGAGCGCGCCGGTCTCCCCAGGCGCGCGCCCACGCCAGGGGGCTGGACCCGGCCCTGCCAAGCTCGGACAGGCCGGATTCCAGACGCCTTGCACTGCCTGGATTTCAGGCAGTGACTGGGATTCAGACAGCCCCTGTCACTGGGCTGTCCAGCCTCCATCCACGGGCAGGGCCACGCCGGTGATGCCGGCGGCCGCCTCGCTGCAGAGGAACACCGCCACGTCGCCGATGCGCGAGGGCGGCAGCAGGGTCAGGTTGGGCTGCTTCTCGCGCAGCAGCTCGCGGATGCCGGCCTGGCGGTCGCCGCCGAAGGCGGCCGCACGGGCCTCGATCTGCGGGCCGATCAGCGGCGTATCGGTCCAGCCCGGGCAGATGCAGTTCACGGTCAGGCCCTCCGCGGCCGTCTCCAGGGCCACGCCCTTGGACATGCCGACCAGACCATGCTTGGCCGCCAGATAGGCGCTCTTGTTGACCGAGGCCACCAGGCCGTGGACCGAGGCGATGTTGACGATGCGGCCCCAACCGCGCGAGCGCATGCCCGGCACGGCGGCCTTCATGGTGTGGAAGGCCGACGAGAGGTTGATGGCGATGATCGCGTCCCAGCGCTCGGCCGGGAAGTCGGCGATGCCGCAGGTGTGCTGGATGCCGGCGTTGTTCACGAGGATGTCGGGCGCGGCCAGGGCCGCCGTGGCGGCGGCCACCAGGCCGGCGGCGGCCTGTGCGTCCGCCAGGTTGGCCGACACGTAGGCGCAGCGCACGCCCGACGCAGCGGCCAGTTCGTCGGCGATGCGCAGTCCCTGCTCGACCGGCTCGATGCCATGCAGCACCACGTCGGCCCCGGCGGCCGCCAGCTGCTCGGCGATGGCGCGGCCTATGCCCTGCGTCGACCCGGTCACCAGGGCGGTTCTTCCCTTCAACGTCATCTCATGTCTCCTTGGGGTTGAGTGGCTCTCGCAAGGCGGTCTTGAGCACCTTGCCGTAGTGGTTCTTGGGCAGCGCCGCGACGAACTCGTAGCGCTTGGGTCGCTTGAAGCGGGCGATGCGTTCCAGGCACAGGGCATCCAGCGCAGCGGCGTCGACGCCCGCATCGGCCACCACGAAGGCCACGACGACCTCGCCCCATTCGCGGTCGCTCTGGCCGACGACGGCCACCTCGCGCACACCGGGCGCGGCGAGCAGCACCTCCTCGACCTCGCGCGGGTAGATGTTGGAGCCGCCGCTGATGATCAGGTCCTTGCTGCGGTCCTTCAGCGTCAGGTAGCCATGCGCGTCCAGGACGCCCAGGTCGCCGGTCCAGAGCCAGCCGTCGCGCAGCGCGGCGCTGCTGGCCTCGGGCTTGTTCCAGTAGCCCGGCATCACGGTGGCGCCGCGCACCAGCACCTCGCCCACCGCGCCGTCGGGCAAGGCCTGACCCTGCTCGTCGGCCACCCGCACCTCGACCAGCAGCTGGGCCCGGCCCACCGAGGCGATGCGCGAGAGCCAGTCGGGATGCAGCACGTCGGCCAGGTCCTCGCGAGCCAAGGCGGTGATGGTCATCGGCGATTCGCCCTGGCCGTAGATCTGCACGAAGCGCGGCCCCATCACACGCAGCGCGCGCTGGATGTCTTCCACATACATCGGACCGCCACCGTAGACCAGGGTCTTGAAGCCCTCACCGCCACGGCCCAGACGCTCCAGCTCGTCGACCAGGCGCCGCACCATGGTCGGCGCGGCGAACAGGCAGAGCCGACCGACCGACTCCGCGAGCCCGGCCAACTCGGCCGGCTCGAATCCTTCCGACACCGGCACCACATGGCGCGCCGCCCGGGCCACGAAGGCAAAGTTGTAGAGCCCGGCGCCATGCGACATCGGCGCCGCGTAGACGATGGCGTCGTCAATGCCGAGGCTGGGGTCCACGTCCGAGAAGTAGCAGGCGGTCATCGCCAGCAGCATGGCGTGCGTCTCGATCACGCCCTTCGGTCTACCGGTGGTGCCCGAGGTGTAGAACAGCCAGGCCAGATCCCCGGCCTCCACGGATTCCATGGGCAAGGGCTGCTGCAGCAGTGCCTCCGCGTAGCAGGTGCTGTTAGGCACCAGCAGGCGCAACTCCGGCAGCTCGCGGCGCACCGCGTCACGGAAGGCAGAGCTCACGCAGGCCAGGCGGGCGCCGCTGTCCTCGACGATGTAGGCCAGCTCCTGCGGATGCAGCTTGGCATTGACCGGCACCACGGCCAGGCCCGCCCACCAGCAGGCGTAGAGCAACTCCAGGTAGGCCGGCTCGTTGCTCATGAAGAGCACGACGCGGTCGCCCGGCGCGAGGCCGTAGAACTCGCGCAAGGCACGCGCCAGGCGCGCCACACGGTCAGCCAGCTCGGCATAGCTGTAGAGAAGTTCGGAGCCCAGCAGCAGGGCCGGCCGCCCGGGATGCTGGCGCGCCGCGCGCTCGAGCAGGGAGGCGAGGTTCATCAGCGGGCCCGCTCCAGCACGCTGACGTAGCTCGCCACGGCCGAGCCACCCATGTTGAACACCCCGGCCAGTGTCGGGTCGCCGGGCAACTGCATCTCGCCCGCCTCGCCGCACAGCTGCATCGCCGAGAGCACATGCATGGACACGCCAGTGGCGCCGATCGGATGCCCCTTGGCCTTGAGTCCGCCGCTCACGTTGACCGGCAGCCGGCCCGCGCGCAACACGGTGCCCTCGTCCAGCAGCCGCGCGCCCTGCCCGGCCGGCGCCAGGCCCATGGCCTCGTAGCTCAGCAGCTCGGCGATGGTGAAACAGTCGTGCACCTCGGCGAAGCTCAGGTCATTCACGCTGCAGCCAGCGGCGGCCAGGGCCTGGGCCCAGGCACGGCGCGGCCCCTCGAAGCTCACCGCGTCGCGGCGCGACATCGGCAGGTAGTCGTTGACCTGGGCGCGGCTGCGCAAGCGCACGGCCCGGCGGAAGTCGGCGGCCAGCGATTCGTGGCACAGCACCAGGGCGGCGGCGCCGTCGGAGACCAGCGAGCAGTCGGTCTTGCGCAGGGGTGCAGCGATCAGCGGATTCTTCTCGGACACCGTGTTGCAGAACTCGAAGCCCAGGTCCTTGCGCATCTGGGCAAACGGATTGCGCACGCCGTTGGCATGGTTCTTGGCGGCGATGCGCGCCAGCGTGGCGGCGTGGTCGCCATGGCGCTCGAAATAGGCCTGCGCCATCTGCGCGAAGATGCCCGGGAACGTCAGCCCGGCGGCCGCCTCCTCACGCACGTACGAGGCATTGCCGAGGATGCGCGTGGTCTCGACGCCGCTGACGGCGGTCATCTTCTCGGCGCCCACCACCAGGGCGATGCGCGCCCGGCCGGCCTCGATGGCATCGGCCGCCGCGTAGAGCGCCGCGGCACCGGACGCACAGGCATTCTCGACCCGCGTGGCCGGCGCCCAGCGCAGGCCCGGATCGGCCTGCATCACCAGCGACGAGGCAAAGATCTCGGGCACGAAACCGCCATTGAGCTGACCCAGCCAGACCCCGTCGACCCGGGCCCCGGCCAGGCCGGCATCGGTCAATGCGCCCTGGGCCACCGTGGCGATCAGGGCTTCGAGGTCGAGCGCGTCGAGACGGCCGAACGGGCTGTGCGACCAGCCGACGATGCAAACTGACATGATGCGATTCCTTCCGGCACGGATCCTGCTGATGCCGGCGGCATTGTGGGGAATCGCCCCGCTGCACGAAACACGTACAACTACGTCAGGACCCTTCCCGATGCCGCCCCGCCCGGAACCCGCCCGCCGATCTGCCGATGCCGCTGCCGACGTCGATGCCACTGCCGACGTCCAGGCCGGGGCCGACGTCGACGTGGGCACGCTCGCCCTCGCCTTCGACCATGCGCCGGTGGGCCTGTGCGTGTCGCTGGACCGGCGCATCCGCCGCTGCAACCGGGCCTTCGGCGACATGTTCGGCTACACCAGCGAAGCGCTGGCCGGACAGTCGCTGGCCCTGCTCTACCCCTCGCCCGACGAGTTCGAGCAGATCGGTGCCCAGGGCCTGGCCGTGATGCAGCAGACCGGCCGTTACAGCGACGAGCGCATCATGAAGCACCGCAGCGGCCGGCTGTTCTGGGTCCATGCCTCGGGCCAGTCGCTGCAGCGCGACACGCCGTTCGCCTGCGCCGTGTGGATGTTCGAGGACATCTCCAGCCGGCGCGCCGTCACCACCGACCTCACCGTGCGCGAACGCGAGATCGTCCGCCAGCTCGCCGCCGGCGCCAGCAGCAAGCAGATCGCCCGCGTGCTGGGCATCAGCCCGCGCACCGTCGAAGGCCATCGCGCGCGCATCATCCGCAAGGTGGGCGCCAGCTCGGCGAGCGAGATGGTGGCGAGGCTGGTGGGCCTGGTGTGAGCGGGCTCGGATCGGCGAACACAAGCGGGGGGCGGCAACCTATGATGCCGCGCCGAGCTTGCGCCGGCCTCGGACAAGGGGTCACCTCGCTTTGACCTGGCCCGCTCCTGTCGCTCGGCGTTGCTCGCAACAAGGGGAATCGATGAAGAGTCTGCACCTTACGCTGTCGGCCGGGCTGACCGCGCTGCTTGTTTCGCAAGCACTGCATGCCCAGACCTTGGACCGCCAGCAACTCGAAAAGGCGGTGGCCGCGAGGCACGACCTCACAGTCAAGGCACTGCAGGACTGGATCGCGCTGCCGACCATTGCCGCCGAGGGCAAGAACATTGCCGAGGGTGCGCAATACATGCGCCGACTGGCGCTCGATGCCGGGTTCCAGCAGGCGAGGATCGTCCCCTCAGGCGGCGTCTCGGGCGTGTTCGCGACGCTCGATGCCGGTGCCCCGGTGACGCTGGGCCTTTATTTCATGTACGACGTCAAGCAGTACGACCCCGCCGAATGGAGCTCGCCGCCGCTTGAGGGCCGGCTCGTCGAAAGGCCGGGGGAAGGCACGGCCATGATGGGGCGTGGCGCCATCAACCAGAAGGGGCCGGAAATGGCCTTCCTGGCCGCGCTGCATGCGTTCAAGGCGAGCGGACGCAAGCTGCCGGTCAACCTGGTGCTGGTGGCGGAAGGCGAAGAGGAAATCGCTTCGCCGAACTTCCCGACGATCGTCGCCGACCCGGAGGTGGCCGCCGCGCTCAAGAAGACGGTCGGCGTGTTCATTCCGACGTCCAGCCAGGACGCGCGGGGCCATGGCGCCATCTCGCTGGGCGCCAAGGGCGCGGTCGAGTTCCAGTTGATCGTTGGCAGCGAGACGAGCGACAAATATCCGAAGTCCGACATCCACTCCAGCAATCATGCGCGGATCGAGAGCCCGGCCTGGCGCCTGGTGAAGGCACTCGACACGCTGGTCGCGGCCGACGGCCACACGCCGGCGATCGACGGCTGGTTCGAGAACGTCCAGCCGCTCAGCGCGCGGCAGAAAGAGCTGATCGCGCAGCGCGTCGCCGCGACCAACGAAGCGGAGGTGAAGAAGGCCCTGGGCGTGGGCCGATGGATAGGCGACGAGGACTACCTGGCAAGCTCGTATCGCTTCCTTTCTCAACCGACCGTCAACATCCAGGGGCTGGTGAGCGGCTATGCCGGGGTGGGCGGCAAGACCGTCCTGCCCGGCCGTGCCGAGGCCAAGCTCGAGTTCCGCCTGGTGCCGAACATGAGCAAGGACGAGGCGGTCACCAAGCTCAAGGCCCATCTGGCCAAGCGCGGCTTCGACGATGTGAAGGTGGTGGTGAGCGGCGGCTACGGCCCCAACCAGACCAATGAGAACAGTGCCTTCATCCAGGCACAGAAGCGCGTCTTCGACCGGGCCGGGATCAAGTACACGCTGAGCCCCCGCAATGCCGGGAGCTGGCCCGGCGTCGTGTTCAACGGCGCACCACTCAACCTGCCGACCGGCCAGTTCGGAATCGGCCGCGGCAACGGGGCGCATGCCCCTGATGAGTGGTTCCTCATCAAGTCGACCCATCCCAAGGTCGCCGGCCTCGACGAGGCGACCATGCTCTACGTCGACTATCTCTACGAGATTGCCAAGCTGGGCCAGTGAGCCGCACGCCCCCGTCCTCCAAATCACCGACATCACATCCCCGCTCATCCGTCGAATTGCCTTGAAGGTCACGCACCCCGGAACCAAACTGGAACGGCAACCCCGGGGAGCCGCGCCATGCAATGCCCGAATCCCAGACTGACCACGATCCTGTGCTGCGCTGCTGCGCTGTTGTGCGCCTGCGGCGGTGGCGGTAGCGGCGCCGCCAGCGGTGCGCTTGCGGCCGCCCCGGGCGCCATGGCCCCGCCGGCAGTCACGTCACCCCAGCCGGGCCAGCCAGCACCGGCAGCCGTGGCGGGCACCTCGATCGTGGCCAATGTCTATCTGTATGCCGACGGCTACCCGGCGACCGACAGCTTCTTCTCGGGTCCGCCGGCCGGACTCAACGCCATGGCCTCGGTCTATGTGGGGGACTCGATGCGCGGCGGGGCGGTCATGGACGCCGAGGTGGTCGTCGACGGGAGGCGCCTGGTCTTTGACAGCGAGACGCAGGTGTATCGAGGCGCGCTCTCGGCCGACCTGGGCGCGATGGTCTCGCTTTCGGTCCGCGTCGGCAGCCAGGTCTTCACCGCCACCACCCGCCAGCTGGCCTCGCTGCCTGTGGTCACCTCACCTGCGGCGACCCACGCCGTGCCGGCCGGACAAGCGTTGACCGTCGCCTGGTCCGCTCCGACCCGGGCCGCGTCGTCCACGTCCACCAGCGAGTTCGCCTACAGCCTGTGGATCGGCGACGTCACTTCCGGCCGCCTGACCTGGATGTCGTGGGAGTCTGAAGTGGACGACGTGCTCGGGCCGACTTATGCCATCCCGGCTCGCGCCTTGACCGCCGGGCCGCACCTGCTGGGCCTGTCGGCTGCCGATTGCCGCCCGATCGCCGGCACGGTGGGCACGTCGGCGCTTTGCGCTGGCGTCGTCCGGACCGTGAGCATCGCGGCGATCCAGTGAGTGCGGGCCTCCAGCCCGCCGCAGGCGCGGGCTAGGATAGCGGCTCGCCTACGCGCCAGCCCCCGTCCGCATGTGTTCCAACTACAAGCCCGTGACCCTGCAGGATCGCCTGCTGGCCAACTTCGGCGTGGTGCGTCCGGACGAGGTCGATCCGCCCGAGATGGTGTCGCCCGGCGTCGGCGCCCCTTTCCTGATGCGGCCCGACCACAAGGCCGACCTCAAGGAGCGGGCCTGCTTTCTGGGCCGCTACGGTCTCTTGCCCGAATGGGCACAGGACCTGGCCTTCGGCCGGCACACCTACAACTGCCGCACCGAGACCATGCGGACCAAGCCGGCGTTTCGCAAGGCCTGGGCCTACGGACACCGCTGCATCGTGCCGGTCGAATGGCTGTACGAGTTCAGCTACGAGACCGGCGAGCCGGTGCGCTGGCTGATCCGGCATCGCACCGGTGAACCTCTGGGCGTGGCTGGCCTGTGGGGACTGTGGTTCGACCCGCAGGGCACCGAGGTGCTGTCATTCACCATGTTGACCGTGAATGCCGACGGCCACGGCATCTTCGGCAAGCTGCATCCTCCCGCCGACGAGAAACGCATGCCGGTGATCCTGTTCCGGTCCGATTACGACGACTGGCTGTTCGGCACGAACGAGCTGGCGGAGCGCCTGATCCGGCCCTATCCGGCCGAGCTGCTGGAATCGCAGCCCGATCCCCTGGCCTGGAAGCCGCTGGCCGAGCCCAAGTCCTGGCAGAACGAGCCGGACCTGTTCGAGGACGCCTGGCGCGATGCCGCCACCGACCCGGCGGCCCGCGCGATCAAGGCCCGCAGGAGCCGGGCCAGGCCCAAGGACCCACCGCTGCCGGACGAGCCTGGGCCGGTGACCGGCGACCTGTTCTAGGCGCGGCGCCTGGACGCCCGGGCCAAGGGCTTGACGGCGCAGGCCGCACCGAGCCGCAGGCCCGGTGCGCCGAATCGCTCAGGACTGGCGACGTCGCGCGACGGCCAGCCCAGCCAGGCCAAGGCCGACCAGCGCCAGCATGCCCGGTTCCGGCACCGACTGGTCAACGACTGCCACCTGACGAACTTCCAAGCCGTTGCCCTGGAAGAGCGCCGTCCAGCCGATCTGGGAGAACGTGTGGCTCTTGTTGTCGTAGAAATCTGCCTTGAAGCCGATGTCGAGACCGGTGAACTCGCGCGTGACACCGTCGCCGAAAAGTCGCTGGGTGATGCCGAGATGCGCGCAGCAGCTGCTGCTGTCTGCGATGGCGGCCGACCAGGCCGGACCGCTCTGCAGGCCGGTGAAGGTCAGCGAACCTTGCGAGGTGCCGAACGACGAGACGGTGTCCACGCCCAGCCATGCCTCGATGCTGCCCTGGCCGTTCCAGCGCAGCGCTTGGCCGGGCAGGAAGGAGATCGAGATCGTCACCAGATCCAGGTCGTTGACGGTCACGGCCGACACCAGGTCGGTGAAGTTCGCGGGTTGTTTCCAGGTGGTGCCGCTGATCTGGCTGTTCAGATCGAAGACCACCTTGGCGGTCACGGGTCCTGCCACGGCGGCCAACGAAGCACCGGCCATCAAAACGCTTGCAATCAAGCCTCGAATCAATCTCATGAGCACCTCAGGGCGAAAAACCCGAATCGTCAGCAATCACCGTGCCACCCAATGGAATCAAGGACATAGCTGAGGTTTCGTGCGCATCTGTAACGGAACCCGACGGCAATCGCCCAACAGGCCGCCGAAACAGGCTGAGCGGCGTCCTCAGCGAGCCCCGAGCCCGAGCCACCTGCCGGACAGATGCGTTCGGCCCCGCCGCCGGCTCTTGTCGAGGTGCTTTACATGCCGGCAGCACCGCCTTGCCGTCCGGTCTTCAAGTCCTTGAAAGCAATGGATTTTTCTTGTTGGCACCACATTTGCTTCGACCCTGGCTCGGAACCTGAGCCCCTTGCTCAACGGCAAGGGATTGCGTGTAACGACCTGGAGATCGTCCATGAACATCAAAGCCCTTCGCGCCGCAATCGCGGCGCTTGCATTGGCTGGCCTGACGGCTGGAGCGTCGGCTGGCGCCATTCGATCTGGAACCGTGATCGCGTCGTCGGCGTCGGCCTGCTGCGGTCTGGTCGCCAGCCTGCTGGTGGACCAGTCCGGCCTGTCCAGCAACTACGTCAACGGCGTGACCGACTTCGACACCTACCTGGCTTCGTCGCCGACCGCACTGGGCTCGTCGACGTGGCCGCTGTTCCCGGCAGGCTACTTTGCCTTTGCCGGTGCCGTCGTCGACATCGACTTGGGTGCTTCCTACACCCTCGCACGGCTGGCGATGTGGAACGACCACGACTACCAGGGCGTCGATGCCTTCCACCTGCTGATCTCCGACACCGCCGATTTCGCCGTCAGCAGCTCGCTGGGTGCGTTCAACGCCATGTACGGCAACAACGACAACAACTTGCTGTCCTACGACATCGGCACGCCGCATCAGGTGTTCGACCTGACGGATGCAACCGGCCGCTATGTGCGCGTCGTCTTCGATTCTGCGCACCAAGACACCTACATCAACCTCAATGAGATCGCGTTCGACACCGGCAGCGGCGAGAACCATGTGCCGGAGCCGGCCAGCCTGGCGCTGGTCGGCCTGGGCCTGGCAGGCCTGGTGGCACGCCGCCGTCGCTGAGCTCTTGTTGATCAAGACCTGAGCGCGCCTCCGCCAATGCGGGGCGCCCTTCGAGGCCGACGCCCTAGGGTTGTCGGCCTTTTGCATTCCATCGGCGACACGCTGCGCCGCTGACGGGGTCCCGCTAGGCTGGACACAGGCCTCAGGACAGTCGCAGCTCCGCCCTCAGTCCCCCGCCCTCGCGAGGCCGCAGCACCAGCGTGCCGCCCATGCGCTGCGTCAGGTCCCTGGCGATGTAGAGCCCCAGGCCCATGCCGCCGGTATGCCGGTTGCGTGAAGCCTCCACGCGGTAGAAGGGCTCGAACACCGACTCCAGCTTGTCGACCGGAATGCCCGGCCCGCGGTCTTCGATGGTGATGATGAAGCCGAGGCCACGCGGCTCGCGCTGCAAGCCCACCTCGGCACTGCCCGCATAGCGCAGCGCAGCGCATTGCCTATCAGGTTGCCCAGCACGCGACGCAAGGCCTGAGGCCGGATGGAGCGGATCAGCGCTTCGCCACCGGCCGCGCAAGTCACCTTCAGGCCCTGCTCCGCCAGGTCGTCGCACAGCGACTGCAGCAGCGCGGCCACATCGCAGGCCTGGGCCGGCTCGGCGGCACCGCTGTCGCCGCGGAATACTTCGAGCACGGTGTCGATCAAGGCATTGATCTCGCGGATGTCGGTCACCGACTTCTCCAGCGGATCACCCGTGAGGCCCAGGGTTTCCAGCCGCATGCGCAGCCGGGTCAGCGGCGTGCGCAGGTCATGCGAGATGGCGCTGACCATCAGGGCCCGCTGCGTGAATTGCTGGCGCAGCTGACGGGCCATGCCATTGAAAACCTGGGCCGCCTCGCGCACCTCGCGCGTGCCCTGCCTTTCGTCGAGCTGATGCGGTGCCGTGCCGCCGGACTGCGGGCCGTCGCCTGCCGCCCGATCGCCGACACCGTGGGTTCGTCGACCTTCTGCGCGGGCGCAGTGAGGGCTGTGCCCATCAAAGTCTCGCAATACCGACCTAGCCTTCAGGGCAAGCGCAGCACACCGTTCAGACCTCGACGCACCAACGCAACGCCCTTGTTTGAACTCCCGGGCACCTCGTCGCGCCTTGAGACCATTTGGCCAGCAGCGCCAAAATCCACTATAGACATGCCAAGCCGCAAATCAATTCATCGCGCCCAGAGTTAATTAGGCATCGCGTCTTATCATCGCCCCACAGCGCATCACACTCGGCCCGAGCTTGATTGGTAATGTATCGGCAGGCGCCCAGACATATTGCACACGAAATAGGAGTTTGACAAACCAGCAATGATGGAATATCTTCTTGCGGCACATAATAAGCAAGCAGGTCATCCACCCAATAGTCATACTCATGCGAATAGATTGGATCGGTAGGGTCCGGACCTTCCTCGAGCCCCAAAGAGTATGCAGCGGAGCTTCCGCCGGATCCGGTCTTGGCAATCTTCGAGTCGACAACTTTCGCCCTTACCATTGCCTTCATGAACCTATACAAATCGCGACCCTGAGTTCTATTGATAATTTCGACGGCTTTCAATGCGCGAGCTGAGGTTGTATCCTGAACAACGTCCGCAATACCCACTTGCCTCGATTCAAATCGAATCATATAGGGTGCCAACATTGTTGCTTGATAAAAGAATACCTTTCTGCGAGTATCCACCTGCATTGTGGAAAGACGCCCTTGAGCGTCATAGGAGAATTCAAGAACTCTCCCGTCACTGCGGCGCACTGAAAAAACCCTATTCCCACTGGTTTTCAGGATTGAAATTGGGCTGCAATCAGTCAACCTTTTTGAAGCCTTTGAAGATTCGGAACCATTCACTGACCGTGCCGTGTCAATCGACGATGCGGTCGACGCCACGAAGAGCAAGAAGATGGTGAAAACATGTCTAAGCATGCAACCTCCAAACAATGGCCGCGATCAAACAAATGCCAACGACCAGACGAAACATCCATCTGGATCTAGTATCGGCAATCAACCTCCTAAACAGCCACCCCCAGCGCCCCTTGTCCAATGGTTGACTTAGGATCCAACGATCAAGCAACCAAATTGCTACCAACATGGCGCCAACAGCAGCCCACTGATATGCAGAGAATCCCATGATGTATCCGGCTAGTGATGAACAGCCTAATTGGGGACCATGGAAAGGTCATCGTCAATGTTTGCGATGTTTCGCGCGCTGCTCAAAGGCATTCGCATCGAAATTGCATTTCCTCGGGCGCGGTCGCGCTGGTCAATTCCAAGAGCGGTAGGCACCGCGTCTCGCTTGTCTGACCACGCGTTCAGGTCTCGGCTAACACCGTGCTCCAGTGATTGATCGGCCTCTGACCTAACGCAAGCTCAGCTCCGCCCTCAGCCCCCCACCCTCGCGAGGCCGCAGCACCAGCGTGCCGCCCATGCGCTGCGTCAGGTCCCGGGCGATGTAGAGCCCCAGCCCCATGCCACCGGTATGCCGGTTGCGTGAAGCCTCCACGCGGTAGAAGGGCTCGAACACCGACTCCAGCTTGTCGGCCGGAATACCCGGCCCGCGGTCTTCCACCGTGATGACGAAGCCAAGACCGCGCGGCTCGCGCTGCAAGCCGACCTCGGCACTGCCCGCGTAGCGCAGCGCATTGCCTATCAGGTTGCCCAGCACGCGACGCAAGGCCTGAGGCTGGACGGAGCGGATCAGCGCTTCGCCACCGGCCTCGCAAGTCACCTTCAAGCCCTGCTCCGCCAGGTCGTCGCACAGCGATTGCAACAGCGCGGCCACATCGCAGGCCTGGGCCGGTTCGGCAGCGCCGCTGTCGCCGCGGAATACTTCGAGCACGGTGTCGATCAAGGCATTGATCTCGCGGATGTCGGTCACCGACTTCTCAAGCGGATCACCCGTGAGGCCCAGGGTTTCCAGCCGCATGCGCAGCCGGGTCAGCGGCGTGCGCAGGTCATGCGAGATGGCGCTGACCATCAGGGCCCGCTGCGTGAATTGCTGGCGCAGCTGACGGGCCATGCCATTGAAAACCTGGGCCGCCTCGCGCACCTCGCGCGTGCCCTGCTGCTCGTCGAGCGGGGGCGGCGGCGTGCCGGCCTGCGGGCCGCTGCGGATGCTCGTCGCCAGGTCGTCCGAGGCCTGGACCAGCTTCTTCATGGGCGCAGCCAGCCAGCGCGATCCCCACCAGGCGGCCAGCGCAATCACCAGCAGGCGGATGCCGTAGTCCAGCACGAGCACCTCGGTGGGCAGGCCTCCGCCACCGCCGCGAGGGCGCAGGGGCACCGGACCATCACCGGCCATCTCGGGCCGCAGGTCGGGGCCTTCGTCGGGCGGGCCGGGCTCGCCGCGCGGCGGCCGTTGCCTCGACTGAGGCGGTGGTGGCAGGGGCCGCTCCCCCTCCCCGCCCTGACGGCGCGCATCCGGCAGGCCGGGCGTGGGCGGCAGCGAAGGAAAGGTCGGCAGCATCACAGGCCGGCCACGGCCCTCCAGGTAGACCAGGTGCACGGCCGCCCAGGCCAGCACATGGCTGACCACCAGGGCGCCCCACATCAGCAGGAACAGCCGCTTGGCCAGCGTGTCGGTGAACCAGCTGAGCTTCATCAAGGCGCAAATCCCACCGGCGCATCGAACAGATAGCCTTCGCCGCGCATCGTGCGTATCAACCTCGGCTCCCTGGGCGAGTCGCCCAGCTTCTGGCGCAGCCGCGAGACCGCCAGGTCGATGCTGCGGTCGTTGACCTCGACGCCCGGCGCGCGGCTCATCTCTATCAGCTGCTCGCGGCTCAGCACGCGGCCGGGCCGTTCGACGAAGGCGCTGAGCAGGCGGTACTCGGCGCTGGAGAGCGCCACCACCACACCCTCGGGCGAGACCAGCTGGCGCAGCAGGCGGTCGAAGCGCCAGCCATGGAACTGCAGCGACCGCTCGCCCTCAAGCAGCTTGTCGGCCTTGCCGGTGCGGCGGCGCACCGCATGGATGCGGGCCACCAGCTCGCGCGGCTCGAAGGGCTTGGCCAGGTAGTCGTCGGCGCCCATCTCCAGGCCCAGCACGCGGCTGATCGGGTCGCCCTGGGCGGTCAGCATCACGATGGACAGCTCGGGATGGGTCTGCTGCAGCCAGCGGCACAGGTCCAGGCCGTTCTCGTCGGGCAGCATCAGGTCCAGCACCACCACGTCCACCGCCTCGGCCAGCAGCAGGCGGCGCATCTCGCGGCCATCGGCCGCCGTGCTCACCTGCATGGCAAAGCCCTGCAGATACTGCTGCAGCGAGTTGCGGATCTCGGCGTCGTCGTCGACCACCAGACAGCGGGTCATCCCGTCCTCCACCGCGCCGGCCGCGGCGCCCGTGGACGATAACCCAGCCCACCCGCCGCGGTTCACACCGAGATGCCCACGGTCAGCGTCGCCGCGTAGCCGGCCGCCACGCTGCTGGTGAGCGTGGCCAGCTGGGTGGCGTAGCCATCGCTGAAGACGTTGTCGGCGGCGAAGCTGATGCGGGCGAGGTTGGTCGCGCTGGCCGAATAGCCGCTGCTGGCGTAGACCGTGTTGCAGATGTCGGTCGGGAAGGCGATCTGCGAGGTCTTGATCTTGTTGCTGAACGAGGTGGCCGCCGTGCTGCTGCGGTAGACCTCGAAGTGCATATGCGGCATGCGGCCGTCGTAGCAGCCCGGGAAGATGGTGGTGAACGTGACCATGCCGTCGCTGCCGCTGACCTGCACGCCGCGCAGATAGTTCTCGGCGGTCACGCCGCTGGAATACATCGAATAGCGGCCTTCGCGGTCGCAGTGCCAGAGGTAGATCGCATAGCCGGCCAGGTCGGCGCAGCTGCCGTTGGTGTTGACCAGGCGCAGCTTGAGGCTCAGCGGCACGCCGCCGGCCACGGCACTGGCGCCGGCAATGCTGCTGCGGATGTCGGAGCGCAGGATGCCGCTGAGCATCAGCGCATTGGCGACGCCGCCGTTGGCGGAGTTGGAGCCGTCGCCCGGGTAGGGGCCGGCGGTCTCTTCGGGAATCACGCTGCAGCTGCCGGTGGTGGTGGTCCCGCCGCCGGAACTGCTGCCGCCGCCGCTGCTGCTGCTGCCACTGGTCGTCGACGAACCGGCGGAGCTCGATGCATCACCCCCACCGCCGCCGCAGCCCAGCAGGCCGAGCGCGCCCACACCGGCCAGCCAGCCCAGCGTCCGGCGGCGCTGGCGCAGCAGTTGTTCGAGGTCGTAGGCCAGTCCCTGGTCATGGTCGTGCTGCATGCTGTTCGCTCCGGTTGCATTGCCTGAGCGCCATTGCAGCCTGGGGCCTTGTCCCCCATTTGCCCGATTTGTGTCCGACCAGAAATGAGCCCCGCGATGCGAGACACTAGGGCCGGCTCCACCGAACCCACGAACCTCCGTGCTCCTGTCGCTGCGCACAGCCCCGACCATCGTCACCTGGCCTCCCACCGGCCGCGCGCCTACTCCCATGGAGCGCTGCCTGCTGCTGGCCCTGCTGCTGCACGGCCTGCTGGTCGCCTGGATAGGCTCGACCCCGGGCACGGCCCAGGTCGGCGAGGGCTTGTGGGGCCGCATCAACGTGACGCTGCGCGGCGAACCCGGCCCCAATCGCAAGGGCTCGGACAGCGCGGCCGCACCGCGCCCCAGCAGCAGCGATGCGCCGCCGCGCGACACCCCCCGCATCGGAGGCCAGGTGCGCAGCACCGAAGCGCCGACCGATGCTGCACCCGGCGCTGCCCGTGTCGGCCAGACCAACCCGATCCGCGAAGAGCCCGAGTTGAGCCGACTGGCCGACACCGTGCCGGGCGGCCAGCTGCAACCGCTGCCCAGCGAGAAGCTGGGGGCCGGCGCCACGGCCGCGCCGGCCGAACCGGCCAAGAGCGAGCCCTCGCCCGAGCCCAGGACGCTGAACCGCGTGAGCAACCCCGAGGCCAGCTCGCTTCAGACCCTGCAATCGCTGCCCGCAAGCAGCGAGCTCTTGCAGCCGGCACCGACGCTGGCGCCCAGCAAACGCGCCGTCAGCCAATCCGCCACCCCCGCGCTCAAGACCCTGCCCAATGCCCTGCCGACGAGCACCAGCGTCGACAGCGTCGTGACACCCGAACTCACCGCCACGCCCAAGCCGATGTCGCGCATCGAGCAGGGCACGACGGCCAGTCCGCTGACCAGCAAGCCCTTGCCCACGCTGCCAAGCCGCGTACAGGCCAACGAGGTGCACCTGCCCGCCGCCCTGCCGCAAACGCCGACGCCGTTGGGCACCGTGGCCGCCCCGACCTCGACCGCCGTGCCGGCCAAGCCCCTGCCCAGCCTGCCGACGCCTACGCAGGCCAGCCCCGCGCCGGCCATCGCTCCGCTGCCTGAGACCCCACGCCTGGCCGCCGAGCCGGTCCAGGCCCCGGTCGCTGCCGCACCGGCCGCCACCACGCCTGCGGCCAGCCCCTCCACCAGCCCCAGCACCTCCGACAACAGCGCGCCGCAGCGCACCGTCACCACGCCCGGCGCCAGCAATGCAGCACCGGCTGGCGCGCCCGATGCCGGCCGCAAGATCGGCAGCGACCTGGCCCTGCCCCCGGCGCCGGGCGCCAGCGCGCCCAAGCTCAATCTGGAACTGCCGCGCAGCGGCGGCCCGCTGGCCCGCCAGGGCGTGCGCGGCATGGTCGACCTGGTGCCGGCCCCGCCCGACAAGAAGAGCAAGCTGGAGCAGGAACTGGAGGCCGCCAAGCGCGCCGACTGCCGGCGCGCCTACGAGAACGCCGGCATCCTGGCCGTGATCCCGCTGGCCCTGGACACGGCACGCGGCAAGGGCTGTACCTGGAAGTGAGGCGAGGCCGGCCCTTGTCCGACGTCAAGCCGGACCGGGTCCATCGGTTCGACACTGGAGACAGGAGACGAACCGCATGACGAAGAAGACTCAGAGCATCGAAGCCGCAGTCGAGGCCGTGCTGCAGGCCATTCCCGGCGACCTCGTGATGGCGATTCCGCTGGGCATAGGCAAGCCCAATGCCTTCGTCAATGCGCTGTACCGGCGCATCGCCGCCGAGCCCTCGCGCCGGCTGGCGATCTTCACGGCGCTGTCGCTGGAGAAGCCGGTCGGCCACAGCGAGCTGGAAGAGCATTTCCTGGCGCCGCTGCGCGAGCGGGTGTTCGCCGACTATCCGGACCTGGACTATGTGAAGGCGCTGCGCGGGCCCGGCCTGCCGCCCAATATCGCGGTCCACGAGTTCTTCATGAAGACCGGCGACTACCTCGGCAACGACGCCGCCCAGCAGGGTTTCGTCTGCACCAATTACAGCTTCGTGGTGCGCGACATGATGGCGCAAGGCGTCAACCTGATCGCCCAGGCCGTGGCCGAGCGAGACGGCCTGCTCTCGCTCTCCAGCAATCCCGACCTGACCCTGGACCTGATCGAGCGCATGGGCGCCGCCGGCCGCCCGCTCATGACCGTGGCGGCCATCAACCGCCAGCTGCCCTTCATGGTCGGCGAGGCGGCGCTGGCGCCGGAGCGCTTCGACATCGTCATCGACGAGCCGGCCTGCAGCCACACGCTGTTCGCGCCACCCAATGCCGCCATAGGCTGGGCCGACCATGCGATAGGCCTGCATGCTTCCAGCCTCGTGGTCGATGGCGGTACTTTGCAGATTGGCATTGGCTCGCTGGGAGATGCCATCGCCAATGCGCTGATCGTTCGCGACCGCCACAACGAGTCCTACCGCCGCATGCTCACCGGCCTGGCCGGCGGCGATCTGCAAGGCCGCGAGCTGGAGCCCTTCGCCCAGGGCCTGTACGGCTGCTCGGAGATGTTCGTCAATGGCTTCATGCGATTGATCGATGCCGGCATCGTGCGCCGCCGCGTCTTCATGGATGCCACGCTGCAGTCGCTATCGGACCAAGGCCGGCTCGGCCCCAGGCCCGGCGCCAATGTCTTGCGCCTGCTGCTGGAGCGCGGCCGCATCGCCTGGCCGCTGCGCGAGGACGACATCGCCTACCTCGAACGCTTCGGTGTCCTGCGAGTGGGCGCAAGGCCCACCACGTTGGACGACGACAGCGCCATCGGCGAGCGCTGGCGCGAGGCACCTCTGATGCACGGTGGCTTCTTCCTCGGCCCGGGCGACTTCTACCAGCGGCTGCGCGATCTGCGCGAGCCGCTGCGCGAGCAGATTTCGATGACGCGCATCTCCTTCGTCAACGAGCTCTGGGGCGACCGCTTCGCCGACGAGTCGCTGAAGCGTGCCCAGCGCCGCCAGGCCCGCTTGATGAACACGACCATGAAGATGACG
Source organism: Pelomonas sp. SE-A7 (assembly GCF_030345705.1). NCBI lineage: Bacteria > Pseudomonadati > Pseudomonadota > Betaproteobacteria > Burkholderiales > Sphaerotilaceae > Roseateles > Pelomonas sp. SE-A7. The sequence goes on from NZ_JAUASW010000001.1 coordinate 2,453,342, forward strand.
CTGCTGGGCGCGGCCTCGTCCGACGGCCTGGCCTCGGGCCAGATGGTCTCGGGCGTGGGCGGCCAGTACAACTTCGTCGCCATGGCCCATGCCCTGCCCGATGCGCGCCTGGTGCTCCTGATGCGCGCCACCCACGACAACGCCCATGGCCTGACCAGCAGCATCGTCTGGGACTACGCCAACTGCACCATCCCGCGCCATTTGCGCGACCTCGTGATCACCGAATACGGCGTTGCCGACCTGCGCGGCCAGACCGATGCCGAGGTGGTGAAGCGGCTGCTGAACGTGACCGACTCACGCTTCCAGGAATCGCTTCGTGAGCAGGCCGTCGCCCACGGCAAGCTGGAGCCGGACTACCGAATCCCCGAGCGCTTCCGCAGCAACAGCCCGGAGATGCTGCGCGAGCAGCTGCGGCCCTGGCGCAATGCCGGCCTGCTGGCCGACTTCCCGTTCGGCACCGACCTGGACGAGGACGAGCTGAAGATCGTGCGCGCGCTGAAGAAGCTCAAGCATGCGAGCGCCCATCCGGCCGAGCTGCTGCCCATGGTGTTCCAGAGCCTGACCGGCGAACGGCCGGTGCCCGAGGCCTACCTGGAAAGGCTGGGGCTGGACCAGGCCCAGGGCTTCAAGCAGCTGTTCCTGCGCCGACTCTTCTCCGTCAATCTCTGACGGGCTCCACCGTCACCGAGGCCTGCGGCCTGGCCTGGCCGCCCCCGCGTATCACGCCACGCAGCGGTGCCACGTCGGCATAGTCGCGACCCCAGGCCAGCAGCACATGGTCGAGGCCGGCCTGCATGTCATTGGTCGGGTCCAGCGCAATCCAGCCCTGGCGTGGACACCAGACCTCGGCCCAGGCATGCGAGGCATCAGCCCCCACCAGGCGCGGCTGCCCCGGCGGCGGCTGGGTCAGCAGATAGCCGCTGACATAGCGGGCCGCCAGGCCCAGCGAACGGCAGGCCGCGATCAGCAGATGGGCGAAGTCCTGGCAGACGCCCTGGCCCAGGGCCAGGACCTGGGAGGCGTCGGTCGCCACGTCGGTGCTGTGCGGCACATAGCGGAAGCCGGCGTGGATCTGCGCCATCAGCGCCAGCGCCGCGGCCGCCAGCGGCCGGCCCGGCGTGAAAGCCCGTTGCGCGAATTCGGCCAGCGCAGGCTCGGGGCGCGCCAACGGCGAAGCCAGCGTGAACTCGGCCGCCTCCAGACGGATGCCACCAGCCTGGTAGCGCAATTGCCCGGCCACCTGTTCCCAGGGCGGGCTGTCTTCGGCCACGAGCGGCGGCGGCGCCAGCAGGCCGGCCTCGAAACTGCTGCTGACGACAAGACGCTCATGAACCGCGTTATGCGAAAACACGATGCGGCCGTTGCCCCAGACGTCTTCGCTGAGCGCGTGGCGTGGCAGGCCCGTGCCTTCCCAGCGGTCGGGCCGCGGGCTGATGTCCAGCCGCCAATGACGCAGCTGCTGGCGCTCCGTTTCGCGCGGCCGCAGGCAGGCCAGGTGATGGGCCAGCTCCACCGGCGCGGCGTAGTGGTAGACCGTGTCGTGGCGGACATGCAGCCAGCGGCGTGCGGCGTGCTCGCTCATTGCCACACCCGATGGACGTCGTTGCCCACATGGGCGAAGAAGCGCCGGCCAATGGCGGAGGACAGCGCCCGGGCCTCGCTGCCGCAGTCGCGCAGCAGTCGGGCCAGCGAGGCGGGACGGCCCTGGTCGTCGAGCTGGGCCAGCGCCTCGAGCCGCCATTGGCCCGGCTGCGGCAGGGCCGCCAAGGCCACCTCGGCCCAGCGCGCCTCCTGGCGCGAGAGCTTGAGCAGGCGATCGCGCAGCGTGCGCGCCACCCAGGCCAGCGAGCGCGGGTTCTCGGTGTCCAGCACCAGCAGCTGCACCAGCGGCAGCAGCTCCAGCCTGGCCTGGAAGCGGGCGCGGTAGGTGATGGTGGAGTCGAACAGGCCCAGCAGCAGGGCAAAGCCCTCGTCCTGCCGGTGCAGGCCATGGGCCAGGCCCAGGTCCAACGCGCCGGCCAGGAAGTCCAGCCGCTCGATCTGCCGGCCCACGCTGAGCAGGCGCCAGCCGTCGTCGCGGGTCATGCGGTCGGTCTGGGCGCCGGTGATCGCCGCCAGATGCGTGGCCGCGCGGCCGAGCAGGCCCAGTACATCGGCCAGCGGCTCGGCGCTGCCGCTGGCCAGCACGGTGGACAGGTGTTCGCCGAAATGCTCGCCGACCTCGTGGATCAGCTGCCAATGCTCGGCCGACAGCCGCTCGCGCAAGGCCTGGCCGCATTGGCGCAGCGCCTGCAGGCTCCAAGCCACGCTGTGCGCGCCCTGCAAGTCGCCCAGCGAGCTGATCAATTGGCGCTCCAGCTCCAGGGCCGACGAGGCATTCACACCCGCAGGCAGCAAGCCCTGCTGCGCGCACAGCTCGCCAAGCATGATCTGCAGCTCGGCCGGCGCGACGCTGCGCTGGATGGCGGCCAGCGTCTCCAGGCTCAGCCGCGCCAGCCGCACGGCGTTCTCGGCCCGCTCGGTGTAGCGACCCAGCCAGAACAGGTTCTCGGCCGCATGACTGCTGACCCGGCGCTGGCTCTGGCCCAGCTCGGCGGCGCTGAGCGGCTGCTGCACCAGCGGGCTGCGGTCCACCGGGCCCTCGGTCTGCACCCAGCAGTCGGCACTGGCGCTGCCTTCGCGCATGGACAGCCAGGCATCGGCACCGCCCTCGCCGCGGCTGGCGACACGGGCCAGGCCGCCGGACAGCAGGCTCCAGCCACCGCGGCCGTCGGTCATGGCATAGACCCGCAGCACGGCCGGCCGCGGCTCCAGCGCGCCGCTGCGCCAGACCGGCGTCTGCGAAGGCCGCAGCCGCGCCAGCAAGGTGTGGGCGGCCGGATCGGCCTCGACATCGCGCGCCACCTGCTCCAGCTCGGCCGGCGACAGGCCGGCCAGCAGCTGCGGCATGAAGCTCTGGGTGCAGTCGCTGGCCGGGAAGCTGGGCGCCAGCACATAGTCGGCCAGCTGCCCGCGGTGCTCGCGCCAGACCGAGGCCTCGCCGCACCACCAGGAGGTCACGGCCGGCAGCTTCAGCGGCTCGCCCAGCAAGGCCTCGCAGACGCCCGGCCAGAAGGCCGACAGGCCCGGACTCTCCAGCCAGCCAGCGCCGGGCGCATTGGCCATCACCAGCTCGCCGGCCCGCAGCGCCTGCAGCAGGCCCGGCACGCCCAGCGTGGAATCGGCGCGCAGCTCCAGCGGGTCCAGGTATTCGTCATCGACCCGGCGCAGCAGCACATGGATGCGTTCCAGGCCCTGCAGGGTCTTGAGGAAGAGCTGGTCGCCGCGCACCGTCAGATCGCTGGCCTCCACGAGGCTCAAGCCCAGGTAGCGTGCCAGGAAGGCCTGCTCGAAATAGGTCTCGTGCAGCGGCCCCGGCGTCAGCAGCGCCACATGCGATCGCTCGCCGGCCGGCGACAGCCGCATCAGGCCCTGCAGCATGGCCTGCGGCGCACCGGCCAGGCGCTGGATCCGCAGCTCGCGGAAGGCCTCGGGAAATTGCTGGGCGACGATCAGCCGGTTCTCGAGCAGATAGCCCAGGCCCGAGGGCGCCTGGCAGCGCTGGCCGACCACCCACCAGCCACCATCGGGGCCACGCGCCAGATCCACCGCCAGCACATGCAGGAACACGCCGCCCGGCGGCCGGCAGCCCTGCATGGGCCGCAGGTATTGCGGATGGGCCAGCACCAGCGACGGCGGCAGCAGGCCGCGCGCCAGCAGGCTGCGCTCGCCATAGGCATCGGCCAGCACCTGGTTGAGCAAGCGGGCGCGCTGCAGCACGCCGGCCTCGATCTGCAGCCAGTCCTCGCTGCCCACCAAGAGGGGCAGCAGTTCCAGCGGCCAGTCGCGTGCGGCCTCGCCGTCGCGGCCATGGATGTTGTGGGTCGCGCCGTCCTCATGGATGCGCCGGCGCACCCGCTCGGCGCGGTGCGGCAGCTCGGCCCATTGCGCAGCGCCTCCCGCTGCGAAGAAGCGCTGCCAGGCCGAGGAGAAAGGCGCCGGTCCAGCGCCGGTCAGGCGGGCGCGCAACTCGTCGAAATGCCCGGCGTCGCCGCTGCGCGCGGCGGCCTGGAGCTGGGCGTCGAAAGCCTGGGGGTCTGGGCGCTCGGTGGACACCCTCGCATCATGCCTCGGCCCGGCGCCAGCCTTCGTTGCGAGAATGCCCAGCCATGCGAGTGCTTGCCCCGTTGTTCGCCCGTTTGTTCTCCCGCTTGTTCGCCCCTTCGCTGGCCCTTCTGCTGTCGGCCTGCGCCAACGCGCCGGCCCTGCTGCCCGGCTTCCAGCGCTCGGTGCATTTCGACGAACAGCGGTTGGAACTGCAGGTCAATGACGGCGTGCGCCTGCTCTATCTGGCGCCGCCGCGGCTGGACCCGGCCAAGCCCACGCGGCTCCTGGCCTTCGCCCTGCCCAATGGCAACAGCATCGAGCAGACCCTGGGCGCCAGACTGGAGCCGGGGCTGGACTGGCATTACGACATCCAGCATGTGGGCGCCCAGTGGCGCCGGCTGCGCGAGCTGGGCTCGTCCGGCGAAGAAAACCTGGTGCTGGTGCTGATGGAAGCCCGCGGCCTGTCCTGGCCGGCCTGGCGGCGCGCCCATCCGCAGGACGCCAACGCCCGCATCGCCGAGGTGGTGGCGCATCTGGCCGACCCTCTGCCGGGCCCGGTGCGCATAGACCTGATGGCCCACAGCGGTGGCGGCGGCCTGATCTTCGGCCTGATGGAGCAGGCCCCCATCCCGCCGGCCATAGACCGCATCGCCCTGCTGGACGCCAACTACAACTTCGAGGCCTCGGCCGGCCATGGCCGGCGGCTGCTGGACTGGCTGGACGGCGATGCGCGGCGCCAGCTGGTAGTCATCGCCTACGACGACCGCAACATCCAGATCGACGGCAAGCCGGTGATAGGCCCGACCGGCGGCACCTGGCGCGCCTCGCACCGCATGCTGGACTTTCTCGCGCCGCTGCGGCCCATGAGCCTGGAGGAAGACGCCGACTGGCTGCGCCGCCGCTCCGGCGATGGCCGCATCGCCTTCTTCCTGCACAGGAACCCGGACAACAAGATCCTGCACACCCGCTTGGTCGGCGAGATGAACGGCGTGCTGCTCTCCGCCTTGCTGGGCCGGCCCGAGGGCAAGACCTGGCAGCGCTTTGGCGGCCCGCGCGACTATGAAGCTTGGGTGCAGCCGCGCCCCTGAAGTGAGGGGCTCTGCGCTTGCAATTGGATACAGCGTGTGGCCACGGCCGGTCTAGGCTAGAGGCGCCATGAAACGCTACTCAGCTTCCCGCATCCCCGCCCTGCTCGCCGGCCTGCTGCTGGCCGCATGCAGCAGCCTCCCGCCCTCTTCGCCCTCTCCCACGGGCCGCTCCACAACAACGACGGCGCCCGGCGAGCCCACCAAGCCTAGCAGTCAGCAACAGGTCGACGCCGCCCGCCAGGCCGAGTTCGATCGCAACCTCGCCGCCTGGCGCGGCGCCCCCTTGCAGGAGCTGCTGGCCAAGCTGGGCAAGCCGACCTCGGTCCATCCGCAGCGCGACGGCTCCAGCATCTACGTCTATGCCAAGTCGGCCAAGCTGGCTGGCGACGCCGGACCGGTGGACTTCCGCTGCGTGGTGCGCTACCAGGTCGAAGGCCGCACGCAGCGGGTCAGCGGCCTGGAGATCGAGGGCTGCTGAGCTCAGGCGGCCAGCAACCGCAGCAGCAGGCCGGCCATGCCGGCGCCCAGCACCACCTCGATCACAGAGCGCTTGAAGCGGAACAGCGCCACGGCCGCGGCCACGCCAATCAGGGCTGCCGACGTGTCGAAGCCGCCGCCGGCCGGCCACAGCACATGCCAGGCAAAGAACAGCGCCAGGTTGAGGATCACGCCGACCACGGCCGCGGTGATGGCGGTCAGCGGCGCGGTAAAGCCCGGCTTGCCATGCGTGGTCTCGATGAAGGGCCCGCCCGCCAGGATGAAGAAGAACGAGGGCAGGAAGGTGAAGAAGCTGACCACGGCCGCGGCCACGGCACCGGCCAGCAGCAGCGACTCGGGACCGAACAGGGCCCGGCCCCATCCTCCTACGAAGCCGACGAAGGCCACGACCATGATCAGCGGGCCCGGCGTGGTCTCGCCCAGCGCCAGGCCGTCGATCATCTGCGGCGCAGTCAGCCACTGGTAGTGCTCGACCGCGCCCTGAAACACATAGGGCAGCACGGCATAGGCGCCGCCGAAGGTCAGCAGGGCCGCCTTGGTGAAGAACCAGCCCATCTGGGTCAGCGTGCCCTGCCAGCCGAACAGCGCGCAAAGGCTGCCCTCGACCAGCGCCCACAGGCCTACGAAGACCGCGACGCTGCGGCCCAGCCGCGCCGCGCTGAAGCGCGCGTGCTCGGGCGTGGGCGTGTGGTCATCGATCAGCGCCGGACCGTAGCCGGCCTGCGCCGCGCCATGGCCACCGCCGCCGCGGAATTGCTGCGGCACATATTGCCCGCCCAGCCAGCCGATCAGGCCGGCGCCGAGCACGATCAGCGGGAACGGCAGCTGCAGCGCAAAGATGGCGACGAAGGCCATGGCGGCGATGGCCCAGAGCCAGCGGTTCTTCAGAGTCCTTGAGCCGATACGCCAGGCCGCATGCAGCACCAGGGCGGTCACGGCCGGCTTGATGCCATGGAACAGGCCGGCCACCGCCGGCAGCTGGCCCCAGGCCAGGTAGACCCAGGACAGGGCGATCAGTATCAGCAGCGAGGGCAGGACGAAGAGGCCGCCGGCCACCAGGCCGCCCCAGGTCCTGTGCATCAGCCAGCCTATGTAGGTGGCCAGTTGCTGGGCCTCGGGGCCGGGCAAGACCATGCAGTAGTTCAGCGCGTGCAGGAAGCGGCTCTCGGAGATCCAGCGGCGCCGCTCGACCAGTTCCTCGTGCATCAGCGCAATCTGGCCCGCGGGCCCGCCGAAGCTGACGAAGCCCAGCTTGAGCCAGAAGGCAAAGGCTTCGGGTCTCGAAGGCGCAGGAGGCGGCGAGGCGGGCATGGCGGTGGGTGGCGATGGGCGGCAGTGGGGCTGCGGGCCGCAAGCGTAGCAGCGCCGCCATGCGGCACGGGCATCCGACGCAATCTGGCGGCGTGCCGGCGATCAACGCGGCGCAGAGCGCAAGTCGGCAAGCACCGCCTCCATGGCCGGGTCGCGGCCGGCCACCCAGGCCTCGTAGGTCCAGGGCGCGGCAATCTCGGGGGCGAGTGTGGTCACGGCGATCGGATGACGCTGCACGTTGCCGTGGCAGTCCTTGAAGCGCCGGCAGCCGTCGGCGTAGTCATGTCGCTCGCTGGCCGGCAGCAGCACGACACGCGAATGCGGCAAGGTGATCGTGCGTCCTTCGGCGAAGAATTCGAGCCGGTCACCGACCTCCTCGCCTACCAGGGTGACGCGCTGCGGGGCCGCCTGCTTCAGGTAGCCGGTGGTGCTGATCGCGGCCGAGAAGGTCCAAGGGCTGGTCAGCACGAACAGCCGGCCCTCCACCAGCGCAGGCAGGCCCTGGACGAAGTCGCGCGTCTGCGTGAGGTCGCCACCACCGTCCTGGCGCAGGTCCAGCACCAGATGGCGCGGCCGGTGCAGTTTCACGGCGTCGTGCACCTGGGCGAAGAAGTCAGGCAGTTTCAGCGTGGCCGTGCTGCGGTTGATGCGCAGGTCCAGCACCAGCATTGCTGCCTCGGCATCGAAGCGCAGGCGCGCCAGCGCGCCGGGTTCCTGCAGCGACCAGGGTGCGCGGGCCGCTTCCAGGGGGCCGCGCCAGCCCAGCGACCCGTCCAGCACGCCAGGCAGCAGCAGGCGCTCCGTGCTGGCGCGCGGCCGGTCGGGGCGCGGCGGTTCGGCAGCTAGCGTACGTTCTAACAGGCGACCGTCGGTGAGGCGAAAGCGGTAGCGCGCCTCGGTCGGCGAGGCGGCCAGACCCAGCGCATGCAATTGCTCGGGACTTTCGAACAGGTAGGGCGCCCAGCGGTCCCGCCAGGCCGGCGTGCCGCCCTGCAGTTCCCGGGCAGCCGCTCGCAGCGACTCCAGCGGATGGCCGTCGATGGCGTCCAGGCTGGCGCCCAGCAGATCGGCATCGGCCTCCTGGGTTCGCAGCACGTGGAACCGGATTCCGAACGGCACCATCCGCAGCGCCACGCGATTGAAGCGATCCGCACGCGGCATCGGCAGCCCCATGCTGTGGCCGTTGTCGGCCAGGGCGGCGATGCGGGCCAGCTCTAGAGCAAACGGGGCTTCGTCCATCAGGCCGCTGCGGGCCTTCAGGGCCGCCAGCCGCTGCTCGGCCTGGCGACGTGCCTCGGGCATGTAGGCCTGGTCGCGCTGCAGGAACTCGGTCTCGAACCGGGCCAGGTCCTCGCGACGCTGGACTTCGTCGAGGGGCGGGCCCGAGCGGGCCGAGGAGGTCACCAGCAGCAGCGCAATAGTTGCCTGCAGCAGGAAGCGCTTGTGCATGGTCCGGACTCCGCGAGTTGCCGATGCCGGAGCCTAGCGCCACTGCGCCACGGAGGCCCAGCAGTCGGTCGCCCTGGTTCTGCAGTTTGTCGTCGGCGACCGGGCTGTCGCTATGCCGCCGGTCGGCGTCACGCCCGCGACCCGCCGGTCGGCGCATCCTGGGTACCATGGCCCGGCCCCCTCTGTGCCCGCCCGCTGCCATGACACTGCCGACCTTCGAAACCCTCAGCCTCGCCGTCAACGGCTCCATCGCCACCGTCTGCCTGAACCGGCCCGACAAGGCCAATGCGATGAACCTGGCGATGTGGCACGAGATCCGCAGCGCCTTCGAATGGGTGGACCGCACGCGCGAAGTGCGCGTGGCCATCCTGGAGGGAGAGGGCAAGCATTTCACGGCCGGCATCGACTTGGGTCTGATGGCCGGCCTGCTGCCCGCCATCCACGACGACTGCGACGGCCGCGCCCGCGAGAACCTGCGCCGGCTGATCCTGGACCTGCAGGACACCTTGAGCTCGCTGGAGCGCTGCCGCAAGCCGGTGCTGGCCGCCATCCATGGCGCCTGCGTCGGCGGAGGCATCGACCTGACTTGCTGCGCCGACATGCGCTACTGCAGCGCCGACGCCTACTTCTCGGTCAAGGAGATCGACATAGGCATGGTGGCCGACGTGGGCACGCTGCAGCGGCTGCCCAAGATCGTCGGCAACGAAGGCTGGGTGCGCGAGCTGAGCTACACCGGCCGCCGCTTCGATGCCACCGAGGCCCAGTCCCAGGGCTTTGTGCAACGCGTGTTCGAGAGCCGCGAGGCCCTGCAGGCCGGCGTGCGCGAACTGGCGGCACAGATCGCCTCCAAGTCACCGCTGTCGATCCGCGGCGCCAAGGAGATGCTGAACTACAGCCGCGACCATTCGGTGGCCGACGGCCTCAACCAGATCGCCACCTGGAATGCCGCCATGCTGATGAGCGAGGACCTGATGGCAGCCATGGCGGCCGGCCAGACGGGGCAGGCGCCGAAGTTCAGGGACTGAGATCCAAGCGACACAGGCAAGCAAGAAAGAGGGCCGGCGCCCATCAGGACGCCGGCCCTTGTTTCAATCGCGGCAAGACTGCCGAGACCTTCAGTTCGCAGGGCGACCCGAGCGGCGCCGCCAGGCGGGCACCAGGGCGCCGGCGAGCGCCAGGCCGACCAGGCCATAGGAACCTGGTTCTGGTACGGCACAGGCCCCATCCCCGACCGCAATGCAGATGCTGCCTACGTCGACGTCCATGGTCTGGAACTCCAGGCCCACGAAGTTCCGTTCGAAATCGGGATCACCGCCCAGCGTGAACATCGTCGATCCGTTCATCATCCCATTCAGCGTGAAGCTGAACAGCAGGAACTCGTCCGGCTGGTTGGCCATCAGGTAGGCGTCGTCCATCAGCGAATTGGCATAGAAGTCCAGGTTGCCATCGGTCAGATCGGCGGCGCCGCCGATGTAGTCGGGTCCGAAGCTGGCGAGGTTCTGCGAGATGGAAAACCAGTTGAGCACCGACCCGGAGTAGATGAAGTTGAGGTCGTAGGCCGAAAGGACCTGGGCTCCGAGTCCGGTGATCTTGGCCTCGATGGTCACGCTGTCGCCCACATTGATGTGGGTGGACGTCGCACTGAACACCAGGGCGGCCGCCTGGGCCGGCAGGGTCGACACCAGGCCAGCAGCCGCCAGCGCCAACGACAGAAGCATCTTTTTCATGGTGGGCCTTCTTTCTTGCGGGTTGAATCGGTAGACGGTTGATGCTGGCAAGCCAGGCCTCAGTTCACCGGCGGCGGAACGGCGCAGGAGGCGCGGGTGCACTTGAGCGTGCAGGCGCGAACGTCGTTGATCGTGATCTTGCCGTCGCCCGTGGCTTCGCGCGGATCGTTGGCCGTGGGCGTCATGCCGATGGCGGCGCGTATCAGGTTGATGTCATTGAGGTCGATCGAGCCATTGGCGTCCACATCGCAGACCGTCATCGCCCCGTTGATCGTCAGGTCGTACAGGATGGGAGACTCGTTGCCGGCATTCATCTGCAGCCGGGTGCGCACCTGGATGTAGCGGCCGGTGCCCATGAAGTTGCCGTTGTTGGCCACCGGCACATAGGCCTGCAGGTCCAGCGTGGCCGCGTTGTCCGATGCCCGCGCCTGCACCTCGATGCTGGCACCGGTCGGCACCGACTCGGTCCAGTTGATCTTGCCCCAGGCCGAACCGGCGGCACCGCCGTCATGGACCACGGTCCAGGTGCCGAGCTTGTTCACCGTGTTGTTCTTGGTCGTGAGGCCGGATCCGTCGGTGTACACATAGGGGAAGGCACCGGTCGGCAGGAAGCCGACCAAGGCACCATCGGCACTGCGGTATTTGGTGGTCCGGTTCGTGCCGGTGTTCATCACCCAGACGTCGTTGTTGCCATCAACCATCACGCCATAGGTGGTGCCCCCTTCGAACTTTGCCCACATCAGCGCACCGGTCGCCCCGTTGTACTTGCGAATGTTGGAATAGTCGGTCGACAGGATGTTGCCCTCGCCATCGATGGCGATACCGGCGCCGGAATAGCTGTCCGGCGAGCGTGTCCAGGTGCCGGCAGCCGGGTTGTAGGCGGCCCAGCCATAGCCACCCGCGTAGGGAGCCTGATAGACCTTGGAGTTGCCCTGGGCGATGCCGTAGTTGTAGCCGCTGTAGGGATTTCCGACGACCGTCGAGGTGCCGGTGTTGGTGTTGACCACGCCCAGGTTGCTGTACAGGGTCGCGCTCCAAAGCATGCCGTTCTTGTCAACGGTGCAACCGTAGGGATTCCAGTTGCTCAGTTGCACGTAGGGCGCATTGCTGCCGGGAATCGGCAAGGTGGCGCCGGTTGCCGGGTCGACCCGGTAGTAGCGCGCCTGATTCCAGATGCCGACCCAGAGCTTGCCGTCAGGCGCAATGCAGATCGAGCGACCGAACGAGGTGTCGGAACCGATGGGCTGGATCCAGGCCACGCGCTCATCCATCAGGCTTGCATTGGTATTGCCTGCCAACGGCATCATCTCTGCAGGCTGGATGCCCGCCGTGCCATTCGTCTCGCCCGAAGAGTCGATCAGGCCGTTGCCGTTGCGGTCGATCGCGGTATCGACCAGCACCTTGATCAGGTACGGAGGCGTGCCATAGCCATCCATCCGGTTCAGCACATACGCGTTGCCGTCCACGTCGATCGCGATGCGCGAGGGATGGCCGCCGTTGCTGCCACCGATCGGACTGGCAAAGGTCTTGTAGCGCGCCACTTCCTTGCCCGGCGCCACGATCACGCCGCCGCCACCGAGCTGATCCGTGGTGTCGAACTTCGAGACCGAGTCCTCGTTGTGATTGGCAACGAAGATGTACTTGGATCCCACGCCGATCAGGTTGACCTGCAGCTGGTTGTGGACCGAGGTGTAGTTCAGGTTCTCGAGCAGACCCAGCGAGAAATCGGCGTCGAAGGTATAGGTCCGGCCGCCTGCCAGCGCCGTTGAGGCAAGCAGGCTGCTCATGGCAAGGACAAGACCGGCCAGCCTGGGTGCCGGGCGGCGGGTGTGGACAGATGGGTTCATGGAGTCCTCCAAAGGAAAGGCGAGGATCGGAAAGGGTTCGAATCCGTTGCCGGCCGATGCTCAGCGCGAACTGAGCAGCCGTGCGGGCGGTTTGCTGCAACAGACCTGAACGTTGACGTCAAAACCTTCACCGCCGGACAGGCGCCTGGGCTCGCCGCCAGACAGGTCCAGCCCGAACACCTGCCCACCGGTCGGCAGGTGCTCGACGAAATAGACGCTGCGGCCATCGCTCGACCAGGCGGCGTCCATCACGTCGTTGCTGCCGCCATGCAGCTTGCGCACCCCCGTGCCATCCGCGTTCATCAGGAACAGGGATTGGCGCGCCGAGTTGCCTGGCACGGAAAGAAACAGGATCTGCGATCCGTCCGGCGACCATTGCGCCTGGCTGTTGCGCGCCTCGGTGGTTGTCAGCGCCTTGCGAGCTGAGCCGTCCGCCTGCATCAGCACCAGCTGGCTGCCCTCACCCTTCTTGGTGCTGAACAGCAACCTCGTGCCATCCGGAGACCAGGCGGGCTGGGTCTCGATGCTGCGCTCCGTGACCTGGCTGACCAGTCCACCCTTGCCGGCGGCGACGTCCGCGACGGCCACCCGGGCGGCCAGCTTGTCGGTGGCCGCCAGATAGGCAACGCTCCGACCGTCCGGCGAAAAGCGCGGCCCGAATTCGTCGTCGCGCTCGGACTGCGTGAGACGACGCTCGCGACCGTCGACCAGGTCCAGCAGATAGATTCGCCGGACTCCGCCACGCAGCGAGACAAACGCAATGCTCTTGCCGTCCGGAGCCCAGACGGCGTCCATGCAGGGCATCTTGTCGTGGGTCAGTTGGCGGGTCTTGCCATCCAGCGTCGAGGTCAGGTACAGATTCTGGTGCTCGCCCGGCCGCGCCGCTGCATAGAGGACGCTGGCACCGTCAGGGGACCAGCGCATGCTCTCGACCTCACGGCGTTCGGCCAACACGCGGCGCACGTTGCGTCCGTCGGCCGACATGCGGTAGTACTCGAAGCGGTTCTCGCTTCGGTTCGACATGAACAGCAGATCGTCGCCCTCAGCCTTGCCGCCACTGCCGACCGCAATGCCGCCCAAGCCCGCGAGCCCCAGAACCAGCGCGACTCGGATGCAGCCACCCCGACAGGCAGCAAGAGTTCGGTGTCCCATGGCGGTACGGCGTTCAGGACAGGATGGACACCGTAGCCGACGCCAGCGACTGGCCGCCGCTGTTGGCGACGGTCAAGGTGTAGACGCCGGATTGCGACGGCGTCAGCGTGAAGCGGAACTCGCCGCTCGCATCGGTCACCGCCGAATAGCCGGCCGAGTTGCCGTCCGGCGACTTGACCATCACCAGCACCGAGGCATTGGCGGCGAAGCCCGAGCCCTTGAATTCGGCCGCCGTCGAGGCCTTGCCGACCGACGGGCCGCTGAACACCGGATTGCCCGCCAGGGCAAGGGCGGTCACGAAAGCGGCTACCAATGCCACCAAGGGCTTGCGAGCGCCGCGACGGAGGAGAAATTGGCGGTCCATGACTGCCCTCCAACCTAGTGCCTGGGCCCCGAGGGGCCTTGTCGGCAGCGGACGTTGGACTTGCCATCGCCTGAGCCACCGCGCCTTGGCCCCGTTGAGTGCGTCAATCGCCCGTCGAAGCCTGGGGGCCATTCTTGAGCCGCGTCACGATTTGTAGCAACCCACCGGGCCCGGGGGCAGATCGCAAAACGGACTTCGACTTAGGGGGGTCAGGTCATCCTCCCCCCTGCCTCGGGGGGATGTTTCTGGATCCAGATCAAGGCTTCAGGGCCTGCAGACTGGCCAGGCTGCGCCGCCAGGTTTCCGAAGCCAGGTTCACCGAGGTCCAGCTGGAGCTGTCGGCCCGGTAGACATGGCGTGGGCTGGCGCCCGGCACCAGGCGCTTGTTCAGTGCGGCCATCAGTTGCACGGACTCGCGAGCCTCGTCACGGCTTGCCTTGAGCCGCAGCGCCGTCGCCTTGACCAGCACGGCGGTGTCGCACCAGGGCGCTTTCTCAAGTGCGGTGGCGGTGAGTTCCAGCGCGCGGTCAGGCTGCTGGTCCAGCAAGGCCAGCCAGCCGCGCAGGGCCAGCAACTGGGCGTCGGCCGGGCCCAGCGTGGCCGCTTCCTCCAGCTCGCGCCGCGCCCGCTCGGTGCGCCCGGCGATCAAGAGGTCGCGGACGAAGTCCAGGCGCAGCGCCAGCGTGCCGGTGCGGATCTTGATCGCCTTCTCATAGGTCTCGACCGCCTCGTCCCAGCGGCGCTCCAGGGCCAGGGCCGAGGCGCGGCCCCACAGGGCCTCGGGACTGCCGGCCTGGTAGGCCAGGGCCGCGTCGAAGGCTGCCAGCGCCCGAGGCGCGCGACCCAGGTGCAAGGCATAGCGGCCCAGCTCGTTGTCCAGGTCGAAGCGATCTGCCGCGTCCAGCCGGGCCCTCATCGTTTCCAGCGATGCAAGCTGCGGCGCCAGCGCCGCGCCGCTGTGCCACAGCGCATCGACATAGCTGCTACGCAGCGATCCGCTGTTCGGGAACAAGGCCAGCGCACGCTTGCCGGCAGCCTCGACGCCCTTGCGGTCGCCCTTGAGTCCGAAGGCATGGAGTCGAGCCGACCAGACCTGTTCGTCCTTGGGGCTGGCCTTCAGCGCCTCGTCCAGCTTGGCAAAGACCTGCGGCAGCTCGCCGGCCGACACATGCTTGTAGGCCGCGTTGACCAGCGAGGCGGCCAGGCTGGCGCTGACATCGGTGGCGGCTTCGAGCTTCAGCACCAGGGCCTGCAGCGGCAAGTCCTTGTCGATCAGCCGCTCGCGCACGATCTCGCGGAAGTCGTAGGCATCACGGCGCGGCGTGTCCTGCGAGTTCGCGCCCTCGGCGAAATACTCCCATTCCGAACCGCCCGCATAGCGCGACAGGAAGGCCTGGCCCGATTGCGCGTCGCGCGCCTTGGCCTGGGCATAGAGCTCCTGGATCTGCTTCTTGTCGGCCGTGCCGAGCACCCCATGGACCTGGTGGCTCAGCTCATGCAGCACGGTGTTGTAGCGGCCGTAGACCGAGCGCTCCACGTCCTCGATGCCGGTCACCGTGGCATGGCCGCCGACGCCGCGCACGTCGTCCCACAGCCGCGAGTCGTAGTCGATGCGCCTGTCCTTGAGCAGCTGCACGCCCGGCGTTTCCGACAGCCGCATGTAGAGCGGCTTGATGAAGTGCGAGGCGCCGCCGGCCACCAGCACCGGCACATAGGCCTTCCAGGGCGCGATCGACAGGGCCACACGCTTCTTGTGGCGCTCCGACAGCTGGGCCCAGTTCAGCACATAGCGCTCGATGCCGGGAATCTGCGGCATGGCCAGGGCCTGGAAGCGCCGCTCCTCGGCGTCCTTGTGCACATCGACCGCCAGGCGCTGGAACTCGGCCACCTTGGCCAGCACCGCATGGGCCCGGCCATAGCCGGTGCAGGCCGCGAGTGCTGCATGGGCCGCTTGCTTCGCCTGGTCCAGCGCCTGCTGCTCGAAGGCATCCGAGGCCGTGCGCGTCAGGGCTTGCGCCTGGCCGAAGCCGGCACCGCAGCGCTTGGCCAGGTCGGTGTAGTTGGTGCGGGTGTAGCCGTTGCCCAGCTGGTAGTTGGCCTGCTCATGGTCCGGGTTGAGGCGGAAGGCCTCGTCGGCCGCGGCCACCGCCTCATTGGTCCGGCCCAGCCGGATCAGGGTCTCGTTCAGCGCCATCAGCAGGTCGGGCGTCGCGTCCTTGCCCCGGGCTTCCTGCAGATGCTTGAGCGAAGCCTCGTACTGGCGCTGCTGGTAGGCCACGGCCGCCAGGCCCCGCAGCGCGCGGGCATCCAGCGGCGCCGATGCAGCCGACAGCTCGCGCGCCCGCAGGAACTGCCGCTTCGCCGCCTCGAAGTCCTTGCGCTCCACCGCGAGCCGGCCGGCCGCGATGTGGTCTATGGCCTCGGCCCCGCCGGCCAGGCGCTGCTGGCTGAGCCGGTCCAGCGCCTGCAGGTCGTCGCTCAGCACCAGCCAGTCGTAAACCAGCTCGCGCTCGGCCGTGCTGGCCTGGTCCTTGACCAGCAAGGGCTGCATCAGGACCTTGGCCTCGACGAAGCGGTTGCCGTCTATCAGCTTGCGCAGCGCGGCCAGGTCGGGCGTGGCCTGGGCCCCGGCAGCGGAGCCGGCGCAGGCCAGCAGCAGGCTGATCGTGAATCGGTGGAACTGGGTCATGGCGGTGCGACGGGTTGGACGGACGAAGCCGCCATTCTCGCCAGCTCCTTGCAGCCCTTTCTCAGAAGCCCAGGCTGTCGCGCAGCTGGTAGTACCAGGCGGCCAGCGCCGTGAGCGGCACGCGCAGCATGCGGCCGCCCGGGAAGGGCAGATGCGGCAGGCGAGCAAACGCGTCGAAGCGCGTCGCCTGGCCGTCTATGGCCTCGGCCAGCACCGTGCCAATCAGGTGGGTGAAGGTCACGCCATGGCCGGAACAACCTTGCGAGTAGTAGATGTTGTCGCTCAGGCGGCCCACGTCGGGCAGGCGGCTCAAGGTCAGCTGGAAGTTGCCGGTCCAGGCGTAGTCGATCCTGACGCCCTGCAATTGCGGGAAGGTCTTGAGCAGCTTGGGGCGTATGACCTCGGTGATCTTCTCGATCTCGCGGGCGCCGTAGATCACGCCGCCGCCATAGAGCAGCCGGCCATCGGCCGAAAGGCGGAAGTAGTCCAGCAGGTAGTTGCAGTCCTCGACGCAGTGCTTCTGCGGCAGCAGATCGAGTGCGCGCTCCCCCAGCGGCTCGGTCGCGATGACCTGGGTACCGCAGGGCATGGTGCGGCCGAGCAGCGCCGGCTCCAGGTCGCCGATGTAGGCATTGCAGGCCACGAGCACGAAGCGCGCCTGCACCCTGCCCGCTTCCGTGTGGACCACCGGCTGCGCGCCGCGCTCTATGCGCAGCACGCGGCTCTGTTCGTGGATGAGGCCGCCCAGCGATTCCAGCGCCGCCGCCTCGCCCTGGGCCAGTCGCAGCGGATGGAAATGGCCGCCGGTCGGATCGACCAGCAAGGCCTTGTAGCGCGCGCTGTCGACGAGTTGCCGTGCGTCGCTGCCGCTGACGATGTCGAGGCCCGGGTGGCCGAGGCTTTCCCACAGCGCCTTGTGGTGTTCCAGCTGGCGGGCCTGTTTGTCGGTCAACGCGGCGAAGATGCCGCCGTCCTGCAGATGGCAGGCAATGCCGAAGTCCTGCACGTTGCAGCGCAGGACCTTGGCACCTTCGAAGGCCATGGCGCCGAGCGGCGCGGCCACGGCCTCGCCATGGCGGGCGGCGATGGTGTCGATGTCGCGCGAATAGCTGTGCACGATCTGGCCGCCGTTGCGGCCTGAGGCGCCCCAGCCCACGCGCGCGGCTTCGAGCACGATCACTCGGTAGCCGCGCCGCGCCAGCGCGATGCCCGCGTTCAGGCCGGTGTAGCCGGCGCCGATGATGCAGACATCGGCCGTGCTGCTGCCTTGCAGCGGCCGGCGTTCGGGCTGGTCGAGGCCGGTCGCGGCGTAGTAGCTCGGGGCGTGGTGGATGCGATCCATGCTCGACGGTCATGCGGCGCAGGGCTTGCGCACACGAGCCACCACCCTAACCGAGAAGCCCCGCTCGCGCGACCCGGGTTTGTCGCGCCCTGGACGAGCCCCCTCAGCCCCAGACTTCGCTCGGGCAATGCACCAAGCCGCCCTCGTAGCGCACGCCGGGGCTGCAGTCCTGAGCCAACACGGTCGGGCCGTCCAGGTCGACCACGTCGCACAGCTGGCCCAGCAGGAAGGCCGGCGCCGCGGCGAGGCTGCTGCCGCCCATATTGCCCACCATCACCTGCAGGCCCAGCTGGCGGGCGCGGCGGGCCATCATCAGGGCCTCGGTCAGGCCGCCGCATTTGTCGAGCTTGATGTTGACCAGGTCGAAGCGGCCCGGCAGCGTTTCCAGCTCCATCAGGTCCAGGCAGCTTTCGTCGGCGGCCGTGGGCAGCGGGAAGTCGACCTGGGCCATGTCCTGCTCGTGGCCGCGCGCGAAGGGCTGCTCCAGCAGCCGTACCCGGCAGTCGACCAGCACCGGCAGCAAGGCCTCGATGCTGGCGGGCGTGTAGCCCTGGTTGGCATCGACGCCCATCCAGACCTCGGGCCGAACTCGCCGCACGGCGCGCAGCCGCTCGATGTCCACGTCGGTATTGCCGGTCAGCTTGAGCTTGAGCGCCTGGGCCTGGCCATGCAGGCCGCGCAGCGCGCGCGCCGCCATCTCGGCCGGCTCATGGGCACTCAAAGTGAAGACCGTGCGCAGCGGCCGCGGCGGGTTGAGGCCGGCCAGTTGCCAGATCGGCCGGCCCGTGCGCCGCGCCTCCAACTCCCACAGCGCGCAGTCCAGGGCATTGCGCGCGCCGCCGGCCGGCATGCCCAGCCTCAAGGCATCGCGGCCCAGGCCTTCGCGCAGGGCGCCGCGCACCGCCTCCAGCTGGGCCGGCATGCGGGCCGGATCGTCCTGCAGATAGAACACGCCCGCCGCCTCGCCGCGGCCGCGGTGCGGACCGCTGCTCAGCTGCACTTGCAGGCAGGGAATCTCGTAGAAGGTATGGCCGGCGATGCGGACCGGCTCCAGCAGCCGGGGCGAATGGACCTGGCAGTCCATCTCAATGAGGAGAGAGCTCATGGGCGAATCGAAGGGGTGGAGAGAGGCGGCCGTTCAACGGTCCATCAGCTGGCGCGTGAAGTACACGTATTCCTGGGCCAGGCTGCGGGCGAGTTCCTGCAGGTTGGTGTCGGCGCTGTGGCCGCCCTCGGTGAATTCGTAGAACAGATGGGGGATGCCGTATTCGGCCAGCCGGGCCGCGAACTTGCGCGCATGCTGCGGCCCGACGCGGTCGTCCTTGCTGGTGGTCCAGACGAAGGCCTGCGGATAGGTCCGGTCGCGGCGCAGATTGGCGTAGGGCGAGATGCGGGCCAGGAACTCGCGCTCGTCGGCATTCGCGACCGAGCCGTATTCGCCGACCCACAGCGAGCCCGCGGCGATCTGCTCGTAGCGCAGCATGTCCAGCAGGGGCACGGCGATCTCGACCGCGTTCCAGAGCTCCGGATGCTGAGTCATGGCCACGCCCATCAGCAGGCCGCCGTTGGAGCCGCCGGTGATGCCCAGGCGGCGCGGGCTCGTGATGCCTCGGGCGATCAGGTCGCGGCCCACGGCGATGAAGTCGTCGTAGACCTGCTGGCGCTTCGTCTTCAAGCCGGCCTCGTGCCAGCGCGGGCCGAATTCGCCGCCGCCGCGGATGTTGGCCACCACGTAGACCCCGCCGCGTTCCAGCCACAGCTTGCCCAGCGTGCCGCTGTAGCTGGGCGACTTGGAGACCGCGAAGCCGCCGTAGGCATGCAGCAGCGTGGCATTGCTGCCGTCCAGCCGCATGTCCTTGGCATGGACCACGGTGTAGGGAATGAGCGTGCCGTCGCTCGACTCGACCTCGAACTGCTGAACTTGCAGCCGCGAGGCATCGAAGCGGGCCGGCAGCGAGCGCAACAACCGGGCGCGCGCCGGATCGCTACCGTCCACGCGCCACTGGCTCGGCGGCTGCAGATAGCCGGCCACGCTGAGATAGGCCGTGGCCGAGTTCGGCGAGGCCTCGCTGATCTCCACCGTCGTGTCCTCGGGCAGCGCGATCGGATGACTGGTCCAACGGCCGTCGCGCTCGCGCTTGAGCAGGTTCGCGCGTCCCCGCACCTTGTCCAACAGCGTGAGCAAGAGGCCGCTCTTGGTGCCGGCAACGCCTTGCAGGGTCTGCTGGGCAGTCGGGGCGAAGACCAGCACCGGACGCAGCCGCTCGGGCGCCGTCAGCGCCTGGGCCAGATCGACGGCCACCAGGGTGCCCGCCTTGAATTGAGCCCCCGCGGCCGACCAGGCCTCGTCCAGCCGGACGATCAGCTGCCCGTCGAACAGTTCGAGCACGCTGGCCTTGGCGGGCAGGTTCAGCTTGAGCGTGCCGGACGGCGTCAGCAGCCGGCTTTCCCATTCGAAAAAAGTGAGGCCGCGCTGTATCAGCACGACCCGGCGGCCCTGCGCATCCGACAGCGAGCGCAGCCGCAGGCGCGCATCGCCGGGGCTGCCGCGAAAGACCTCCACCGCCGCCGACAAGGGCTGGCCACGCGGCAGGCGCTTGACCACATAGGGGTAGCCGGACTTGCTCAGCTCGCCGGCCTGCCATTCGCGCGCCAGCACCAGCGCATCGGCGCTTTCCCAGACCACGGTCTGTCGGCTCCGGGGCAATTCGAAGCCGCCGCGCACGAAGCGGCGCTGGCGCAGGTCGAACTCGCGCACCGTGACCGCATCCTCGCCGCCCTCGGACAGCGAGACCAGGCAGCGGTGCTCGCGCCGGCCCTCGCATTGCGCGCCCTTCCAGGTCCAGCTCTTCTGCTCAGTGGCCGAGAGCTGATCGAGATCGAGCGCGGGCATCCAGGCCGGCGTGCCACCGGCGTCATAGCTGGCGGGCGAAGCCACGCGCCACAGGCCGCGCACATGAGTTGCGTCCTGCCAGAAGTTCCACAGCCCGCCGTCGAGTCGGCGTACGAAAGGAATACGGTCGCTCGCCTGCTCTATCGCCAGGGCCTGGGCCTGGAAGGCCGCAAAGCGTGGATCCGTCTCCAGCACCGACACCGTCTTGTCGTTCTCGCCGCGCCGCCATTCGCTGACCTCGGGGCTGCTCAGTTTCTCCAGCCAGAGGTGGGGATCCTGGGCCGCCGCACCCTGGGCGATGAACAGCAGGCTTAGCAAAGCGAGGACGGGCCAGGACGGACGTGACATCAGGAGGATCCGGTACTTGGAAAGACGCAATAGCCAGGCCGCTCAGCGGCCTGGCCGCTGGAACTCGGCATCGGGCCGCCATTGGGGACGCCGGTCGCCGTTCGCCACCGACAGTCCCACGCGGAACAGCACCTGCAGGTCCTCGACGGCACCCGACAGGTCCCAGTGCTCTTCCACCACGTCGTCCACCTTGTGATAGCGGTGGCTCACGTAGTCGTGCCGCCGTTCGCCGCCATAGGCCTCGGGCTTGCCAATGACCTGCGTGCCGGCCTTCAGGAACAGCACCGGCACGCCAGCCTTGGCGAACTCGAACTGGTCGGAACGGTAGAAGGAGCCCAGCTCCGGATAGGCATCGGGCAGGGCCGTGCGGCCCTGGCGCTGGGCCTCGCGGACGACCAGCTCGTCGACGTCGGACCTGCCGGCGCCGATGATGCGCAGGTCGCGGGTGCGGCCATAGGCATTGAGCACGTCGATGTTGACCGCCAGCAGGGTCTTGTCCAGCGGCAGCAGCGGCTGGCCCACGTAGTGCTGGGCGCCGAGCAGGCCCTGCTCCTCGGCCGTGGTGGCGATGAAGAGCACGGTCCGCCGCGGCCGTTCCGGCAAGGCCTTGAAGGCGCGGGCGATATTGAACAGCGAGGCCACCCCGGCCGCGTTGTCCAGCGCGCCGTGATAGATCTGGCGGCCGCGCGGACCGGGCAGTGCGGTATCGATGCCCAGGTGGTCCCAGTGGGCGGTGTAGACCACGGCCTCGTTGCGCAGCGCCGGATCGGAACCGGTGATGCGGGCCACGACATTGCGCGAGTCCAGCTTCTCGACCCGGTTGCTGACGTCGATACGCGCCTGGATGCCCAGGGCCACCGGCCTGAAGTCGCGGCTCAGGGCCGCCTGCTTCAGCGCCGCCAGCTCGAAGCCGGCCGCCTTCATCAGCTCGCTCACGCTTTGCTGCTGCATCCAGGCCGACACCGGCGGATGCAGCAAGGCCTTGCTGTCGGCCAGGCCCAGGTTCTTGTGGCCCCAGCTGTGCCGCACCACGTCGAACGGATAGCCGGCCGGCCCGGTCTCGTGGACGATGATCGCGGCCGCCGCGCCCAGCCGGGCCGCGGTCTCGAACTTGTAGGTCCAGCGGCCGTAGTAGGTCATCTCGCTGCCCTTGAACATCCGCGGATCCAGCCGCGACGGATTGGCTGGATCGGGAATGGCCGGGTCGTTGATCAGCATCACCAGGGTCTTGCCGCGCAGGTCCATGCCCTTGAAGTCGTCCCAGCCGTATTCGGGCGCCTGCACGCCATGGCCCACGAACACCAGCTCGGAGGCTTCGACCCGGGTCTTCTCCACCGGCCGTGCGGACCAGGCCACGTAGTCCTCCATGGAGCGCAGCGGCTTCAGCTCCTGCCCACCGACTTTGAACGTCAGCGAAGGCGTCGAGTTGATGCCAACCATGGGCACGGCCTGCACATAGCTGCCGTCCGCTGCGGCCGGTTCCAGGCCCAGGCGCTCGAACTCGCGCCGGATGTAGTCCACCGTCAATTGCTCGCCGCGGCTGCCGGGCGCGCGGCCTTCGAATTCGTCGGAGGCCAGCTGCTGGATGTGCCGCAGCATGTCGTCGGCGCTGATGCGGCGCTCGGCCCGGTCCGGCCCGGTCGCGGGCGGATTCAAGGCACAGGCCGCGAGGCCGGCCAGTAGCAAGCCGAAAGGAATGAGTTTGCGCATGGGATCCCCTGTTGGTGCAGGCAGCATCTTCGCGGCTAGGGGGCTGCCAGGGCTCGTAGATGGCGTGCCGCAAAGACATGGCGTGGATCCTGGGCCAGCGCCTTGCGGTAATGCGCCTCGGCCTGCAGCTTGTCGCCACTGGCCTGCCAGGCCTCGCCCAGTCCGTCGAGCAGGTCGGCGCTGGCCGGATGCAGGCGCAAGGCGAACTGGAAGACCTGGATGGCCCGCGCGGCCAGGCCGCTGTACAGCACCTCGTGGCCCCAGTCGTTCAGCAGCTCCTCGCCGGGCCGCGTTGCCGGCTCGGCCAGGCGCAGCTCGCGTATCACCTCATCGGCCCGCTCGAAGCCGAGGCGGCTCAGCGCCAGGCCTATGTTCTCCAGCGTGGGCGCCACGGCCTCGGCCTTGCGCGTCTCCAGCCGCATGAAGTGCCGCGGCACGCCGTTCTGCTCCGGCTCCCTGGCCAGAAAGGCCTTGGCCTCGGCACTGGCCTTCAAGTGGGCGGCCAGGAAGCGCTCCACATAGCGGGCGACCCAACCATAGGCCACGACCGCCTCCTCGCGGGAATAGCCATCGCCGAAGGCCTCGGTCGGCCGCACCCGCAGCAGGTAGGACGAGAAGTCCTGGTGCGCCAGGGCGGGCAGCGAACCGAGCAGCAGCTCCGAATACTTCAGCTCGTTGAGGAAGTTGCGCGACAGGTCGTAGTACTTTCTGTCGGTGTTCATCTGCTCCAGCGAGGCCGGCCGCGAGGCCAGGAACAGATAGGGCACGGCGACCTTGGCCGGCGTCAGGTAGGCGATGGACCTGAGGGTCTCGTTGTCGTAGCGCACCGTGCCGTCCAGGCTCACCAGGGCTCGGATGCGCGAGTCGCGCGCGGCCGCCGCCACATTGGCCAGGCCGCCCCAGCTGAAGCCGACCACGGCGATCTGCTCGGCATCGACCTGGGGCAACGAGCGCGCCTGGGCGATCAGGAAGGCGATGTCGCCGACCTGGGCCTCGACGCCTTCCAGGTCGGCCGTCATTGCCCGGGTCCTGGCGCCCATCGAGGCGCTGGCCAGCACGACATGGCCCTGGCTGGCCAGGTATTCGCACAGGTCGGCGTTCTCGATGGCACTGGCGCTGAAGCTGGGCGCATAGACCACCAGCGGAAACCGGCCCGCGGCCGGCGCCGCGTCACGCCGGGCCCGCATGGCCTGGGCAGCCACGGCCTTGAGCGCCGGCCCGTGCCGGCCGAAGGCGAGGCTGCGGCCGCGACCCGGCTCGAAACTCTCCTCGGTGGCGCTGAGCTCCACGTAGTCGTCATAGCGGAGTGGACGGCCCCCTGGTGCAGCCGGATACCAGACCAGGGTCTGGACCGGCCGCGCCCGCTCGCCGCTCACCGGCTGGCCGGTGACCGCATCGAAGCGGCTGCGATACGACCTCGAGAAGTCGTACTGCTGCAGCACCCTCAGCCCCACGGCATTCGGCCCCGGCTCATTGGTGAAGCTGAAGCCGGCGTCCGGCCAGGCCAGTCCCGGCAACAGCATCACCAGGCCCGCGATCAAGGCACGCCGCAGCGATGCGCCCACTCTGCACATGGCGATCTCCCCGCCGGCTTCAGTAGTCGTAACGCAGGCTGATGCCGATGCTGCGCGGCTTGATCGGGTAGTAGACGTTGTAGTACGTGCCGCCCAGCGATCGCACCTTGGACCCGCCACTGGAGCCGCGGCTGTCGGCGAGGTTGTTGACGTAGGCCGTCAGCTCGTAGTGGTTCCAGGCCAGGCCGGCGCGCAGGTCGAAGACCTGGTAGCCGTCCACCATGCCGGGCCGGTCGAGGTTGGTCTTGCGGTTGCCTATGTAGCTGTGGCTCAGCGAGACCCGGCCGCTGCTCTCGCCCGGGCCGTCGAAGCGGTAGTCGATTTCTTCCGAGGACTGGAAGCGCGCCGTGCCCGGCAGGCGGCTGCCGGAAGGCACGAAGTTGCCGTTGGAAGCGGTGAAGTCGCGCGCGGTCAGCGCGTCGATGTAGGCCAGCGAAGTGCGCAGCGTCAGGGCGGCTGTGGGCTTCCAGACCAGCTTCAGCTCGGCGCCGTCGATGATGGCCTTGCCGACGTTGGCCACGCCGTTCACCGCCGTCGGTCCGGTACCCACCAGGGCGTTCATCTGCGCGTCGCGCCAGTTGACCCGGAAGATGTCGAAGTCCAGGTTGAAGTCGCGCGACGGCGCGTACTGCAGGCCGGTCTCGTAGTTCCAGACCGAGTCCGACTTGTACTCGGTGTTCACGCCCGGATTGACGCCGCCGAAGCGGTAGCCCTCGGAGGCCGTGGCGTACCACAGGGCCTTGCCCTGCTTGTACTTGAGGTTGAACTTGGGCGTGAAGCCCGACTGCGAGTTGTTCACGTTCATCACCGGCAGCACGCCGAACAGCGCATCGAGCAGATGCGAGTCGTAGGAGGCGCGCTGGGTGTTGCGGTAGAAGCGGCCGCCGACGTCGAGGCTGAGCTGCTCGGTGAGCTGGTACTCGACGTCGCCGAACAGGGCCTTCTCGTCCGCCCGGTTGCTGTCGTTCTCGGTGTACAGCACATCGCCCGGCACCAGGTCGTCGCCCCACAGCTTGGCGCCGCCCTTGGCCAGGTACTTGGCGTCGTAGCGGGCCTGGTAGCGCTGGTAGAAGACACCAGCGACGAAGTTCAGCTTGTCGGCCGTGCCGGCCACACGGAACTCCTGCGAGAAGGCGCGGCTCACCGGCTCGCCGGGCCCGGTCACCTGGGGCAGCAGCGGCAGGCCGAAGAAGGTCCCGAAGTCCGCCCAGCTCTTGGTCACGTCGCCGTAGGTGTAGACGCGCTTGTTGAGCTGGGCCGTGCTGCTGCTCAGCGTGAGCTTGTCGATCTGTTTTTCGATGGACAGTTGGGCCAGCGAGAAGCGGCCCTTGCGGGTCGATGGCGTGGGCGTGTCTATGCTCAGCTGATCGGGAGCGGGCGAGACCGCGAAGCCGTCGGCGATCGAGGACTCCTGGTAGAGGTAGAGGCCGCCGATCTTGAGGCTGGCGTCGGGCTTCAGCGTGGCCATCAGCCGGCCGCCGCGCTGATGCAGGCTGTTGGCGTTCTTGACACCGGTGCCGAGGTTGTCGATATAGCCGGCGTCGCGCCGGTCGTAGACCACGGCGCGCAGGCCGGCCACGTCGGTCTTGATCGGCGTGTTCAGCATGGCGTAGACCGAATGGCTCGTGCCGCCGGACACGCTGCTGAGGTCGGCCAGCAGGCTGGCATCAAAGGCCTTGAGGTCGGGCTTCTTCAGCGTGTAGCGGATCGCACCGCCCAGTGAGGAGGAGCCGTACAGGGCGCCTTGCGGGCCGCGCAGGATGTCCAGGCCTTCCAGGTCGAAGGGCGCCAGGTCGGCGGTCGAATTGACCGCGATCGGATCGGTGAACGGAACGTCCTCGATGTAGACGCCGGTGGTGGCCTGCTGCAGGCCGATGATGTTGGCGTTGGTGGCCGTGCCCACGCCGCGTATCGTCGGCATGGACAGGTCGGGGTCGCCCTTGTTGATCTGGATGCCGGGCGCGCGGTGGAACACGTCCTCGGCATTCTTCAGGCCGGCCTCTTCCAGCGCATGGCCCGAGAACGAGGTGATGGTGCCGGCGACATCCCGCTGAGGACGCTTGTTGGCCGAGATGACGACGACGTCAAGGTACTCGGTCTTTTTGCTTTCCTTGGGGCCGGCTTCGAGAAAAAGCACGACGGCGCCGCTCTGATCAGTGCGCACCGCCAGCGAGGTGCCCTCGAGCAGCTTGCGCAGCGCCTCGGCCGGCGGCAGGTCGCTGCGCAGGCCCTTGGTCGTGCGGCCCCTGACGTCCTCGGCCTTGTAGATCAGTTGCGCGCCCGACTGGGCCGCATAGGCATCCAGCGCGGCCTTCAGGTCGCCGGCCGGGATGTCGAACTTGAGCGCCTGCGCATGGGCGGCCGCACACAGGGCCGCCGCGCAGATCCCGCTCAGCAGCCAGCGGGACACGGACTTCTTGGAAACGCCTTGCCTGGTTTTCATCGATGACCTCATCAGGGCGACTGTGCCCATGCAAGCCAAGACGAGGTGGCCGGAGTTCTCCGGTATCGAATTCGCAAATTTCTTGCGACGCGCTGAAAAAGGGGCCTGGCCATGGCTGCGGGGTCCTGGAAGACGAGGCTCAAAGAAGATTCCGGTACGCGAATTCTTTATTTTTGCGTTGGCGCGATTTGCTGTTGTGCGCGCCCCGCCGACCGACGTATCGTCGCGCCAATTCGGCAATGGACGCAGGGCTGCGGCAGGGGTTGGTGGGCGTGGAGCTTGACGATGTCAGCGATTGGTTCGTTCGGGAGGTTCTGCCTCTCGAAGGCGTGATCGAGCGCTACCTCCGCAGCAACTGGCGCAATGCCGACGAGATCGCCGACCTGCGACAGGAGGTCTACACCCGGGTCTTCGACGCCTGCACCACGTTCCGCCCGGAATCGACCCAGGCCTTTGTGCTGACCACGGCCCGCAATCTGCTGATCGACCAGGCCCGGCGCGCCCAGGTGGTGTCGTTCGAGTCCTATGCGGAGATCGACTCGCTGCCGCAGCCGGTCGACGAGCTGGGGCCGGAACGCCACGCGGCGGGCCGCAGCGCCCTGCGCTTTCTGCAGTCGGCGCTGGAGAAGCTGCCGGAGCGCTGCCGCATGGTGGTGCAGCTGAGAAAGATCGACGAAATGAGCCAGCGCGAGGTGGCGGCGCGCATGGGCATCACCGAAGACACCGTGGAACGGCAGGTCTCCAAGGGCGTGCGGGCCCTGGCCGATGCCATGGCCGCGGTGGGACAGGAAGTCGGCGGCCGTGCCGGCGCCCGGGCCAGTGCCCGCAAGCGAACGGAGCATTGACGACCATGTACCGGAATCCAGGCCCTCGCCCGTCAAGACTTGCATGCGAAGAGAAATGAGGATGCTCACGTCCAGCCAGATCATCGAAGAACGCGCCGCCGACTGGATCGCGGCGCGCGACCGCGCCCTGTCGGCCGGCGAATGGACGCCGGCGCGGCAGGCCGAGCTGGACGGCTGGATCGCCGAATCCACCGCCCATCGCGTGGCCTGGCTGCGTCTGGACGCGGCCTGGCGCCAGGCCGACCGGCTGGTCGCCTTGAAGGACCGGCAGGCCGGCGCTGCCGCCGAGCGCAACGAGCCGACCCGACCCCGCCGCTGGCTGCCCAGCCCCGGCCGTGCGCGCTGGGCCATCGCCGTGCCCGGCGTCTTCGCCCTCGCATTGCTGCTGGTCCTCGGCCTGCCCCGGATGCCGGAAGCGCAGAAGTACCAGACCGAGGTCGGCGCCCGCGAGGTCGTGGCCCTGAAGGACGGCTCGCGCATGACGCTGAACACCGCCACCCGGGTCCGTGCCGAGATCGCCAGCGAATCGCGCGAGGTCTGGCTGGAAGGCGGCGAGGCCTATTTCGAGGTCGCCCATGACCCGGCCCATCCCTTCATCGTCCATGCCGGCAAGCACAAGATCACCGTGCTGGGCACCAAGTTCACGGTCCGGCGCCAGGGCGACGACGTGCGGGTCCAGGTGTCCGAAGGCCGGGTCCAGGTCGCGGCCGGCACGGCACCGCCGACGGTGCTGGCGCGCAACGACACCGCCATCGCCGAGCCCGAGAGCGTGCTGGTGGCGCACAAGACGCCGCATCAGATCCAGGCCGACCTGAACTGGTTGCAGGGCAAGCTGGTGTTCGACCAGCTGTCGCTCGCCGACGCGGCGCGCGAGTTCAATCGCTACAACCGCAAGCAGCTGGTGATCGACGACGCCGAGGTGGCCAGGATTGAGATCGGCGGCGTGTTCGACGCCAACAACGTGGATGCCTTCGCGCGGCTGCTGCGCGTCGGCTTCCAGCTCGAGGTGCAGGTACGAGGCGACGAGATCCACATCGGCCGACCCAAGTCCTGACCCAGCCGGCGCGGCGGCCAGTCCGCGCATCCCCTCTAGTTCCCAGGAGCGAATTGCATGATGAAGTGCAAGGCGAGTCAGGCTGCGCATGGCCTGTTGGCATTGGTGCTCACGACCGCCATGGCGTCGATGGCATGGGCGGAGACCACCGTGGTCACCGCCGACCGCATGCTGGACGTGCTGTCCGGCCGCTGGGTCGAGCGCCCGGCCATCGTCGTCGTGGACGGCCGCATCCAGGCCGTTTTGAAGCAAGGCGAGACCGGTCTGCCCAGGGACGCCAAGCGAATCGACCTGCCAGGGCAGAGCCTGCTGCCCGGCCTGATCGACATGCATGTGCACCTGGCCGCCGACGCCCGCATCAACGGCAGCCGGTACCTCGAGTACACCGACGCCTTCTGGGTGGCGGTGGGCGTGGCCAATGCCAGATCCATGCTGGAAGCCGGCTTCACCACGGTGCGCGACCTGGGCTCGGCCGGCTATGCCGACGTGGGCCTGAAGCAGGCCATCGAGGGCGGCTACATCCCGGGGCCGCGCATCGTGCCTGCCACCTATGCGCTGGGCGCGACCGGCGGCCACTGCGACTACACCGAAGGCCTGCCGCCCAGCTATGCGGCCGTGCCCACGCCCGGCGTGGCCGACAGCCCCGACGGCTTCCGCCAGCTGGTGCGCAAGATGCGCAAGCTGGGCGCCGAGGTGATCAAGCTGTGCGTCACCGGCGGCGTGACCTCGCGCACCGATGCCGCCGGCGCCCAGCAGATGAGCTACGAGGAGATCAAG
This sequence comes from Pelomonas sp. SE-A7, assembly GCF_030345705.1. NCBI lineage: Bacteria > Pseudomonadati > Pseudomonadota > Betaproteobacteria > Burkholderiales > Sphaerotilaceae > Roseateles > Pelomonas sp. SE-A7. The sequence goes on from NZ_JAUASW010000001.1 coordinate 2,482,599, forward strand.
GCGGCCGTCGACGAAGCGCACCGCCTGGGCCTGAAGGTGGCCGCCCATGCGCACGGCACGGCCGGCATCAACGACGCGCTGCGTGCCGGGGTCGACACCATAGAACACGCCAGCCTGGCCGACGAGTCCTCGTTCAATCTCGCCCGCGAACGCGGCGCCTGGTTCTCCATGGACATCTATGTGGACGACTACATCCTCGCCGAAGGCGCGAAGAACGGCCTGCACGAGGCCTCGCTTGCCAAGGAGCGCGAGGTCGGCCTGAAGCAGCGCCAGAGCTTCCGCGCCGCCCACCAGGCCGGCGTGAAGATGGTCTTCGGCACCGACAACGGCGGCGTCTTCCCGGCCGGCCAGAACGCGCTGCAGTTCGCCAAGATGGTCGAGTGGGGAATGTCGCCGCTGGAGGCGATCCGCACCGCCACGCGCAACGCAGCACAAGCGCTCGCGCGCGAGGGTGACGTGGGCGCGATCGCGGTCGGCCGCTTCGGCGACTTCGTGGCGGTCCGCGGCGACCCACTGCAGGACATCCGCCTGCTGGAGCGTCCCAGCGCCGTGATCAAGGGCGGGGTGCGCGCCAAATGAAGGCCACCCTCGCCTCGCCCGGCCGCAACTGGTTCGGCCAGCCGCCCGGCCTGACCATCCTGTTCCTGACCGAGACCTGGGAGCGCTTCTCCTACTACGGCATGAGCGCGCTGCTGATCTACTACATGAGCAAGCAGCTGCAGTTCAGCCAGGCCGATGCCTCGATGATCTTCGGCCTGTACACCGGTGGCGTCTACCTGACTCCAATACTTGGCGGCTACATTGCCGACCGCTGGATGGGCCAGCGCCGCGCGGTGCTGCTGGGCGGTACGCTGATGGCCATCGGCCATTTCGCCCTGGCCTGGGAGGCGCAGTTCTACACCGGGCTGCTCCTGATCTGCCTCGGCAACGGCCTGTTCCTGCCCAGCCTTCCCAGCCAGATTGGCGACCTCTACGGCGACGACGATCCCCGACGCGGCGGTGCCTACAACGTCTACTACGTGGGCGTGAACCTGGGAGGCCTGCTGGCACCGCTGGTCTGCGGCACGCTGGGCGAGGTCTACGGCTGGCATTGGGGCTTTGGTGCGGCCGGTACCGGCATGTGCCTGGGCCTGGCCATCTATGTGCTGGGCCAGCGCTACCTGCCCGCGCCGCGAGCGCCGAGCGCCTCCGTGCGAGTTGAGGAACAGCAGCCTCGCGGCAAGATCCGGCTCGCAGCCTTGCTGCCCTTGCTGGGCGTGGGCCTGGCCGTGATGCTGTTCCGCAGTGCCTACGCCCAGAGCGGCAACACCGTGGCCCTGTGGGTGGACCAGTCGGTCGACCTGCGGCTGCTGGGCTGGCAGCTGCCGGCCACCTGGGTGCAGGCCCTGGACCCGCTGTTCGTCTTCCTGTTCACGCCCTTCCTGGTCGCCCATTGGCGGCGACAGGCGCAGCGGGGCCGCGAACCGACGCAGCTGGGCAAGATGGCCATGGGCGCGGCAGGCGTGGCCCTGGCCTACCTGCTGCTGGCGGCGGTGGCGGCCGCCAGCTCGGCCGGCGACGGGCCGGTGTCCGTGGCCTGGGTGCTGGCCTTCTTCGTCATCTACACGCTGGCCGAACTCTTCATCCTGCCCGTGGGCCTGAGCCTGTTCGCCCGCCTGGCACCCCCCGGCCTGGGCGCGACCTTGATCGCCGCCTGGTTCCTGGCCGCCTTTGCCGGCAACCTGCTGTCCGGCCTGGTCGGCCGGCTGTGGTTGCCGCTGGGTCCGGCGGGGTTTTTTAGCTTGCTGGCGGGGCTGGCTGGGGCGGCGGCGCTGGCCCTGGGCGGCCTGTGCTGGCGGTGGTTGCCAGTCAGCCCTTCACACAAACCACCTGCTTCAGCGTGTGTACCACGTCGACCAGGTCGGCCTGCGCGGCCATAACGGCATCGATGTCCTTGTAGGCCGCGGGCGTCTCGTCGAGCACATCCTTGTCCTTGCGGCAATCGACGCCTTCCGTGGCCGCGCGGTGGTCGGCCAGCGTAAAGCTGCGCTTGGCGTCGCCACGGCTCATGACGCGACCAGCGCCATGCGAGCAGGACTCGAACGACTCCGGATTGCCCTTGCCGCGCACGATGTAGCTGCGCGCGCCCATGCTGCCCGGGATGATGCCCAACTGGCCAGCTTTGGCGCTCACCGCTCCCTTGCGCGTGACGAAGACATCCTTCCCAAAATGCTGCTCGCGCTGCACATAGTTGTGGTGGCAGTTCACCGCCTCGATGTGGCTCTGGAAGTTCTTGCGCAGAACCGTCTTGGCCGCCTCGATGACACGACGCATCATGACCTCGCGGTTCGTGGCAGCGAACTTCTGAGCCCAGCTCACGGCACGCACGTAGTCACCGAAGTAGCGGCTGCCTTCTTCGAAGTAGGCCAGGTCGCGGTCCGGCAGATTGGCCTGATGGCGCATCGCGTCCTGCTTGGCCAGTTCGATGAACATGGTGCCGATGGCATTGCCCACGCCGCGCGAACCCGAGTGCAGCATGAACCAGACCGCGCCGGCTTCGTCGAGGCAGACCTCGATGAAGTGGTTGCCGCCACCCAGCGTGCCCAGGTGCTTGTGATGGTTGGTCTTCTCCAGCTTCGGGTAGCTGCGGCACAGCTCCTTGAACTCCGGCTCCAGCTGCCCCCAGGCCGTGTCCACCGAGCCTGGCGGCTTCTGCCAGGCGCCCGGGTCCCGGTTGCCAGGCACGCGGCCATGCGGCACCGCGCGTTCGATGGCCGCGCGCAGCGGGGCGAGGTTGTCGGGCAGGTCTTCGGCGCGCAGCGTGGTCTTGCAGGCGATCATGCCGCAGCCAATGTCCACGCCCACGGCCGCCGGAATGATGGCCTTGATGGTCGGGATGACCGATCCCACGGTGGCGCCGATGCCGAAGTGCACGTCCGGCATGGCCGCGATGTGCTTGAAGACGATGGGCAGGCGCGCCGCATTGGTGAGCTGGCGCTTGGCCTCGGCCTCCACCGGCACGCCACGCGTCCACATCTTCAGCGGCACGCCGCCGGGGACGTCTTCGTGAATGTGTTGAGGTTCTTTCATGATCTTGATTCCAATGTAGAGCCCCGGCCGGGCCCGATTCAAATCGAGCCCGGCCGGGGCGGTGTTCAACGCAGCTTCACGAGCCCGTTGAGCACCTGGTCCAGACCTCCGAACACGGAGATCTTGTCGATGCGCTCCGCCACGCGCTCCAGGGTTTCCAGCTCCTTGAGGCGCAGGGCGACGGGGTTGTCCTCCATCACCTTGGCGGTGTTCAGCAGCGAACGGGTCGCGGCGGTTTCCTCGCGGCGGCGGATCACGTTGGCTTCGGCCGACTTCCCGGCCTCCACCACTTGGGCGAGGATGGTCTTCATCTCGCCCGGCAGCACGATGTCCTTCACGCCGACGCTGGTGAGCTCCAGCCCGAGAGCTGCAAGCTTGTCCTTGACCTGGGCGGTCACGACCTCGTCGATGACGCTCTTGTTCTCGAGCAGCTCATCGAGCGAACGCGTGCCCACCGCAGCGCGCAGGCCGAACTGCAGCTCGCGATACAGGTGGTCGACCGGCTTGGCCAGCGCCTTGAACGCGGCCAGCACGTCGATGAAGCGCCAGGTCGCCGAGAGGTTGAGCCGCAGCGCCACCTTGTCGCGGGTCAGGATTTCCTGACCCGTCACCTCGACCGCCTGCAGCCGCAGGTCCACCAGCTCCACGCTCACGTTGCGGTTGAACTTCCAGAACGCGAACGAACCAGGGCCCAGCAGCCGCTCGATCTTGCCGTCGACCCACAGGATGCCCGCGCCGTGTTCGGGCACGATCACCTGCAGCACGCCGGCCAGGCCGGTGATGCTGCGCGGACGCAGCTGAGTCTGCAGCAGCAGCGCAGTCAGCGCGGGCGACAGCTCGATGGTTTCATCCAGGTCGATGACCTCGACCTGCACGTCCACCAGGCCCTTCCAATAGAGGCGCCGGGTCTCGGGCGGCAGCAGTTCGACCAGCGCGCCGTTCTCGGTACGCAGGCCGACTTGATGTGCATTCAACTCGACGCGAACGAACTCGGCCGCGACCACCTCGGGCTCCTTGACCAGCAGGTACTCGGTGAGGCGGTGCACGAAGGCCGGCGCATCCAGCGCGAACAGCTCGACCCGCAGCTCGTCAAGGCCTGCGAACAGCCAGTGCGAACCCGGTTGCAGCACACGGTCGAAATCGCCGTTGCGCAGCAGCAAGCCGCGCTCGTTCTTCTTCACATTGACACGCTTGATCGTCATGGTTTTCTCCTTGTTTGCAGCGTGTGGTTTGAATAGGGGTGCCGTTACAGCGCAGACACGGACCTCGGATGCCAAGACCTGGGTGGCGCGGTGCGTCGACGGTATGCCCTCCCAGCACACCTTCGACTGGCCGCGCACGCAGGCCTCGCGTGCCCGAGGCACGGGTGACCGCGCTGATGTCGGTTGCCCCAAAGGCATTCCGACACGTTCGGCGGGGTGGTCTTGCGACCGTTTCACTGGCTGTTCAGGCCATTGGTGGAGTGGGAGTCGAACCCACGACACACGGAATCTGAATCCGTTGCTCTACCCGACTGAGCTATCCAGTGGTGATGAACTGGGAGTCGAACCCAAGCCCTTGCGGGACAACCGTGTTTCACCGTATCGGCCCCTTTCAGCAGGGCGGCATGCGCTGTGGCGACGGGACGAACCCGGCCACGGCGCACCGGTGGGGTGGAACCCCCAACCTGTGAGCCCTGCCTTCCAAGGCAGATCTGTTGGCGCCTGGCCGACCGAGCCGGTCAGTTCAAGCGCGAGTCCTTCGGCAGCCTTGCGGCCAGCCACTCATGCACGTCCGCTCGGATCCGCCTGCCCTTGAGCAGGAAGTCCTCGAAGCGGCTGGGCACGTAGGGTGTGAACAGCAGCGGCATCCTGGCTTCCTCCGGCGTGCGGTCGGCCTTGCGCGCATTGCAGGCGCGGCAGGCGGCCACCGTGTTCATCCAGCTGAGCGGGCCGCCACGCGAAGCCGGCAGGATGTGGTCGACCGTGAGGTCTCGCATATCGCGCGGCTCGCCGCAGTAGGCGCAGGTCTGGCGGTCGCGCCGGATCAACTTGAGTTTGCTGAAGCTGGGCGACACGTCGAACAGGTTCAGACGCGAGTTGCCACTGAGAGCCAGGATGGCGGGCACCTCCAGGATCGACTGATGGCCGGTGCGGACGTTCATCCCGCCACGCAGCACGGCCAGCGGCGTGTCACCGAGCGACCAGGCGATGGAGCGGGTGGCCACGTGGATGGCCGCCTGCTCGATCGAGATCCAGGCCTGAGGCTGGCCGGTGATGTCCAGCTGCAATACGTCGTGCATGGCGTCCTCCCTTCTGTGACTGCGCACGAATCAATGTCTCTGGCAGGGGCGGCAGGGTTCGAACCTGCAAGCTGCGACTTCAAAGGCCGCTGCTCTTCCAGTTGAGCTACGCCCCAGCTGATGGCTTGTCGGGCAGCAGAGCTGCTCAACGCTGATAGTGATGACGGTTCTCGATCCCGCGACCTCCGGTTCGACAGACCGGCGCTCTTCCAACTGAGCTATGGCGACATGTTTCTCTTCTGGTCCGTGCGGCAGGACTTGAACCTGCAACCGCCTGCTCCCAAAGCAGATGCGCTACCAGTTGCGCTACACACGGGTCCTGCTCGCTGTGGCTGTCGGTGACGGGTTCCGACGCCGCCCAATCGTTGCGGCCGGTTTCGCCGGTCGAAGCGCGAGCTCGACGACAGGCTTTGGTATGGCATCCCGTGCGGGAGTCGAACCCGCCTCTTCGGCTTGAAGGGCCGAGGACCTCACCGGAAGTCCAACGTGACAGAAATGAACGCTGGTGCCTCGTGAAGGATTCGAACCTCCGACTTCCGGCTTCGTAGACCGGCGCTCTGATCCACTGAGCTAACGAGGCGATGCAATCTCGGCTGTGTCCGCACGCGATCCGGGCAAGCGAGGCTCGCCTTGACCGCTGCATGCCGGCTCCGTCTGCAGAACGTGCGCGGCACACATGCACACCGGGCCGGCCGGTGCTTGTGCACGGGCACACCCGAAATGGCATCAATCCGATTCGCAGGCGCCAAACAAAAAGCCCGGTTCCTGCAGGAGACCGGGCTTCATGGGATCGACGGATCCCTGGAGTACGAAAGCTTCAGTAAGTTGGAGCTTTCCCCGGCGGCGTTGAGTCACCCTCATATCGGTCAAGGCGCGACTGGCCCTGTGCCAGCGGCAGCGCATGTCGACCTGCAGCGACGCACAAAGCCATCTCGCCCAAGAAGGGGCGTTTGGCGTTGGTGACGAGGGCTGGGCGAAGCATGATGAGTCCGTGTGGGTTGGGGTGAATCAACGAATGAGCGGATTGTGAAGAGTGTTCACAATCTCGTCAACCACCTTTCACCCCTAGAATGCATGTGAAGTGTTTTAACAACACCCGCCGTGTCCAGCATCACTACCTTCCGTCGCATCAATGCCTTGTCGCTCTTCCAGACTTTTGCGGAAGAGCGCATCACAGCAGGCGATCCTCCCAAGGGGCTGGAGTCGGCCTGGGCAACCAAGGTCGAGGTGAGCGGCGCCACCTGGTCGATGGCCAAGAGCGGGGCGCGACCGATCGGCGACAAGCTGGCGAGACAGATCGAGCAGCACTGCGGTAAGGATGCCGGGTGGCTCGATGAAGAGCGTGAGCCCGCGGGGCTATCTGCTGGGGAGCAGCAGTTCCTTGCGCTCGCGCTGAAGACCTATCGCGAGACGAATAGTGATGGGCGCAAGCGCCTGAAGCAGCTGCTGAAGGCGTTCAACACATAGGCTTCGACCGCGGCTGGAAACGAGCCCTTCGCCCCCTCGGGACATAGCAGCTGTTGCGGGAAGTCCAGCAACGGCGCAGCGGACATCAGGTGCGGCCAGTCGCGGAGCCATCCCGCACAAGGCTCGAGGGCCAGCCAATGCGGACCAGCAGGCCGTCCGGCCCGGCAATCCCCACCTCGTAGAGGCCCCACTCGCGGTGACGCAGGACGCCGCCGGGGCGGATGATCAGGTCGTCCACGCGCGCGGCAATGGCGTCCACCTCCGGTGTGCGGATGAAGACGCCGAACGGGTTGTGGGACTCGGGCACCCGCCAGGGACCGCTGCCCGCCTGCGTCAGGTGCACTTCGCAGCCCCAGCCGGTCATGATCAGGTAGTTGGCATCACCCCCCGTACGCTGGAAACCCAGGCGCTCCCAGAACGGCTGGGCCGCAGCCAGGTCATTGCTCGGCACGATGGCGAAGGCGCCTACGGTGACGGGGGTGGGCATGGGGTGCTCCGGCTTGCGTTGGGTCGCCAGATTGTGCGGCGGCTAGTGCCGTCACTCACTTGCCTGCGGCAAATGAGTGACCTCCAAGCAATGCGCCCTTGTGCCGTCTCTCACTTGCCTGCGGCAAATGAGTGACGTCCAAGCAATGCAGCCTTGTGCCGTCTCTCACTTGCCTGCGGCAAATGAGTGACGTCCAAGCCCAGAAACCTGGGGCGCCCAGGGCGCCGCGCTGACTCCAACAAATAAAGTCCGTCGGAGAGGGCGCCGATAAGTGCTTGATTCTTCAGCACTGACGAGCTGGCGCAAAGTCCGTCGGGAGCTGCACGTTCGAAGCCCCTCGGGCAGTGATGACAAACAAAGTCAGTCGGAGTGCATGCTCGCGCTTCGAGGCAGCGATTTAGTCCTCGGACCGTTCAGGCATCGCCGGCGGTGTCAAGTCGATACGCCATTTGGCAACGGCCGCCTGACGCTGCTCTTCGTCGAGGTCACCGAGGTGCGTGAGAAGCTCTTCCTGCCGAGGCTGACCGAAGACTAGACGGTAAAGCGCCAGCCCGCGCTTGAGTCGCTGCAAATGGACCTCGTCGCGGGACAGCGGTAGCAATGGAACCCTGCGTTCGATGCGCGCACCGCCTTCCGTCTCGAACAGCCAGAAAGTCTTGAGGTCCGTTCCGCGTTCTTGCTTGGCGAGCTCGAACATGACCTTCCACGGATCTTGCCCTGCCTCCCAATGAGCGCTCAGGCCAACCCGACCGAATGCACTCGCAACGTTCTTGCGGACGGCATGGCCCTTGTAGCGATGGACACGTCCCTCGCGCTGCTCCATATCCACAGGATTTGACGGCAGGTTCCAGTGAACGATGGCATGGCACCAGACGTGGAAATCGAGGCCCTCCTGACCCACGGACGTGGATGCGAGCACGAACGGACGGAACGGTGAGTTGAATGCTGAGCGCACCACCTCTGCGCGCGTCTCTCCCTTCTCATCCTTCAGGTCTCCGAAGCGAAGCGCGAATTGGCACCTCACCTTGAAGGGCACAGCTTCCATTCGTCCCCGGTTGGGCTCCAGCTTGAACTCATCCACTGACAGAGGCGCGGCTCGAATGGAGAGACTGTTGCTGATTTCGGCGGCAACCTTGGTGACCCGCTCTTCGTCAGGCGCGCGTGCAACCCCGAGAGACTCCACAAGCACGTGCACTTGTTCGTCGAGGAGCGAACCCAGATTGCCGTCCAGGCCGTGTTGGAGTGCGAGCTCCCAGTATGGCCGTGTCGATGTGTCCCGAAGGATGGTCACGGACTCGCGCACGTTGAGGAGCGACTGGAACGCCACGCCGATGCTCGAGGACGCACTCAGCAGGGCGGGGTCATCCCACTCAGCTGTGGTGCACGACCGCTTGAGCGATCGAAGCGCGCAGACCGCGGGGCTGGCGAGTGCGAGGCTGGCCAGCACTCGCGCTAGGTCGGCAGGAGGCGGTCCAAGCTTGAGGCCGCTCGCATCGCTCACGGCTCGGATGAACATCGCCACATGCACCGAGTGCTTCGACTCGCCATCCTCAGGATCATCAACGCCTCGCCAGGTCTGCAGCCACTGTGCAATCGACGGACTAATGGCGCCGTCCAAGAGTGCGACTGCGGCCCAATACCATCGCTCATCGGGTCGGGAGACAGAGGTTTGATGCTTTGCAAGGTGAGGGCGCAGAGCCTTATCGAGCCTCACCTCGACCTCGTCCAGCACCCATTGCTGACTGGGTAGGTCGGCAGACTTCAGGGACAGCTCGACCGGATCCACTATGCCGGCCAGGGCTGGAGAGGGGTGCATGAGCAACAGCACCGTCATCCCGGTCGGGCTGCCGTCAGTCTCCTGCCTGAACCGAAGCGGCCTTGGTACGACCGTCTCGTAGTTGCGGCCCGAGTCCATGGCAACCTGGCTATCGGTGAACGCCAGGCGTTCCGCTTCATAGGAGCAGAGCGACGCGATCGCATCTGGGACAACGTTCCATGCCGAGAAGACCAGGGACTTGGTCTGAGTGCCTAGACCCTTGAACGGTCCTGCGGGCTCCCATGCGGGAAGTGATGGCGGTAGCCACAGCACTCGCCAGAGACCGCGGCCCGTTGTGTCTCTCATCAGCGCGCGCAGCCGCGCGTTCGCTGGAGCGACGGCAGCGAACTTCTTGAAGCGAGTCTTGGTAAGGAGGGCTCGTCGATTGCGCTGCAGAAATGCGACGAGCTCGGCGCGACGCGTGTGAGTTAAGCCATCAACGTTGCGACGCAGCTCATACCCCTTCATGAAGTTAAGGGCGTACGGGGTGGACTTCCAGTACTCGATGGAGTCTCTCGCGTCCGCCTTGAGCGACGCTCCGTCAATAAGAACAGCCTGCGCCAGGTCATCGACCTCGATGGGCGCCGACACTGAAGGCTCACGCGTCATCGCGTCGAGGAGTGTCGTGCTCGCGACGCGCTCTGTGCGGCACATGACCTGCTGCAGCCTTCGCTGGAGGACATCTCTGGCCGGCTCGGCCTGCAGCGTCGACGAAGTCGATGAAAGGTCGAGCAGGTCGCGCCTGAACCTATCGAGTTCGCTCTTGACTTCGTCGACGGCTCGCTTGGAGTCGAACAGAAATCCGAGCGTCCTCAGAAAATCAGGATAGTGATCATCGCCCTTCTCATGGTCGAGCGAAAGCATCTTGTACGGTGTCGCAGACAGAAGGAGAACTCGGGCTGTCTTGTGGTCGAAGAGGGCGTGTGCCAGTTCGGACGCCGGATCTTCGTCTTGGAGCAAATGGCGAAAGCGCTGGAACTCGTCGACGATGACGAGTCTTGGTGTCAACGCCTCCAGGCAGATTCGGGCCAAGCGTTGGCGCAGCTCACCAATGACGGCGTAGCGCTCGTCGCTGACTTGAGGAGGGATGTCTTCGCGGTAGGTCTTGAACTTGAGGGCAAGTCTGCGCAGTCCTTCAAAGAACGCCTCGTCTGCCCGGAGACTATGGATGTAGCGCTCGGCGATATCGGGATCAAACGCTTCGGTCTGCCTTGCTATCGCATTGGCCCAACCGCTCGAGCGAGCGGTCGCATGGAGTAGGTTCGCGAGTCCATCCGAATTCAGGCCATTACCCAGGAGCATTCGGAAAATGAGGATGCGCTCAGGAAGCCATCCGCCTTGGGACTTGAGGTCAAACGCGGTACCAGGTGTGAAGCTGACGAAGTTGATTCGGTTCGCAGCCAAGTTCTTGACGTGAAGGGGCAGCAGCGTGAGCCGGCTTGCGAGCGAGAAGTCCTTCTGGCCCAATACATTCAGCCGAGCAACGTTCTGGTGGGCGATGGCTGCGTTCGAGCAGATGTAGACAAAGTCTGCGCGCGCCTTGCTGTCTTTCAAGTGCTCGAGTGTCTTGGCGATCACGCCCCGCGCCACCATTGTCTTTCCAAGGCCGACCTCATCTGCGACGAGGAAGCGCCTCGTCGGCTTCTCGGCGAGGAACATGCGATGGAAGACGTATTCGACTGTTCGTCGCTGGAAGTCTTTGAGACTGCGAAGCGTCTCGTCGGCGGAAAACGGCATCGTCATCGCCCCCTTCCGGCCCTGGCCGCCTCGAAGACCTTCCAGACTGAGTCGAAGGCTGGCGGCACGACGTCCCCGTCATCGCCAGCGAGGCCTCTTAGGTGATCGACGACGCGCGCGACGTCATCGAGTCGCTTCGGCTCGCGAGACCACACTCGAACAAGGTCCTCCAACAGCGCTGCGGAGTCGTCGAGCCCCTTCTTCCACTCGAAGCCCTTGCCGTGGCCTGTAGATGGCTCGGCAGGAAATTCTTGGTCGAAGCCACCGAGAAGAAGCTTCAGGTACCGCACGAACCCTTCGCGATTTCGAATGACCCGACGCATGATCGCGGCCTCGCGATCTTCGGGCGCCGTCAGTGGCAGATTGAGAACGAACATCAGGCGCTGGCCGCTCAGGCTCAGCGAGAGCGCCACGAGGCCAGTGATATCGGCCGATTCCACCGGGGGAAGCAGCAGCGCCTGCGCTTCCATGAGCGGTGCGGCATCGACTGCGGTCTCAGGCGCCTGGGAGAGCAACCACGCCTCAAACTGGGCGCTGGAGACTTCTATGTGTGTAGGCGACGTCAGTCGAACCTGCCAGAGGCCGTCAGATGCTTGGATGCACTCCGCCTTGAGGTTCGATTCCGAGATTGCTCGTCGGAGGTTCTCAAGTTGACGGCGTATTTCTTGGATTTCGGCATCTTCGGCCGCGCAGACATCCTTGTCGGTGAATGGGGCCAGAACTGAACCGAAGCCGCTCTGGGACAGTAGATCGGTGACTTTCCCGACTTTGCTGTGCTTGCCGACAAGTTCGACCAGGACCTCCACATTTGTGCCGGCGACCATCGCTGCATTGGTCACGTTGGCCGAGCCGACATAGAGATGCGTCATCCACGCACGCCGCAGCAGGATGGCCTTTGCATGCAAGCCGACGAGGTCTGGTGATGTTTGCTCCTCACCATCTTCGGTCTCGGCAGCGTCGTCAAGAACGTAGCAGGCGTTGAAGCTTGCTCGAGTCTGCGCACTCAGTGCCGACAAAGTGTCAGGCCGGGAGATGAGTGACACGCGCTGTTTGGCGGTACCGCATACCTGGGCGACGGCGGTGTCTGTCAGGAACGGAGAGATGAGAGCGATCTCATCGGTGGGGCCGGGCATCCACGGCGTCTGCGTGAGCCCGAGTACGTGGAATTTCACTTCCTGCCAATCGGCCGGGGGCGCGAGCTTGGTACGCAGGAGGTCGTCGGTCAGTTCGGTGAGCTGCTTTTTTCGAGCTGTCTTGAGGCGCGAGACCGCCCAGTCCGGCAGCAGCTTGAGTAGGTCGCACAAGGGACGGTTCTCTGGCTGGGTCGCGCGTAGAACTTCGCCCTCCAAGACCAGGGACAGGTCCCAGCATCGGTCGGAGGTCAAATTTCGAGACAGAACCCCCAAGCGGACCAGGGCGGGGCGTTGGTTGCTGGGATCTGCAAAGCGCAGAAGCCAGAGCTTTGGATGAAAGGCTCCGCCGCCCGGCGCTCTCACCTCGGCGATGGTGGACTCGAGCATCGAGAACAAGGCATTCCCGTTGCCAGGAACAGCAATCCGACCTCGGTCTGCGAACACCGTCAGTCGCTTGGCGACCCGCTGCAGCGACTCAAGAAGTCGGATGGGGTCTTGGAGGATGGAGGCATCATCCCGATTGGCCATCCAGGCCAGATGGACGGGCACTCCAAGGAGGCTCAATGGATCAAGCGAGTAGGTTGTCGCGATGCCCTTGTCGAACACCAGTCCTAGCGGAGGCGTCAACAGGCTGGTGAGAAGGCTGCGGTTGTTTGGATCGAGCATGTGCGTCAGCTTCGGCGAAGTGCCGGCAGAAGGTCGCCCAGGAAGTCATTGGTCGTCGGCCACCGATACACCAACCGGTTCAAGCCAGAGGTGCCGCCCCATTGGTTCAGTGCTCCTCGATTGGTGAAGCGAGAACGTGACTTCTTGAGCGTCCGCTCGCGACGCTCGATCAGATCTCGGGCTAAGTCATCCTCGGCGAACTCACCCCGGGTGGCGATCAGACGGGCAGTCCAATCCGCCACGAAGCCCCGTGTCGCACTCGAGACCGGATGACCACGACTTGCCAGAACGTCCCAGAGCTCGCCGAGGTTCCACTTCTTGATGTCCGAGAGGCTTGCGCGCTCCCGCCACTCTTCAAGCCCCTCGCGATGGCTCTGACCGAGGGCTTCGTCTTGGCGCTTGTCTGCCAAGCAGACGTTGTAGAGCCATGCCGCGCCCTCGACGACGTCCGACAGGAGCCGTCCGTGTTCCAGCAGGTCACGCGCCGACTTCGGAAACGAGCCGAGCTGGTGGTGAAGCCAGGGCTCGCGACAGTCGTCAGACCTACCGTATAGGACAAGCCACGACAGGAGGCTGTCGGGGCAGCTTGTCGCGATGCGATCACGCAGGTATCGAGCTTCGTCGGGACTGATCTTCAGACTGAGCTTGGTCGGGAACCCTTCAGGCGCAGCGGGCAGACCCAGATGCCATGTGTTCAGCGATGCGTTGGTGTCCGCATCGTCGTCGTCTTTCCGGCGACGGGCAGCCCGCTTCAGGGCCAGGGCCGGTGCGCTACGAAAGTAGTCGCTCTGGGAGCCATCAAAGGCCCGGATGCCCCAAGTGCGTAGGCCAGCCCAGTAGACCGAGCTCGGTAGCCGCTTCAGATCCCCCTTGGACTGAGCACCGAAGACTCCGCGCTCATTGCTGTCCAAGAGCGGCTCGACCATGGACAGCTCGAACTTGCGAGACTCGAGCGAGAAGGAACCTGGCGCCAGACGTCGGCTCTCGAGCTCTCGATACATCCAGGGCACCAGCAGCATGTAGCGCAAACGCGTCTGGATAGTCGACGTTCCCGGGAAAAGAATGTCGGCGATGCCGTCCCGGATCGAACCGATGCCCAGTTCGTCTCGGCTTTCCTTCTCTCGAAAGAGCGATAGGACACGCAGGCTGCGGTCTCTTGCGGCGGAGTCATGGTCAAGCCAGGTCAGGGAAGATGCCATCGAGTCTTCTTTGTATTTGCGGAGCAGCGCGGTTCAGATGCTGCTTTTAGCTTGGAACGGAATCCGAAGACGTTTTACGACGTCGCTCCCTGAATCGCCCCAGCATTCGTGGAGGCCGGTTGGTGTGAGTCAGACCGGGACGGCCTGACGTGCAAGCTGGCTACGGTAGTTTGCCTCGGCTTCGGTCGGCGCCAACAGACCAGACTCAGTGTCAGCAGCCCTGCCGCAAGCAATCCGGAGGCACCTCTCGAAAGCACGAGTAGCGAGCTGAATACCGCGCAAGTCTGCATCGCCACTTTTTGGATCTGGCTGCTCCGTATCCGCTCCTCCAAACTAGGGCTCTTGCTGCATCAGTCCTTTAGGACGGGGTGCTGACACCGCCCAAGCTGGCGCCGTCTGATGTTGCGGCAAATGCCTTTCCCATTTGCCGCAACGTTTCTTCTAGAGTTGCGCCATCGACGAGCGGAGTACGAAATGCCCAGAACCACCAAGAGCCCGACGACGCGCAAGAAGGCCCAAGATGTGCCGTTGCTCAAAATCACTGTTCAGGTTTGGCAGCGAGCTGCCCAACGCCTCGAGGAGACCCTGCGAGACGCCTGTTTCCGGCGCGACGCGTACCTGGCCAAAGTCATCGAAGGCGAGCTCGCTTGCCTGGACCGGGAGGTCAGCATCCCGAACAGCCCTGAGGCCTACCGCTATGTGACCCAGGAGCTCGCAAAGCTGCCGCGCAAGGCGGTCACCATGCGGCTCCCACAGGCGCTGGTCGAACGCCTCGCCGAGATCTGCGAGCGCAAGCGGATCGTGCGTGACGCTTTCTTCAATCGGCTCTTTCTGCTGCTGGTTGCCGATGCCAAGACGGTCGATCAATTGCTGTTCCTTGGCGATGACTGCGAAGACTGGCGCAGGGACTTGTGGAGCAATCACAAGAACGAAACTGACGCCTTCTTTGAGAACGGACTGTTCCCGCTACGCGCAGCGCAGGATCCACTCTGGGCCATCCGCATGGCCCTCGAAATCTGGAACGAAGAATCCGGTTGCAGCGAGAAGTGGGTGGAGCCCACAAGCGGCAGAGAGATCCTCATCAACCGAACCGTTGGCGGAGCACCTACGCCCATTGCAAGCATCTATGCGACCCCGTTCTCCATCACGTTCAATAACAACCCGGGCGCAAGCCTGCTCGGGATGAGCTGCCACCTCCCAGACCGCCTGGTTCCGGATAGCGAAGCTGCCAAGAAGGAAAACGCTGCCTCGGAAGAACTGCTGGCAAGCCTCTAGGAGTGCGAACCATGGCGAAGACTCATCACGCACAGGCCCGGGCTCAGCAGCGTGGCCTGCCCCCATTCATCGAGGAACTTCTGGACCGCTATGGCGAGGAGAAGCACCTGGGTGGCGGCACGGTCGTCAGGTTTCTGAGCAAGCGCGGCCGGCGCCATATGGAACACGACATGGGCAGACAGCCTGTCGCCAAGCTCTCGCAGTGGCTCGACGCATATGAGGTGAGCAGCACTGACGGTGCCGTCATCACGGTCGGCCACCGCACGCGCCGTCTCCGCTGCAAGACCTGAAACATGGAAAGTTTCCGCTGAGCCCCAAGCGATTCAGCAATCTCGCTTGTGTACGTACAGCGGACTCTGACCGCCGTTTTCGTCAAGCCACGCTATGTACCCGTCGTTCCAGACCAAGAACGACTGCTTTGCATCGTTGCCAATCTTCAGTGGCTTACAACCCTGCGATCGCTTCAGCGTAGATGATCACATCTCGAAGCTGGGTTAGACCCGTGACGGACAGCTCGAAACCTGCGCCTCCTAGTGCTTCCTCCGGGTCTTTGACTTCAGTCTCAACGCGCCAGAAGCTTCGCTTCTCGTTCAGCGCCTTAAGCCCCACCAGCTTCTCTCCGTTAAAGGAAACCGTCGGGGCATCGCCACCTTCCCCTAGGATGGCAAACACCACTTGGCCGGTAGGCCGCACAGGCTGTCCGTTCCAACGCATCAACTCCCTTGGCATCTTGAGGCGAATGGGGGGCCCTCCTGAATCGCGGCCAAGCGCGGCGAACTGATCCGCGAGGTCGGATCGCAGGCTGGAATAGACCCAAATCGAGCCGCCCATTTCAACAGCATCCTGAAGCTTCATCGCGAGGTCTTTGTCTGCCTGAACTGGATCTGCACCAGGCTCTGCGGTATATCGAATGTGGAGAACGACGTCAGAGATGGTGGCGTAGTCAAACAGGCGGACCATGTTTGGCAAGTCGAGCCGCCATTCGCTATTGATAGCCCCAGCGCCCTCAAAGGGCAGGTACCGCTCATCTCTGAGGTTCGGTTCCCAGAGGCCGGCGTCGTTGTTGGCCGTACTACTAAAGATTGCTTCCGCCGGCCCAAGTACGCGCTCGGGTTTCTCCTGGTCTGGCTTTCGGATCTCGCTGCGCAGGAGACTCAACCTGCATGAAACGCCTGCATAGGGTCCGGTAATACACTGAACCGACAGCGCTACGGATTTGATCCTTCGCATGCACTGCCCCGGATGATCCATGTCGAACAGCACCTCAGGTACCTTGAAGCTGCAACGCCCGGTAGCTCTCAACTCCAGCAGCTGCCGCGGGTCCACGACGGCAAGGGAGACATGCTTCATCAGCTCCGGTACACGTTTGTTGCGCTTGATGTGCTCAGACTCCAGTCGCTTCAAGTCATGAATCAGGCTGCTTGCGGCAAGCAGTCCTTTTCGTAGCCCATTCCAGTGATCTGAGCGTACGACCTTGACTCCGGACTGTGACGCCGGGAGCTCTCGATTAAGGCAGTCCTCGGCCGCTCTCGCATACTCGGCCGCCAGCTGATAGGTCTTGTAATAGACCGTCGAAACCTGTCGGACCATCCAATCGTAGAGTCCCGTGTTTGTGAACTTGGACTTCAAGAAGGCGTCTGTGGTCTCCGAGCTTTCGATGGACCTCTCGAGGTTTCTCTTTTCCGCCAAGGCCATGGTCAGACGGATTTCCGACGCAATACGCTGTTTCTCAAGGCTCAGGAGCTCGCCGGAGGCCATGTCTCGCTGGAACTGCCAGTCCTCCAAGCGACGTTCGTAGCTCGCCAGCGTAGCAGTAATGCCTGCGGCCGTCTGGTCCTTGTCGCCCTCAACGGCCAACTTGTCGGCAAAGAAATTCTGGGCGAAAGCAATCGGCTGGCCACTGATCTTCAGCGCGAAGTGCGGCGATCCAAACGCACCGTTGGCGCCGACGGTGAATTCGGGAATCATGGATGCAATCGCTGCTGTCGATTTCATTGCAGCAACGCGAGTGCGCACCAGCAGGCCGCTCCTAATGCCGTCAATAGACTCCAGTTCCTTCGCCGACGTACCTCTATCAATCCGAGCGAGATACCAGCCCTGACGCGCCTTCACGGTGTTGATCTGTGTGATAACTGCCTCAAGCTGCGTCTTCGCCTCTCTGATCTGCTCATCTCGAATGTCTTTGTTCAAGCGAATTGCCTGAAGATCAAGCCGGGACCGCAACGTCGCCATCTCCTCGGCATCGCGCTTCTCCAGCGCTTGCAGCAGCTCACCACCCAGCACCCGCAGCTCTGAGGCGACTTCATTGGCCTTCTGAAGCATGACGGAGAACCGATAGTGGGCGCGCGGCTGGTTGAGCCCTGTCATGATCTGGTCAAAAGACAGACCAGCTGCACCGGCGCGCGCTAGAAGCGCAGGATCGATCGGTGGCGCGAACAGCGACAGCGATCGGAACACGCCATCGATGTTCAAGCAGTTCCTGACCTTGTACAGGCGATCAGCTATGCGATCCCACAGATCGAATAACTTTTCGTTGGGCGGAATGCAGAAGTATTCGTTGTAGAAGTTCAGGTGCGGGGAGTCTGGCTCCTCGTTCTCGGTGCAATCCAGGATGTCCTCAACGTCACCCAGCAATGTGTCTAGGTACTTGCTGAGCTCATCGTCGCGCCTATCGATCAAGGCCTGCAATTGCTCGTAGCTCTTGGCACCGCATCCTTGCGCAGCATCTCGATCGCACATCGAGATGTCGGATCGTGGGCGGCGCCCCAACAGGCGTGCAGCGAGCACGTATAACTGCGAGGCGGCAGTGATCTCTTCGCGTGTGTCTATACGGAAGCGCGCATCGGCCCACGCAATCAACGTATCGATGTATCGATAAACCACGGCTTTCTGGAATGAGATCCATCGACCGCGAGCGACCTGGAACGGCAAATTCGGTCTGCGCCGCCAGGCCATGATGGAATCCGCGAGATCCTGTAGCGCCTCTTGCCGAACTTCGCTCCCCCATTTGCTGGGATCGAGCAGAACATCGACGTTGTGCGGATTGATCGATCCATCGATCGCAGCTCGGAACGGCTGAGTTCTCCAGAACTGGCGCCGCTGCTCCGCACCAGGCGTGGCTACAGCGTCATCCACTCCAATCGGATCGAAGATGTAGTTGAACCAGCGTACGGCGTCCTCAAACTTGCCTTCCGCCGCGAACTTCATCGCGACCATGAACGGGGCGTGATAGAACGTCTCCCAGTTGTAGCAGGCATAGGCATCACGCGACTGCTCGAAAGACAACCCGTAGACGGGAAAACGCTCGATCGCTTGTTTGCTGAGCTGGGTCTGGGTTCGACCGCGGTACACCTCCTCGCGCCTCATCTCCTGAACACGGCCGGAGAACACGCTGGCGATTCCCCGGCCTTCGGCTCGCGTAACGAGCTCACAAGCCAGGGGATGGTGCGTCCGCGCCGCCAGCTCAAACGGAGATTCTGGTGAGTACGTGTCCGTAACCTTTTCTAGCAGCGTCAGGATTGTTTCGACCGGCGAGGACGAGGATGCCTTCTCAATCGCGTCGATCACCTCCGCAGCCCATGTGTCGTCCCACGTACTCTGTGATGAAGCCGACGACCAGACTTTGGTCTGAACGGGCTCGCTCAGAACGGCTTTCCGAAGGTCTGCCAGCGTCCGTGCGATTTGTCGGGCGCTGACGTGCTCGGCTTTTTCCTTCCCAAATTTGGTCCTGATTGCAATGTCAACGACGTCGTCCGAGTAGAAGATCGGCAGGCCCAGTCCCATCGTCATCGGCAGCGGCGTTGACGAAGGTACCAATGTCGCTCTGGCGATAGCAATGAGCGCATCCAACAGGCTTGCCTGCGCGGCCAACGTGACCGCAAAGCGACCGGGCGTTGGATCGACGCCTTCGGGTGGATCGGCCAGGATCGAATCGATCGCGTCAGCCACCGAACCAGGACCAGATCCCTCTTCCAACCGGAGCGAGGCGTTCGCCCCCAAACGCTCGAGGTAGCGCGAACCTTGCGGTTTTGCAGCTTGAACGACCGGATAGACGGAAAGTTGCGAAAGTCGGTCGTCGGACAATGGCTCGGGGTTTGCCAATGCGAGGCAACTTGCAAGAGAGAACGAGCCGATGAGCTGCCTCGATGCACTGGATTTCACCTGCGGCGGTTCACCGTCCTGCGGGAAGACAGTGAGAAGGATCTCGGGAACCTCGAAGTCCTGAAAGCTGAGCTGCAACCGTTCGACCCGATTCTCTCTGGCGAGGCGTGACATCGGCACTGGCTGAGCGGGCCAAAGGAGATAACTTGGGCTTGTACGCTTGGCTTGCCATCCCTCCTTAGACCGCTCGCTGGTAGCGAGCTGAAGCTTCCATCGAACGGCGGGCTCTTCTATGCCTCCCACTGTGACTGTGCCATCGGTACCTTGCTTCGTCGTGAAGGTCTCAGGCAACTTGGGGCGAGTCTCCTCGTGGGCTGCCATCAGCCAACCGAGGTACAGGCGCCCACCCCGCTTGAACAGCACAATGTGATCGGACTCGATCTCCAAATCCACCGGCTCCCAGGGCGCCCAGCGGCGCTCGTCTACCCACTGACGATAGAAGTAGCGGAACGGCTGAGAGAGTGTCCTCCCGAGCACGTGCATCACCGGTTCATTCGGATCAAACTCGTAATAGGTGGCCACGATGCTCACGCGAGAAACATCATGTAGCTTGTGCAGATAGCGAGTGAACGCAAGCTCTGCGTTGTCGTTGGTCAGCTCGCCTTGGTTAAGGTCCGCTTCCAGTTCCTCGAAGAAGCGCGATTTGTCGTCGCGAACTTCCGGCTCCATCCAGTTCTCTGGATACAGGAAGATTTTTCGACAGGCCTCCCACACCCGATACGTGCCCATCCACTTCCACTGCCCCCAGTCGACCAGCTCGCTCGCTGGTATCCGCCACTCAATCTCCAGCCCCATCGTGCAGCGCATCGCAAACTGCTGAACTGCCGCATGCGCCTGAACGATGCGGGAAGTGGTCATACTGGCTGCCATTTGCGTATCCAGCAGCAGGTACTCGTACAGCCTGTCTTTGGAGCGATCGAGGTTCGACCACCTTGCATCGCCCTTGTTCAACAGAGCGTCGACAAGCGCATCTCGCTTCTGCTCGCGCAGGCGGTCCTGTCCTTTGCGAATCGCCTCAGGCCATGCCGCGTCCGCGAACCGTCGACGAAGGCTAGACCGCAGCCTACTGCCTAGATCCAGTCTCTCCACCTCGTCGGGACTCGATATCGCGGCGGCGACGCCCTCTAGGTCTAGAGCTGATAAGCCCGTAGTCACAAGGATCTTGTCGACCTGCTCCAACCACACATAGACCTGTGGTTCGAGTAATACGGACGTGCCAAGCCTTCGAAGGTGATCTGTGGCATCCGAGGACGACAAACCAAACAGCCTCTTCAGGGCGCCTGCGATAAGGGCCCAATCATCGTCGGCAAACGTCCGCTGCTCTTCCTTCTCATGCAGAACGTCGAGAACATCCTTCCGGATTGAAACGAGGCCGGAGGATCCATCAACGGCTGCAACATCGGGCGTTGCTTTGAAGACGCGAGACCAAGCGAAAAGCTTCCGCCACCGAGCTGCCAACTCCTTGAGTTGCTCTGGCTTGCCGGGCGCATTCCCCAGCAGGTCCCCGGGGACCAGAACCTTCAAACGCTGCCCCGCACACTGTCCATCCTTGCTCGCTGCCGGGTCGTACAGCCAACTCAAAGATGCAGTGTCTAGCTTCATCCCCGCAACTGCGCGCGCGAACAGGGAGATGGCCTTGATTTGATCAAACGCCACGCTCAGCGCCGCATCCGTATCCAACTGCCCCAGCGACAGTACCGCTGGGCCCTTCCACGCTGGAGTGGTCTGCTCCTTCAATTGCAACCACCATTGCGCGGCGCTACTTCCGTCCATCAAACCCGATGGCGTTGCGTTGAACAGAACCCATGCTTCTTCCGGCGTGACAGCCAGTGACGCAGAAAGCTGCGCTGACAGGGCCGTCTGCCTGTCGAGCATCGCCGCATGTCGCTCTAATGGGTGGCAGACCAGATAGCTGGCCAACTCAGCAGCGATCTCCGGCTCCGGCGGAAGGCCTGGGACGTCAGCCTGGCCGGCACGAGTCACCTCCGCGTCGTTCTCTAGCCAGCGAGACAGCCGAACAAGAATCTCGTCACGGCTGAGTCCTGCCCACTGCAACGCAGGGCCAAAGACTTTCACGATCCACCGAGCTACAACTGGATGTAGCAAATCGCTGCCTAGCTTGACATGCTGCAAACCAGGCGCAAAGGGGTCCAAAGGCGGGAGCCCTTCCGGCAGGACTTCGTCCAGCAGTGCCTCGAGCGCCTCCAAGTGATCAGCTAGTAAGTTGGAGCCGCAATCACAGTCGCCCGGACCGCCCAGCCGATAGCTTTCGACAAGCTCAGCCCTCAGTTTGACCGCGTCCGCCTGGATTCTTGGGAGTTGGCGCCGGACCGACTCACGCAGCAAGCTCAATCTCTCTTCCCAAGTTGAATGCGTCGAGATGGAAGAGCCGACATCCTTCAAGAACTGCGTCCAGCTCTCAGGAGCCAGCCGTGCGCTGGCGTCACCTTGGGCCAGCAATGCAGTAACGCCACGCGACTTTACAGATTCCAGCGCCTTGTACAGGGCCAGCAGGCGCTCCAAGACGGTGACAGGGCTGTACCCGCTCATTGCCGTATCAGCACTGGATGCCGCGCCGGGCGGCGGGACGAGACAGGCCCCGAGCACCTGCGCATCCAGGCCCGCCGCGGTGATTTCATCCCTGAACTCGACCAACTCGAGCGCTGAGTGGGGATTCGTGAACGGGTTCCCCGTGGACATCGCCAGCATGACGCCCAGCGCCCTTGGACTGACATCGCAGGCTCGCTGCAGCAGGGACGCACCATAGAGTTGCGCCAACATCTCGCTGTCGAGCTGCTTCCATGAGGCCGCGGCGTCATGCCTCAACGCCGTTAGCGTGTTGAGCTCTTCACTGGGAAGCTGAAGCACCGCACCAAGCATGGCTTGCAGTCGTCGCTCAATTCGCGGGGCATTTTCGCGACCGACTTGCGCAAGCAGTTGCTCGATCGACGTTCGCCTGCCCTCCGGACTAGACAGGGACCGAAGCACTTGCAGCGCCTCGGCATCTCGAAGGGCATCAGCGCCGTTGGCTCGGGTATCAAGGAAGACGGATGCCCACTCGCTGGCAGTGGCGTTCCTCGGGGTAGTTGTCCGTAGCCTGGTGAAGATGCGAAGCGTGTCTCGGATTGACAGACGAAGCCTTTGTCCGAGTTCCCGCACTTCTGACAAGCGGAGGGCAAACCTCGAGCTGAACGCTGCTTTGCCGATGTCCTTTGACTCGAATGCGAGGTCGAGCTCGGAGGTGCGCCATCCCAACCGCTTGCGCAGGCGAAGGAACTTGGCCGTTAGCGATGGCCCCTCGTCGTTGCTCCAGACTACGCGGATCCTTGTGGAGTCAGCGCTGCACGGGTCAGAACCGACAGCGACAAGGCGAAAGCCCACGCGCCGCATGGCATGCGTCTGTTCAAGCTCAAGCGCTTCATGAAATCCAAGCCCTGAGCGCTGTAGGAATGCCGACAACCGGTAGTCGTCGGCCCTATCCCGATCGGGGTCAAACAGCAGCTTGTCGCTCCCACTGCCAAATATCGTCTCCTGCCCCTCGGCCTGAGAAATCCCGAGGTCGGCGAGTGCACGTGGCAGCCAGGCGTCATCGCCTGCTAATAGGAAATCCGGTACTGCGCACGTGAGCAAAGGTTGAACATCAACGCTCACGAGTGCCAGCAGCTCGCGAAGCTGTGCTTCCCCGAGCGACCAAGGCAAGCTGTAGCTACCCGGGACGGTGGCTGAGGCCAGCTCTTTATAGGCCGCACGCTCAACGAACTGCGGCTCTGCCGCGAGCTCGCTCGCGGACAACGTCGTCTGCGGCATCAGACGCGCTTGCCAAGGGTCTGGTCGACCGTGCTTCTTGACGTGGCGCCATACGCGGACTGCAATACCAGTAGCATCTCGGACCACCCACTCTTCGTTGACGCATCCCGGTTCCTGTTCGCGTTCCGGTACTTCCGAAGAGGTCACGGGCGATAGAAGATGCAAACCGAAGGGTTGTAAGGACGTCTGCAAAGACTTGAGGAAGCCCTCCGAAAGCGCCTGGCCTTCTTTGGGAATCCAATCAAACGGGCCATCTAGCAGGAAGGCAGATGTGCCCAGCAGCTGCTGCTCCAGAATCTCATTGACGAGATCGATGAAAGGCATCTCGATCGTCGCGTTCTCGCTGGAGAGGTCGATCTCAGCGAGATCCGGGCGACGGTCAAGTAGCAAGTTCAAGGCACTGCGCGAGGGAACCCCTAGATCGCTGCTGGACACTAGCCGCCGATGGCGCAGGAACTCGAGAACGTCAACCAAGTACGCCGCGGGGCCATGGATGGAGTCCCCCCAAGTGCAGGTCGGCAGATCAGTCAACCCAAACAGATGCGCAAGATCCGGGAAGTCGACGCTCTCAGGCTTGTGCGGCGCCTGCGCAGCACCACTTGTCACGTCGCTGGAGCGCGTTGCGGCAATGAATTGCGCGCGAGCGTTAGTCTTGCTCCATGCCCGGCTATAGATGCGTGACAGCAGAGCGGGCTCCAGGGCCAGAGCCTCGTTGGTGAATCGCTTGATGAAAGCGCCTCGCCCCATTCGAACGATGTCGCGCGCCCCGCGCAGAACCACGCTCGCATTCTTCGCCTGCTGGGCTAGACGACTCAGCAAACTTTCCAAGTCTTCGAATCCCCTGGACAGCAGCCTCCTGAGTCCTGACGGAATATCAATTGAAGGTGACAGCGCCACCTGCGGCACTTGTCCCACCTGAACTGCCACGGCGCCGTCGACGGCCTTCGTGTTGGCCGCTACGCTGGTGACAAAGGCGGGAAGCCCCCCCACTGGAGGGTTGGCATAAACGGCTGCAAGTGCTTTGACCAGCCCTAGCTGGCTCGCCTCCAACGTCGATAGCGCGTTTCGCGATTCGACCTTGATATCGGCCACCTCCGCGCCGGACGCGATCTGGACCAGAGCCGGCGCACCCTCACAGAGCGCCAACACGCTAAGGCGAACGCAAGGTCTCCAGGAACTGGCGTTCTCGTTCCTGGCCACGTGAATCCAATCCCTCACGACTTCGGCAGCCGCATCCGTCGTTGAACGTGACCGAAGCCGAGCCCTGAGTTTTGCAGCCACATTGACGTAGACCATCTCCGGCGGCAGCAACAACCCTGCCACTCCCGTGCCCGCATCCTCAACGCGCAGGTTCAACGACCTTGCTGAGGCGGCCGAAGCGCCTAGTCGAACGGCAAGGTAGAAGGCACTGAGCAGCGGGTCGAGGATTTGTGGCACCGGCGATGGCATCGGCCACTTGTCAGCATCCATGTCGTTCTCGGGCGGAAGCTGCTGCGTCCTAGCGGGCTCTTTGACATGTTCGATCGGGAGAATGGAAGCGTTAACCCCAGGTGCCGAATAACTAAGGCCGTGCGCCGCAATACCACTCAGCCGACGCGCCCAGCAAGCCGAGATCAAGGTCTCTTCAGGTTGAGCTGCAAGTCCGGAACCAGGCAACGATCGACTGATCAGCTTCCCGAGTCTCAAATCGAAGACTTTACGTTTGAAGTCCCAGTCAACATTTCCCACCCCGCCCGATGGCGGATCAAGGTCCAGCGCCGCGTCCCAGAGACTGACAGCATCCTCGACATCAACGCCGGATCCCGGATTCAGCCGATAGCGACTGAGCATGAGCGCGGCAATGGTCAACTCGTCCGGCTCCGGCTCAGACAGGGCGACGCGAAGCTCAACGCTGGCGGCGCTGATGAACTTCACCTTGTTGGTTTGCGACGCCGGGACCAGTGTCCGCGGATCGTCCACCATGACAACCGCCTCCATTCCGGACTTGGGGGCGAGTTCCTTAGGTTTCGCTGGCGTCGCCATGATCGCGACAGCCTCTGCGGCTCCTTGCGATCGGTAAGCGGGCATCAGCCAACTTGCCTGGCTGACATCAGCCGCGGCCACCGTCACCCACAGGTGGACCCGCGCCGGCCCATCGGGCGGGTTGGTTTTGAGCGCCAGTTTGACGCGCAGCCACTCAGACCACGTGCCTCCCCACAGTTCCGTATCGGCAGCCTTTCCGAGTTCACGATCAAGAACGGCCAACAGCGAACCTAGCGCATCCCAGTGTGGGCTTAGCTCACCAGGCGCTGTCTGAGCGAGTTCCTCCACCTTCTTGACGGTATCGAAGGTTGCAGGTGTCACCAATACGAGCAAGCCAACGGGCAACGAGTCGTGCCAAGTCGGCGGCGGTGTGCTGTTTGACTCGGAAGCCAAGAACGGCGCCGCCGCTCCAACGATCTGTGCGTAAGAGAGGCTAAACGTACTTAGCCGACCGTTTGCCCGTGCCAGCAGCCCTTCTTCATCAGCGTTCTCATATTTGTCTTTGAATGCTTGGATCACGCCCTCAAGCAGATCGAACCGATATTCCGCGTCAAAAAGTCCTCCACCCGGCTTACCCTTGGCGGCCAGCAGACGTGACCAGGTGTCTTTGAAATCAGCAGCCATGAGGCGCTCCCTGATGGAATCTTTGATGCTTCTAGTGCCCTGCTTCGAGGTCTGTTTCAGCAGGCCAGAACGTCCTTAGATCCTTTGGACGGCAAGATCGTCCAATCAACCGTCTGGCCCTGGAATAGCCGGCGGCGACACCGGCAACTCCTCCTGCGCCACGGCATAGAACTGTCGCGCGCTGTCGGCAAACACTTTCTCGGTATCACGCCCGCGCCAGAGCGACAGGGCGGTCAGCGTGGCCAGGGCGACGAGGCCCCACAGGGGCGGTGCGCCGGCGGTGCCCAGGGCATGCATGGCGATGCCGGCCACCAGCCCGATGGCGAAGGCGGCGGCCAGTGAGTAGTGCATCGTGTACTCGGCGCGGATCTTGGCGACTAAGGCACCAGCGTCGGGGCGGTGCATGCGCAGCCAGTCGTACTCGCGCCAGGGCGCCTTGAAGCCCGGGTGCCGCACCCAGCCGCCCAGGGTCTTGCCGATGGGGGCGATCAGGTGGCCCAGCAC
This sequence comes from Pelomonas sp. SE-A7, assembly GCF_030345705.1. Classification (NCBI taxonomy): domain Bacteria; kingdom Pseudomonadati; phylum Pseudomonadota; class Betaproteobacteria; order Burkholderiales; family Sphaerotilaceae; genus Roseateles; species Pelomonas sp. SE-A7. The sequence continues at coordinate 2,508,847 of NZ_JAUASW010000001.1, forward strand.
GAAGCCCACGCCCAGCGGGATGAAAAAGGCGAAGGCGAAGGCGTTCTCTGGGTCGAGGCTGCCACCGGCGGCGACGTTGAGCAAGTCCTTCCAACTGCCGTTTGTGTGCAGGAAGGCGACGATGACCAGCAGAACGACACCTGGGACGACTCGTGCCAGGAGATCGAAGAACAATTGAGGGATCAGTCGAAGAGCTTCCATTGGTCGATTCGATTGATGCTTTGCCTCAGTTCCCAGTGAATCCTAGAGTCGCCCAAGTCGATACAGGTCGGCAAAACGAGTTCAATTCTGGGGAATAGCTCATCGAAGGCGGCTTAGCGGTCCCACTTCATTAGGCTTATAAAGCCTGCATACAGGTCCGGCTCAATTTTCTTTCCCGTTTCTATCTTGTTGTAGTTCGATGGACTGCTCTTGCCACCAATTTCGTGGATGCGCAGTGCCTCATCAAAACTCTGCTGAGCTTGGGACTCCGCAGGCGTGTGGTCGATACTTACGATTGGATCGTCGTATAGCTTCTCTTTCTCTCGCGCCGAAACTTTGGCGCGATCCAATGAACCCTTTCCAGCATATTTCTTTCCAGACTGATGCGTGTTTGTGTACGAACCGTACTCGCTCTTCCTAGCCTTGGCGAAATCGTCCTTCACATCTTTCACGCCGAGAGCCTTTGGCCCAGTTGGCTGTGATTTGCTCTTTGCGCTTAGGAGACCTCCCGCTACTGCGAGGAGGCTCCAACCCGCTGAATTCACTGCACTCGAAGTGTCACCAGCGGAGAACTTCTCAACAGCCTCTGAACCGTTCTTGTAGGCGGATTCGGCAGCCGAGTAAGCTTGGGCCGCCTTGTCAACCTTCTGCAGGACTTCGACGGCCCTGGTGGCCTTGACTGCGTAGCCCGCACCACCTGGAACACCTGGCAATGCGATCGCAGCCGCGTCCGCAACGACGCCGATCGTGTCGATGACCGCATCCTTGACGTTGCCCTGCTTGACGTTGTCAACCAAGCTGTAGACGCCCATCACCAGAGACGGCAGGCCAATGGCGAGGTCCTCTGCCCATTGCCCCTGGCGATCGACATGCCTCACCGGGTTGTTTCGAACGTAGGCATAGACGTTCACCCCGTCCACCCGCCCAGCCGGGTCGGGACTGATCCATCGAGCCAGCCAAGGCGCCATGTATCGGGCGCCGTGATAGTTCAACCCTGTCTCTTCGTCCCGCTCCTTGCCCGTGTATCGATACCGTCGACCGGAAACCTCGCCAAACCCTTGGGCGGCAACCGCCGTGGTACCGAAGGCATGGAACTCCTCAAACGAGATCAGCTTCGCCGTCTCGTCCAGTTCGATGCAGCCTGAGCCGAGATGGTCATTGAGCTGGTATCGCCAGCGAGGTGTTGGGCTGCTGACCGCATCGCCGTCGTCTCGCGTCAAGGTCTCGAGCATCGCAACGCGCTGCGTCCCGTCCATCAAGTGCGAGGTGCTGCGCTCCACGCGCACGGTGGCCGAGCCCGCGCGGCGGCGGCGATAGATCTCATACGGGCCTAGATAGATGCGCTCTTCCACCCGCTGGCCGTGGCGATGCACCTTGCGTACGCGCTGCCCTTGGGCGTCGTAGCTCATCCACACCCGCGCACCGGCTGCGCGGTCCACGGAGGCAAGGCGGCCTTCGACATCCCAGCGCATCTGCGGCAGGTGCGGCATGGACAGCAGGTTGCCGCCGGCGTCATAGGCATAGTTCACCGCCGGTGAGCCCGAGGCCACGCTGCGGGTCAAGCGATTGCTGCCCGCCTCGTGACTGTGGGCGCGGGTCCAGACGGCTGGGCGCGCGCCTTTCCACTCATGCCGGAGAGCAGTGAGGTTGCCCTCGCGGTCGTAGCCGAAATCTTCGGTGTAGCGGGCCAGCGCCTGCAGGTCTGCCCGGTGCGGCAGGCGGCTGCCCAAGGGGTCGCTGGCATCCGGCGGGAGCGCAGGCAGTTCACGCCCTTCGGCGCGGGTGAGTTGGTACAGCGCGTCGTACTCAAAGAGTTGGCCGCCGGGCTCGGTGTGGCCCTTGTAGAAGTGCGTGGGGTCGGATTCGTCGGTGATCTCGACGATGTTGCCGGCCACATCGTGGAAGTAGCGGTGGTGCAGCAGCGGCCGGCCCTCGCCGCCCTGCTTGCGCCAGCTCTTCAGCTCACGCAGGCGAAAGCGCAGCGGGTCATACGCATAGCGGCTGAGCACGCCGTTGCCCCAGGCCACCTGCATGCGCTGGCCGCGGGCGTTGTAGTCGATGTTCAACACCACGGGTTGCCAGCCGCCCTGGCCACGGGGCCGGGCGCTTATGGCGTCGAGCAGGCCGCCGTCGCCGTACTGGGGGCGGACTTCGGTGCCGTCTGGGTGGCGCTCCTGCACCACGCGCGCCAGGGCGTCGTAGGTCTGCGCGATGCGGTAGGTGGTGCTTTCCAGTTCGTCCAGCACCTGGTTGGGGGCGCTGTCGGCATCCAGTGTCTCGCTGGCCAGCGGCTTCCAGTCGGGCTGCCAGCGGTAGACGCGCCTGAGCCGACGTGCGGTCTCGGTGCGGTTGCCCTTGAAGTCGTAGCTGAAGGTCTGCAGGCCGGCACCGTCGAATTCGCGGCGCACCTTGCCCATCAGGTTGAGCTTGCGCGCGGTCTTCGGGTCGCTGACGGATTCACCGTGGAAGACACGATGAACCAGGCGCTCGCCCTCCCGCCGCGGCGCGGGGCCATCGTCATCCACTTCGACAGAGGAAACCATGGCCGACAGGAAGTCGAAGAAGCCACCGGGCTCGTCCTGCGCCTCCGTGCCCGGTGCAGGCTCGAGCGGCGGAGCAGTGGCATCAGGCGGGTCGCCGGCCGCGTCAAGCACGAAGTGGTGAGTCTGACGACGCAGGCGGTCGTACACATGGCGCATGCGATGGCCACGCGCCGTCCATCGGCGCATCACCGTGCCGTCGCTGGCATGCAGCACCGAGGTATTTCCGGCCGCAGCCGAGGTGTCATGCATCGGGCGCTTCAGCAGGTCGAAGCGTGTGGTGCTGAGGTAGAGGCCGTCAGCGTCCTGGATGGCCAGCACGTTGCCCAGCGCATCCAGCGTCTGCCGTGCGATGCGGGGGAAGTTGCGGCCGTCGTTTTCGTTCACCTCGCAAACGCGACCCAGGGCGTCAAGCAAGCGCAGTTCGGGCGTGGCGGCGTAGCGTGCGGACAGGTCTGCGCAGCGCTTCAGGCGCTTGGCATCGTCGGCGTTCGACTGCGCTTGAGTGTCTTGTGGCTTCCAACCAGAGAGCGTGACCAGGTCGCCTGCGTCCCAGTGCTCCTGGCTCCAGGTGAGGTATGCCACCTGTTGCCGGCTACCGTCCGGCTGGTCGGTGCGCATCAGGCGGTCCATGGCGTCGTAGGTCATGATGGGGCTCACGCCCCACTGCCGAACCGCCGCGTCCGACTCAAAGCCGCTGTGGGTAGCGAAGTATGGCTCGTACTGACGGACGGGGTTGCCCTTGTCGTTGTAGACCACCCGCCCGCTGCCCACCCAGCGCTCCTGCGCGAATGCCTCTGAGGGACGGCCCTGCCCGTCGAGCACCAAGGCGTCCGACTGATCGCGCACCGACACCAGGCCTGGCTCGGCGCGCATCTTGCGCAGGATCTCGCGCCCGGAGCCGTCGGTGTAGGTGATGATGTCGCGCCAGCGCGTGTCGGCCGCACGATGCTGCTCTCGCTCGCGAGACCGGGCCATCATCGGTTGGCCGGGAGTTCTGAGCTGGTAGCTGAACTCGGCCGTCGGGGACTCCTCGCTGTCGCCCTCATCGGAGCCTTCTTTCCCCAGCAGTGCCATGGCCAGCAGGCGGGCATTGGCATCGAACCGGAAGGCAGTGCGATTGAGGTTGGCGTCGGTGATCAGGCGGGGGGCCAGCGCTCGGTAGTCAGTCTCGACGACGGTTTTGTTCGCGTATGGATCGGTCACCTGGGCCAGGTGCAGCGCATGATCATCGAATGCAAAGCTTGTGGTGTTGCCGAATGGGTCCCGCTGCTCCTTTGCCAGTAGGAACCGCGAGCGGTCGTAAGTCACTGCCGGCGATGGTGCCCACCAGGCGTCAGGGGGCAGTGAGGGCGGTGGATCTTTCGGCTGCAACGTCTGGCTGTGGACATAGCCGCCCTCCTTGGACAGGTCGATACCGTTCAGGCGCTGCGCGCCCAGCGTTGCAGCCAGCATGTCGGCGGTGAACACCAGTCGGATTTCCCGGCGAAGCAGCGCCCTTGCCGAGGCGGTACCGAGAGGGGCTGGCTTCTCAGTGCCCACTGAGTCAGCCCAGTATTCGAAATAACGGGCTTCGATCAGTTGAATCTGATTGGCCGCAGTTTCTGAAGGCTTAGTGCCAGGACTCGCCCGGGTTGCGTCAGCCAGGGCATGGCGCAGTCTGTCCGCGCTCCACAGTTCACCCGTCCATGCCAGCGGAGCCAATACAGACTGGCGTTGCTCCGCCGTGGGAGTGCCAGTACGGAACTGGTTCGCCAGGTCGTCGAAGTGATGAAACTGCCGGTCTTCAAGCGTCACCCATGTTCGGCCCTGTGCAGTGCCTGCTTGCCGCAGATGCCCATAGGCCACGGTGGCGCGGCGACCCACAAAGCCCAGCGCGTCGTGTGCCAAGGCCAGGGTGTGCTGAATGCGCGGTTGCTGGGGCGCACGCTCGGCACTAGGCTTGGTCAAGAGGGTGGCGTCGCCGCGCTCGATCACGCAGTCGAGTTGCTGATCCTCCAGCACCTGCACGGCCGCAGCCTGCCTGCCCTTGCGTGCCTGTAGGACCCGCAAGCCATGGCTGAACTCGCGAATGATGAACGGCATGCCCTGATCAGCGCTGCCATCGAGGCCATAGACCTCTTCACGCAGGGGCCTACCGGCCAACGCGCGAACGGCGTCGAGCTGGTCTTGCGGAGCGACGCCAGTCAGCGTTGGGGTGTCGATCAGGCGCAGCGTGCCAGGGTCAAGGCTGAGCCTCCTGTTCTCGGTGTCATCGGTCCAGTAGTCCGCGGCCAAACGGCGAGCCAAGTCGTCCGGAAGCTGGGCTCCGGTGTGAAACCAGTGCTTGGTCAAGCGTGGAGGCTGGTCGTCCTGCGGCTTCTTTGGTCCTGGTGCGCCAGCCGACTCCGCGTTCCACTCTTCGACGAATGCAAAACCTCGGAACTCGCGCTCGCGGCCGTCGTAATGCCCATGGTGGTACTGGTAGCGCGTGATACGTTGCGTGCCCGCATGGTCGTCAGCGCGGGTGATGCGGCTGACCACCTGAACCGGAACGGGAACTCGGGTGTGCCAAGGCTTGCCGCTGAGCTTGTCTCGGAGGTACTCGCGAGCCGAGGTGGTGTAGTCGATCGTGGTGCGGCCGCCATGTCCGTTGTCCATGACGGTTAGCAAGTGCGGCTTGACGCCACCGGTGAGATCCAGAACTCTCAGGCTCTCGGGCTTGCCCCCTGACGATGGACCGGACCACACCACACAGGCCGTACCGTTGCCCATGAGATCGACAACTTCCACGGAAGCGCCGGGCGTCCACTGCGGCAACAGCCTCAATGGCGGCTTGCTGACCCAGCGGTTGCCGGCCACGTTGGCATAGACATCAATTCGGTCTGCTCGCAGGTACAAAAGATCGGTGGTCCCTGAACCGTCGATGTCGGCGAGCCGAAGGCGCTTCGGGTCGAACTGCTGAGCGTGGTCCAGCAGCGGGCAGTCCGACATCACCACCGGCAGTCCGAATCGCCCGTAACCCAGGCTGGGCCAGTACACCACGCTGCCGTTGCGGATGCGGACCAGGTCTGGCAAACCGTCGCCAGACATGTCGGCAATGAACAGGGTCTCCGTGCCATCCGCGAAAACTGCAGGAGGCCCACCTAAGGGTTCGCGAGGCACCTCCAGCCGCCGGACGGCGGCTGCGTAACCCTCCGAGCCCAGCGAGTGCAACCAAACAAGTTCGTCCGCTCGAGTGATGAGAATGTCGGGTAGTCCGTCGCCGGTTAGGTCCACCCAACGTGCGCGAGGGTCGCTTCGAACGCTTGACGGTACCTGCCGGAACGCGTGGAAGTCTCCCCAAGTGTTACCGCCCCCATCACGGGCACAGAAGCCCACATCTCTGTCACCCGTGGCAACCAGGTCGAGGCGCCCATCGGCATCAACGTCAGACAGGAGGTAGGCGCCAGGGCCTGCCCTGGCCGCTTGTGGCACGGTGGGAAGTTGAGTTGGAGGCGCGAATTCAACCTTCGCGACTTCGGGCTCGCTGGCAAGCGTCATGCCGGAAGAGCCGCCGTCACTAAGATTGGCGCGAAACCGCCAAGCAGATGTCCCTTCCCACAACAGCCCTGGCAGGCCTTCACCATTCAGATCGATCCATCGGGACCAACTGGAGTCCATGCCACGCGGGAGTGGACCGGTCACATCTGCGGCTGGGAGTAGAACAGGATCGCGGACACGGCTGTAGTCGAAGCGCACGGGTGGCAAGGCGCTGTCGGGCTCGCGGTAAGTCTTCCCTAGTGAATCCCGACCGATCCCCAGCACGTCGACACTTTCGAGGAAGCCCAGGCCCGCATCATCGAGCGGGCTTGCAGATCGGTACTTGAAGTGATGCTCGCGCACGCACTCGAGCCGCGCTTGGGCCGCCGGCTCAATCCCAACGGCCGCCTTTCCGGGCAGTCGGTGGAACACCAGCGCGCGATGGCATTGGCGCAGCGTGCGGATTTCGAAGCCACATCGGTACGAGGACACCCCATCAGTGCGGAGTTTCCAAGTTGACAGCTCCAGCGGCGAAGGATCGGCCTCGTCGTGCTCGCCATAGTCGAACACTAGCTCGTAACACCAATGCTCGGCCCGAGGTTCAGCGATCTGCCAATGAAGCGGATTGAAGCGGTTGCCTCGGTCAACGCCCTGAGGTTCTCGATTCGCGTACAGCACGCGCTTCAGGTAGCGCTGCGCCGTGGCGACGAATCGACCTTGCTGCCAGCGCTGCAGCTCGTGCACAGCCTTGGGGTCGACTCCCGCACCGTCCTCCGCTTTGTATCGATAGATGGCCACATTCCCGCGGTCGTCGCGCACCTCCTGCAAAAGCCACGTGACAACCCGGCTTGGGTCTGCAGGATCTGCAATTCGCGCTTCGCCGTCGAAACCATACAGATAGGTGACGTTCTCTCGGCTCGTTACGCGCCAATGCCCAGGGTCACGCCCAATGGTCATGTCAGACCAGTGCTCGACGCGAGCCGCGAAGCGCTCGTTCCGCGGGCGGTACCTTCGAATGCGCCAGCGCTCAAACGTGGTGAGATGGGCAGAGGACGAACCGTCAGCTTGCACCTCTTCCCAAGGTACAAGATCATCTTCACCTGTGAGTTGAAAGGTGTCTGGATGGTCGCCCAAGCCGTACGTCGGGACACCCCGATCAGTGCGCCGGGTCACCTGTGGCACCGACAGCGACCAACCCAGCCCAAATGGCCCATCGCCACCACCCGAGCTGTACGAGAGCGTCAGGTTGGTGCCGAGGTCGACCCGACCTTCAGGCAAATGCAATGGCAGTTCGAGGCGGCAAGATCCGTTCGCTGGGTTGGCTTCCACGCGCTCGCCCATGCCCCGGATGGATCCCCCGCCACTGGGTTTTGACACCTTTGGAACCACAGGACCAAAGGAACTTCCAGCAGGGGCGCGTTGATCCGATGGGCCTTCAGCACTCGAAGTATCGCGAGCCTGAGGGCCATGGCTGCCTGGCCCGCCCCCGGCCAACCCGGCCCGGCAGGCAGCCGCGGGATTCAGCTCCATCGCGCCTCAAGCTCCAGGCACTCCGTGCAAGGCCAACCGGCGCGTACACGGAATCTGGCGAGAAGGGGATGACTTTGATTGCCGAACCAGAGCGAAACCAAAGACATTGGGCTCCCCTCCCACCCTCGCACAATGCAGGGCCTCGAACACCATCGCCTGAGCCCTGTTCGATGAGGTAACAGGGGCATTCTCAATACAAGCGAGCGTTCAGTATTGCTGCGGGCGACTCGGAAAGCCAGGGCCGCGCAGTACGCAGTCATCAAATTTGTGGATGGGCTGGCGATGACTCGGCGTCATACGAAGTTTGGCTGCACTTGACCCACTCCTGAGTCGGTGGGTCCGCGACCTATGGCATCCGCCGGGCGCGATGAAACTGGATCGCTTCAATCGTCATTGCCTTCACAAGGGCGCAGATCCATGCTCAGACCGGTCCCCGGCATGTGAACTCGCGGCCATTGAGGTGCACGAGTTAGCCGAGCGGATCCTGCGTGATCCGGCCGGCCTTGGCAAGCTCCCTCCAACTGCAAATGCCAGTGAAGATCAGGGCGCTGAGGAGCCGTAGCGTTACCCTGTGCTGGCCAATGCCTACAACTATCAATCAGAAGGGATGTGATGTTTGAGCATGCCGTCCGGCGCGCGTTGAACTGCCGGCCGTGGCTTGCATTGGCGACGCCGGCAGCCTTTAGCCCGGCAGCCCGCCACGCATCCGTTCCAGCAGGGCTCGCACTCGGCGCCGCCCAGATGCGCTGCGAAGAGCGCGTTCTGGCGCCAAGCCACCAAGTTCTTGCAATGGCTCCTTGATCCAGAGGCCGACCCAGGCATCCACGTCGAAACGGGTCAACTCCTCCGCGTCGCCGCTCTGCTCGAGCAGGTGCCGCAGGTATGCCACGAGCTCAGCCCGGGCGTCAGTCGCTTTCATCTTGCTTGATTCTCCGCACTCTGATCAAACGGGTGTGCTGAGATCACGCAGCGCGCTCTTTGCCGACGGGTACAGCACGGCGAGGGCCAAGCTGAGGTGCGGCGAAAGGGCTTGATACTTGTCGGAGATCACCCCGTCGACCGCCCCGATGTAACGACCGCGAACTTTCTTGCGAAAGCTCGGGAATCTGTCAGTCAAGAAGCTGGACGGGAATGTCTTGCAAATCTCGTCCGACAACAGTTCGCCGCTGGATTTTTGCGTCAGGCGGAGGGCACGTCGCTTGGCGCGTTGTCTCAGTCGCGCCCACACCCGATGGCGCGGCCACCTGACGCCAGCATGCAACAGCGCTTCTGAGATCGAGTCCAGTCGCTGCACAGCCTCTGATTCCTGCCATTCAGCCTGAGCCGCAACGGGCACCCACCTGCCAGACTCGAGAATCACAGCCGGATCTTCTGCATGGGCGCCGCTATTGAGTGCACGCGACAACGGGATGTCGTGCACCGCGCATCTGAATCGATACGGCAGGTGATCTAGTCTTCGCCACACCGCAAAGGAGCGCTGCTCTAGCTGATCTTCAACGCAGCGGCGACAGAACACCGCCTGCTTCATGGGCGCGGCGAGCAGGCTACCGTGGAACGACTCGGGCCAGCCATAAGCGTGGATGCACTCGGGCTGGTTTACGCTGTCAACGCACTCGCTGAACGGAAGCATCGAGTGCCTGGCGACATAGTCGTGCGCATCGATCTCGCATCCATGCGCTATCGCGCTGGGCCAGCTCATGGCAACGCCGAGGCGAGCCGACACACTCCTCTGGATGGAAATGGTTGTGTGTTCTAGGGAGCCGGATATTCCGCACCACTTTCGGACCCGACCGAGATGACCTAGCGCGAGCTCACCCTCTGAATCGAGCGGTCGTGGAAGGGTCATGGATGCGCTAGGCAGCTTCGCTGAAGTACTGATGTGCGCGGATAGGTTGTTGAACGAGTAGTCCATATGCCTGCTCAAGCTCCGTTTCCTTATTACTGAAATTCAGGGCAATGCCAACCATCCCCTGCGGTACTGCGCGAAGGCAGGGGCCGGCTTGTCGCCGCTTCGGCAATGAACTAGGGCTTCGCACCTGATTTATTGGGTCGACTGGCCATGAAATCCTGTCCCGCTTCGAGCAGGCTGTCCAGCGTCCGCCGCTGCCTCTTCGGACGCTCGAGTTGCACGACCTTCCCGGAAGGTGCGGGCGGCTCCACGGCCTTCTCAATCGCCTCGACCGCACGGCGCTCCTGCGCATTCATCGAGGCGCGGATTGCGGCGTTCGAGACCGTCCCCTGCCGTGCTTCGCGAAGCTTGGCGGCGTACACCTCCGTCTTGCTCCGGATCTCGGGCCCGTCGAATGGGCACTGCAAGTCCTGACGCAGATCTCCGGACTGCCCTGCGCAAGCGATGAGGCGGTTGACGTCTGCTCGGGCAACGGAGTACTTGTCTGATTCAAAGGCCTTGATCACGTGATCCCACAGCATCACGCTGACGCCGTCTGAACGAGCTTTTCGATAGGCCAACACCAACAGCGAGCGCAGCTTGCGCTTCAGGCCAGCGCAGTAGTTCCACAGGTCGACGGGATGGTCCATCAGCTTGAACCCAGCCGTAGGTCCAAGGACCACCTGGTATTCCTCGAGCAGACGCTGCCAATCCACCGACTGCGGCGCATCAGGCAGTAGGACGACCGGGTCCGCGAGCAGCCGCTGCTGTGCCTCAGCGGGTCGACGGTTACGCAGCTTCCAGATCAGCGAATAGTTGCAGATGACGAACCACGGAACCTGCAACTCCGAGAGCCCCAGCAGGACCTTGGTGACCAGCGTGGAGGCGCCTTCGGACTGGGCTATGAACTGTGTCTCGTCCACACCGAACAAGCACGTGCCGCAAATCCGGAGCCACTTCGAGCATTGAGCGGGCATCTCCGCTTGGCTGACCTTGACTTGCCCGGCCGCAATCTCCGGGCTGGCCAGCCTGCGTAGGACGCCCGTCATGCTCGACTGCTGTTTGACGACGCACTCGGCGAACGCGACATGTGGAACGGGTGGATGCGTCTCGTCGATGCGGATCATTTCCTGTTCGACCAGCGTCCTCTTGAGAGCGGTCCGCATCGCCGACTTCCCGGCCCCAGCTGGCCCCGTGATGACCGTCGGCACGACACCATCATCCGCCGCCAAGCCGTGGTACGTAGCCTTCAGCGCGGCGTGTGGATCCTTGTAGACCGCCTTGGCATGCGCCAGCGCCCGCTGGATCTGACTCCTGATGATCGCTTCTCCCTGTTCGGTGACAAGGACGACCGCCTTGAGCGCCATATCCATGGCGAAACAGGCTCCTTCAATGTCCAGTGCGGTGAGATCTCCCAGCGCACTTCCGCGGGTCTCCCCGCGCTCCTTGATCACGCCCGGCTGAAGCGCGTCTTCATACGGCCTGGTCCACGTCGAAGCGTCGGCGCATCTCATGCGGCCCTCCGTCCCGCTGCGATCTCCTTCGCCTCCTTGGCCTCCTGACGGGCGGCGGCGCCCCCGCGCTTGGGTCGGCCAGGCGTGCGCGTGCCGGAGTTCAGCGACATACCGGTCTGCGCCTGGAAGTCCTCGGCGATGTGGGCGTGGGCCGCGCGTCGATGGTCGTCATGGGCCGCGATGCGCGCCGCCATGTGCTGGTGATATTCCAACGCCTCGGCCAGCGACATGTCTTGCACCAGCCGGGACACCGCGATGGGGTACCTCACATCGAGCTGGATCAGGCGATGATTCCATTCAAACCAAACATGCCGAATGCAGCAGGTCAGCACGTAGACCTTAACGTCCGTCTCCTGCTTCTCCGCCACGGAACCCAGCGCCTCCTGAAAGGGCTCTGCCTTCGAGTGGTACTTGCGGCCCGCGACCATCAGGCCGCCGAGGTTCAGCACCGCCGGGACGAGTTCGAGATATGCGCGCACGGCATCCTCAAAGGCGACCAGCACCGCATCGTTACGTCCCACCGAATCTAGCGCCTCCCAAATGCCATTCGGGCTCAGCCTGGGCACCTTGTGTTCGAGCTCTGGATCGACCCGACTCGCGACGTTGGTGGTCTCGTTGAACTCGATGAGCTTGCCCAGTTCGCGGCGGGCCAGCTCGATCACTGTCTCCCCGGACCTTCGGAAGGAAGGTGCTTCGTCATTGGAGGGGGTCTTTGGATTCGAGGTCTCCACGATGGCCTTGGCCTGCCCGCTGTACGACTGCGTCCCCTCGCGGATCACCGGCCGCAGAGCGGGATCACGCGACTGCGCCGTGGACGTCGCGCCAGGCCCTCTGTCAGTAATGTCGTGGGGCGACAGCCCCTTGCTAGTGTCCTTGATCCTGAGGCCCAGCAGGAGTGCAAATGCCTCAAGCCCAATGGCCATGCAGAACTTGGCCATCCGATAAGCGGCCCCTGTCTCTCTGCCTTGGCTGAAGCCGATCCCGACCTTCTTGCCGGAAGTGGTGTCCCGGCACACGACGACGGCCAGCGGCGGCAGATCACTGCCCTCGATGTAGCCACGTGGAAGATCGAGCACAAAGTACGCATCTGCCTCGACGCGCTGCAGGAGGTTCCAGGCGGATTCGGTGAACGTGCCGAGGAACGGCTTGATCTTCGAGCGTGCGCGGTTGCCGCCGAGACGCGTCGCCTGCACCAGATGCGGCCGAAAGTGCTTGTTGACGTGATAGAAGTAGGCACCCTTCTGCGGGAAGGGCTCGCCGCGAGGGTGGAAATACTGGAGCGCCCGCTCGTGCCCCTTTGTGACCCACCGCGTCTTGCAGCCGAAGTCGTCCTTCAGAGCGTCACCGTAGATCACCTCGTCTGTAACGCCCACTCCTGCGTGACGCACATACGAGTTCTTGATCTTCTCGACCATCTCGGAGGTCACGTTGTAGCCGTGCTCGGCGCCCTTGCTGCCTGGAGCGCCTCGCTTGGCGTCATTGGCATGCTCGTCGCTTAGACGGTCCCAGTGACCGATCCGATGGGTCGGGTAATGCAGGGCGTTTCGGTTGCGACCGAAGGCGACGTACACGAAGAAGGTGAGTCGCAGCCGCGTCTCGTTCTGAGGCGGAACCTGGAGTCGAGCATGGCGATTGATGATCTTCTCGGGTTCGTCGCTGTCCAGGATCTCTTCGACGTCGTTGACCATCGCGTGGATGCTGAAAAGCTTCTCATCGATCCGATCCTGATGGGACCTCGCCGGCTCCTTACGCGCAGCGTCTATCGCGACAAGGTCCAGTCCGTCGAGCCCTTCTAGCCAAGGTGGCATCGGCTTTCTCTCGCCAGGCAGAACCTTTCCGGCCCAAATGGCATCCTCCCAGTCGCTGCGCGGCAGGCGCGTTAGCACGGGCAGCGGCAACTGCGCGACCGTCCGCTTCGGGATCTTTGCCGTGGCGTGGACCACCTGCTTCGGTGGCCGGATGACGAAGTCCACCAGCGTGACTTGCTCGGTCTTGGGACTGCTTCGAAGGAAATAGTAGACGACGCCGGCAGCGAGGTTCTTGAAGCCCTTTGGCGCGACGATGGGTGTTCCGGCAACGATGCTCATGCTTCCCTCCGGAACCAATGACCAAACACCTCCTTCACGTCCTGCTGTTCCGGGACCATGGACTTGTCAATAAAGATGTGGCTATCGAAGAGGTCGAGACGCACCCTTCTCTTGAAGATTCCCTGCATCAGGACAATCCTCTGGTCGTACATGGTGATGCGTTGATCGAGCCCGACGGCCCCCATCACTTCCAGCGGCGAAGCGCCAACCTCGAGGCCCTCGTTGAAAGCGTCGAGCACGGCCCGCTCCTGCTCTGACGTCAGCGCGTGGCGGTGCTTTTGCCACCGCAGCAACTCCAGGAGGTTGGCGACGAGGATCGGCGGGATCTCCTCTGTGGCGACTTCGATGGTGCGGATCTCAATATCCGCGTAAAGCTGCTTTTCCACCTCGTGCCGCGCCGTGTTGCGCGCCGTGGCCTGCGACAACTTGGTCTTGACCGTTACACCGTAGCTCGGCACGGTGAACGCAGCGCGGGTCGCCTTGATGTTGAAGTTCCGACAGAAGGCCCCGTGCGCATCAACGAAGAAGCCAAGGTAGTCTCCAACCCAGCAGCCAGGAACATCACGACCGCCGTCATCGTCTTTCAGCGTGACGAAGGGATGGAACGAAAGATGATGCAGTTCGTCGGCAACTTTGAGTGTGCCGCGGAATCGTTTGAGCGGCAGGCCGATGGCCCGGGGATGTCCTTCAAGCGGATGCGCCGCTGGCGCGAACGGCAGCATGCGCTGCTCTTGCAGTTCAAAGAGGCCGCATTCGCAATACAAGAGAACCGACAGGAAGGCCCGCTCCGGCGTGGACAAAGTGTGTACCTCCCGTCCGAGCAACTCCGACCAGACCGTCGCAAAGCGCGATCCCGACGGAGCCTCCTCGCGACATGCCTTGAGCGACGGCTCGTAGCCTGCGCCGAACGCGGGCGGGTCCTGACGCCGAAGGATTTCAGTGAGCCTTGCTTCCGATAATTTCAGTTCTGCCATCGCTGTCTCCAGATGCCGGCCGTAGGCCGGCAGGACGAGGATGGGGACAGCACGACAGCGCGTCCGGCCCCACGGGGCCGGATTGACAGAAAGGGCGCTTTGTCAGAAAGTACAGGCAGGCGCTTACCAAAGTCTGCTCGCACATTCCAAACACGCCCCTGAACCTTTGGCGAGGTTCAGGGGCGTGGTGCTTTTGTCCCACGGATTCTTGGTTGTGGGTTCAATTCATGAGGCGCTCCTTGTGGCGTGAGCAGGGGCTGGCACGCGCGATGGTGCGCGGAGCGCACTTGCCAGAGGATGCTCCTCGCCTTCAGCGGGCGGCGAACGCAACCCCAGCGCGACGGCGGCTTGGTGCGCTTCACCCCAGTTGCCCTGAGACCTGCCCGCTAGCAGCGCCGCGACCACCGCCGGCTTGAAGCCATTGGCGCGTGCCCACTCACTGATCGTCACGCCGTGGCGCTGAAGCCAGGCACGCGCTTCGACGGGGGTCCGAAGGGTTGTCATGCTCAGATCGTCGCAGTCATGGCGCCATTTGTCAATTTAGCTGACATTATTCATGGATCTTGTCTTGCGTCGCTTTTTGTAGACAATGGTCGGATCTTCCAAGGATGCGCATACATGTTCGGATTTCGTCTCGCAGCCGAGCGCAAGCGATTGAAGCTCAAGCAACAGCAGCTCGCTGATTTGCTGAAGGTGAGCCGCAGCGCTGTCGGCATGATCGAAACAGACCAGTCGTCGCTGGGGGCGGAGCGCTTGCTTGAACTGGGAGCGCATGGATTCGATGTGCTAAAGGTGCTCACCGGTGAGCCGGGCGTCACGGCTGCTGGCCGGCTGCTCAACTGGGAGCTGTCCTTGGCCATCTCGGACCGAGTGGACGCCTGGGCTCGGTCCCGCGACATCACGCTGACGCCAGAAAAGAAGGCCATCATCGTGAAGCACCTGTACCTCAAGTTCGCGTCGCAAGAGCAAATCGATGAGGTCGCGCTCAGCGAGACCCTCTTCATGGCGGCCTGATCGATGCCGTCTGTGGAAAAGGAGGCCCTGGGTTCGATCGATGCGCTTCTGGACGAAGCGCTGTACGACGTGGTGGCATCACCTCCAGACACGCGCACCGAGGAAGCGGCCCGCCGCAGGCGCATCGTGGGCACCTCGCTGATGGCAATGGCCAGCGCCTGCATCGCTGCCCTGGGACTGCTGGCAGGACGCGTCGGACCGGCCGCCATCCTTCTGACGTGTGCGGCGGCCATCGCGCTGCTGGCCACTGGCGCCTCGCTGATCGACCGGGCAGGAAAAGATGAGCTGCGCCGGCACAGCGGCAACCAGGCAGACGCCGATCGCGGCGCGTTGGGCGAAGCGCTGGAAGTCATAACGCCGGCCGTCGCCCGTCGTCGCCGGCATTTCGGCATCAGCATGTTGGTGCTGGCGTGCTTCTGCATCTGCGTCTTTAGCGCTGGGCTGACCAGTGGAGGATCGTTCTTCACCCTTATGTGGGGCGGCTTCTCCATCCTCCTGGTCGGTGTGGGCGCCTGGCAGATCGAGAGATCTGTGAGAGAGGCCTTGCAGGCCCAGGCGATGCGCGACGCCGCGCTGCACCGTAAAGCGGCAAAGACCGGGATTCACATCCGGCGCGTTCGATAACGCGAACGTATGGGAGCTGTGGTGGCGACGCTGGACTCCTTTCAGCCCGGCTTGCCGCAACGCTGGCTACCCGACGAGACCCTTTTCAGCCTGTGCAGTCGATATCACGTGGCCAGCGGCAACAAGCTGCCTTCGACAACATGCCGTCAGCTCTTCGGGCATCCGAGGCAAGGCTGCGCCCACGACTTTCCCGCGCGACTCGACCACTTCCTTTCCGTCGCTGGCGACGCGCTGGGCACGGCGGCGAGCATCGTGGAGGAGCACACCCTGCTTCCTCTCTACCTGCGCTTCGCCAGCCCAGAGATGGTCGACGCGACCAGCAGCGCCGCGGCGCAGAGCTCATCCGGTCGGCTGAAATTCCAGCTCGGCTTGCTCACCAGTCGGTTCAGGGCCAACCACCCGCTGAAGGCGTGCCGTGCTTGCATGCAGGAGGACACCCTGCAGCACATCACGCCGTACTGGCATCGTGAGCACCAACTGCCAGGTGTCTGGATCTGCAGTCGCCACGGAGGCTGGTTGCAGTCTTCAGACCTCAAGGCGACTGGGATCAGCAGGTTCGGCTGGCTCTTGCCGACGCCGTCGCAGTTCTTGCCCGCACCATCCGCGCCGCCGCCACCCAGCGTCACACAACTCGCACGTATGGTTGCAGGCCTGGTGGCCAAGCCAGGTCTGCTGCTGTCCGCCCACCTGATAGGCCAAACATTTCGTGCTGCGTTGGGGAACCGAGGCCTGCTGGCGGGTGCTGCGCAGCGGCTTAGGCGCGTTGCCGCCGGCGAGGCATACGCAGAGTTCCTGAGACCGTTGCTCGACTTGGAGCAGATGGGGCAATTGCCCGCGTCTAGCGATGAGGCCTACGCCGAGATCGCCCGGCAAATCTCGGCCCGCTCGGCCAGTGTTCATCCGTTGAGGCGGTTGGCGCTCGCAGCCTGGTTGTTCGACGACCTCGAGGATCTACTGGCCCGCATGGAGACGACAAGCGGCTCGACCGGCACCGCCGCACCGGCGCCGGAGTCCACGGCGCAGCTGCAAGATGACCCGCGCCGCGCCCGCCTGGTAGATCTGATCAACTCTGGGAGCTCGACATCGGCGGCCGCCAAGGAGGTGGGCATCGACACGACCACGGGCATGGTGTGGGCCGCCGCCGCCGGCTTGGCCACTCCGCGGCGGCCGAAGTTGCTCAAGGGCGACTTGAGGGGCTGCCTCATCGCGCTGCTGCGCAAGGGCGTCGCCAAGGAAGAGGCTGCGGCTTACGGCGAGGTCTCGCTTCAGACGGTGACGACCCTTCTAAGGACCGAGGTGGGCCTGCATGAGACCTGGCGTCAGGCTGGCTTCGAGAACGCTAGGCATCGCAACCGCAATGTCTGGACGCAGACTACGGCAGCGAACCCTCTGTCTGGCGTGAAGGCCGCGCGCATGGCTGAGCCGGCAGCGTACGCCTGGCTCTATCGCAACGACCGCGACTGGTTGGCCGAAAACACCGCCAAGATGGCTCGGCCGATTCGCGTGCCGCAGGCCCGCGTGGACTGGGATTCGCGGGACCGGCAGTTCGCTCACCAAGTTCGCCAGGTCGCGCTGGAGATGTTCGAGATGCAAGGCGTTCGCCACCTCAGGCTGCCCCAGCTCTACCAGCGGATCCCGGAGCTGAAGGCCAAGATCCTCAGGCTGGATCGCATGCCACTCACGCGGGCGGCGATCTTCGCGGTGGTTGGACGAACCCTTGGCCGCTGACACCGCCAATTGAGGCGCGAAATCCAACACCCCATATGCCCGCCGCAGGTGCCGCAATTCATCCCTCAGCTTGGTCCGCAAGCAGCGCAGCCCTCAAAAACGGGAACTACCATACAAACGTAGCTTCCGTATGGTAACCACGCGGTCCTTCTCTGACCTCGCCCTTGGCGCGCAGACCTCGTACGCCGAGCTCTACGACATGGTCCAGGCTGTCGAGCAAGCCCGGTTCAATACGCTGCGCGGCTCGTTTCATCGGCGTCAGATCAAGGGCCGGACTTACATCTACTTCAATTTCAGAGACGCCGACGGCGGGGGACGGTCGGTCTATGTCGGCCCCGACTCTGAACGTGTTCAGAGCCTGATCAAAGATTACGAGCATGCTCAAGTCTCGGAGCGTATCGCTGCACTTTCGCGGCGCGCGCAGGCCTGCATGGCGCTGGGCTGTAGCAGCTTGCCGGAAAGGCACTTTCGGATCCTACAAAAGCTGGCCAGCTACGGACTCTTCCGATCAGGCGCCGTACTGATTGGCGCGCATGCCTTCGTAGCGCTAGGCAACATGCTCGGGATCAGCTGGAAAGCGTTCAACGAAGCGAACAGCGCCCTTTGCTGGCGAGCGGTTCAAGACGTCTGCGTCGCGCTTCCAAGCGATTTGGATCTTCCAGCAAGAGAAACGTTGGTGTCGCTGGAGACAGGCAATCTCCCGATCCGGGAGCTGTCGACTCGTGCCAGAGCGCAGGCTAGCGCGCGTGGGGAGCCCGGCTTGCGCATCAAGATGCTTGCGCCTATTGCCGTAGCCCATCACATGCCCCACTTGCAAGGCCTGCGGCCCTCTCTTGCCCCGATGAACTACATGGAGTTCCTGCTTGAACGCAAGACACGCGGAGTCGTCTTTGCGAAGACCGGTGCCTTCGCGGTCAACCTCCCTGATCCGGCGCGCTTCGCAGTTCACAAAATCATCGGCCTCGGCGAGAAGTCGGCGGCCCCGCGAGAAGCCGAAGCCCTGGATTTAGAACAAGCCGCGTCGTTGATCGAATGGCATTCTCAACAAGGTCGACTAAAGCACCTTCAGGATGCTTGGCGCGAAGCCTCGTCTCTGGGCGCGGACTGGCGGCGACTGGCAAACGCAGGCCGTCAGGCGCTGGAGTTCCATCGCCCTATCCAGGCAGCCGCGCTCAGCTGAATCGCAGGACATGCATACCTTCCCGTGATGGATGGCGAATCCCGCTTGGAACCGCAACGCGGCCCGGTTGCGGCCACTGCTGTTCGCAACAACCATTGGCTTTTCTAGGTCGCCTGTGCGAGCGGCTCACCTAAGCTGACTAAAAGGTACTACCTGCGGAGAAAGACCTCTGCCTGATTATCCAGACGGACCTTGATCCGCTCCCACTCGGGACAATGCCGCGTCAAGGCTCGGTAGAAGGCACTGCCGTGGTTGTGATGCTTCAGGTGGCAAAGCTCGTGAAGCAACACGTAGTCGATGGCCTCGCGCGGTGCAGCCACCAGCCAAGGGTTGAGGGTCAATCGGCCCGATGGAGAGCAGCTACCCCATTGACGGGTCATGAACTGCAAGCGAAACGGCGGCAGCTGGCGAACCCATCTCAATGGCTCCGCAACGACTTTCAGGCGCGCTGCGAAGACCTCGCGAGCCCGCTCGCGATACCAGGCGTCGATAGACGCGCGGATCTGATCGACGTCGTGGCCAGGCACATTCACCACCACAAACGCCCCACGCAACTTTGCCTCGGCAGCGCTCGCCGGTTCAACCACAACCTTGAGCCGATACCGCTTGCCAAGGTAGTGGATGGACTCTCCACTCACATACTGGCGCGGCAGCACATGCGCCATCCGTGCCTTGGCAGCAGCGACATGCTGACTGATCCAGCGCGAGCGCTTGCGCACCGCCGCCAGCACGTCGGCCAGCGAGGTTGACGGTGGCGCGTCGACCTGCACGCATCCATTCGGCTCAACGTGGATGGCAACCCGCGAAACCACGCGTGTGGTTTGCCGCCGCAACGTGAAAGCAATCTGCTCATCACCGTACGCCACTCGGTGCTGACCATCAAAACCCAACGTCTCCATGGTCACGCCTTGCTGAGGCCGATGCGAGTGATCTGGATGACTTGTTCCACCACTTGCTTTGCGTTGTCCAGCCCCAAGCTGCCGAAGAGAAGTGGCAGCAGCCCCTTGCGGATCGCCGCTTCGATGTTCTGGGGGTTGAGCGAGTTTTCGGCGACTGAGTCCTTGACCACGGTGTCGATGGCCAGAGACTGCTGGACCAAGCGCTCGAGGGTCTGGGACTCCAGAGCGGCGAAGCTGTCTTCACCCAGCACCAAGCGGATGGCACCAAAGTAGGCCTTGGCGTGTGGGTTGGTTGCCAGTTCGTCGGGTGTGCCAGGCGTCGCCCGCGACGCCACTTGTTCCTCGAACGACTTGAACAAGGCGTACTGCTTCAACGGGTGATCGAACATCGCCTCGGCCTCGGCGATCGCCTGGCGTAGCAACTCACCAAACACCTTCTGCGCGTACGGATCCTCAGCCAGTTCTTGCTCGATGGTCTTCCGCAGCCGCGTCCGGATCATGTCCGTCTCGTTGCGGGTTTTCTCTTCCGACCAATCCTCCGGCTTCTCCTGGCCCAACTGGTGGACCAGATACACACCTTCAGGCTCTCGCACCTCCGTGCCGATGACCTGCTTGTCGACCAGCTTGCGGATCTGATCTTCGTAGACGCTGTAATCCACCGTCTCCATGGCATCTCGGCGAGCCGTTTGGCGCAATTCGGTGAAGAAGCGCAGATCACTTTTGTATCGAGTGATCAGTTCCTCCGAGAAGCTCTTGTCCTCGAAGAAGCTCCGCGAAGACAGTGCCGTCTGAAGGCACAGGCCAAAGGCTGTGAGCGCGTCATAGAAGTCGTCGCGAAGCTTTTGACGCTCGTCGTACTCGGTGCCATCGGCGTCCTTCACGAAGCGAGGGGCGAGCAACTGTCGGTACTGCTCGCGGTCTAGCTTGTTGGTGACCGACTTGAAGAAGGCCCACAGCTGCTCATGAAGCGCCGGCAGGCGCTTGTACTCGGTGCTGAACTGGTGGTACAGCCCTTCGAGGTCCTGAACATCGAACCCGCTTTGCGTCCGCGACTCCAAGTCTTGATAGGCGCGAATGGCAGTGTCCAACTCCTTCAGGATGCCGCGGTAGTCCACCAGCACGCCGTAGCGCTTGGCGTCGTGCAAGCGGTTCACCCGCGCTACCGCCTGGATTAGGTTGTGGCCCTTCAGCGGCTTGTCGATGTACAGCACCGTGTTGCGGGGTTCATCGAAGCCCGTGAGCAGCTTGTCCACGACGATGAGCAGATCCGGCGCCCCGTCAGTGCCAAAGTCGCCGATCACCTGCTTCTCGTAAGCTTCAGCGTCATTGCCACAAGTCGCCATGGCCTGCTTCCACCACTTCTGGACCTCGGGCAGGGTGTCCTCATCGACTTCCGAGTTGCCTTCACGGGTGTCGGGTGCCGAGATCACGATCGCGCTCGTCACCAGGCCAGTCTCGTCCAACGCCTTCTTGTAGCGGATCGCATCCAGCTTGCTGTCGGTTGCGACTTGGCCCTTCAGACCCAGGCCCAGCTTCTTGATGTTCTCGTTGAAGTGAGTCGCGATGTCCCAGGCGATCAGCTCGATGCGGTTGGCGGCACCATAGATCGCGCCCTTTTTTGCGAACTTGCGCTTCAGGTCACTGCGCTGGGCGTCGCTGAGGTTGCTGGTGATCTTGTCGAACCAGCGGTTGACGGCCTCTTCGTTGATGTCCAGTTCCGGCACGCGCTCTTCGTAGAGAAGTGGTGCCACGGTTTCGTCCTCCACCGCGCGTTGCATGGTGTAGGCGTGCACGATGGGGCCGAACTTGTTGGAGGTCTTCTCGTCTTTAAGCAGCGGTGTGCCGGTGAAGGCGATGTAAGCCGCCTTGGGCAGTGCCTTCTTCATCCGCTCATGGGTTTCGCCGCCATGGCTCCGGTGTCCTTCGTCGACCAGCACGATCATGTCCGCAGAGTCATTGCGGCACTCGGGCAACTTGGACGCCGTGTTGAACTTGTGGACGAGCGTGAAGGTGATCCGCTCGGTCCCCTTCCCGATGCGCTGGGCCAGGTCACGACCGGACAGGGTGCGGCTGCGCTCGCCATCCTTTTGCGTGGCGATGCTCGACCCGAAGGCCCCGCCCGTCATGAAATTGCGCGAGAGCTGGGTTTCAAGATCCACGCGATCGGTGACCACCACGATGCGGCATTCCTTGAGGCTTTCGACCAGCAGCAGGGCCTTGGTCAAGAACACCATGGTGAAGCTCTTGCCGGAGCCCGTGGTGTGCCAGACAACACCACCCTCGCGACCACCGCCCTGCGATTCAGGCTTCTTCTGGCTGATGCGCGACAGCAGTGCGCGGATACCGAAGAACTGCTGATAGCGAGCGACGATCTTGCCGACCTTGCGGTCGAAGAGCACGTAGCCGCGCAGGAACTCCAACAGGCGGGACGGCGTCAGCAAACTCACCAGCAAGCGATCTTGCTCAGTGGCCTGCATCGGCGCGCTCCAGAGCGTGTCGAAGTAGGTGGCGAGCGATGCAGGCTTGCCTTCAAACAACGCGGCACGGACGTCCGGACGCAATGGCGCGTTCTTGACGGCCTGCAGGTGCGCGTCGTCGAACTCTTCTTCTCGCCATTTGGCCCAGAACTTGGCAGCAGTGTGCGTGGTGCCGTAGCGCCCCTCCGTCTGGCTGATGGACAGCAGCAGTTGGGCGTACGCGAAGAGGTTGGGGATCTCGTCTGGGCGTTGGTTGCGCAGATGCTGGCTGATGCCTTCCTGCACCATGGCCTTCGAAGGATGACTGCCACCGCCCGACTCCGGGCGCTTGGCCTCGATCACCACCAGCGGGATGCCGTTCACGTAGGCCACAACGTCTGGCGTTCGGTGGTGCGTGCCTTGCGCAGACAACACCTCCAGCTCCTCGGTCACGTCCCAGCGGTTCGAAGAAGGATCGCTCCAGTCGATCACCGGAATGGTGGGCTGATGCTTCTTGCCATCCGGCATGAACTCCGTGACCGTGATGCCCAAGGCCAGCTTGCCGTACAGGCGCTCATTGGCCGGCATGAGCCCTTCGGCCAAGCTGAGCGCCGACAACTCCCGCACGATCTGTTCGATGCCACTGGGCGACAGCGGATACCACTCGCCCTTGTATTCGTAGCGGCGGGTCTGCAGCACCTCGACCAGCCGCCCCTTGAGCAACACTTCGCGCGTGCTGCCGCGCAGGCTCAGCGCCTGTGTCGTCGTCTGGAAGTTCCAGCCCAGATTGCACAGCAGGTGCAGCGCTGGCAGGTGAGCGCTGTACTGCTCGCGGGAATTGGGGGTGGCGCTCATGCCTGGGCCTCCAACTCAACTTCGGAAAACTTGACGCGGCGCTTACCGGTCAGAAGTTGCGACATCAGGACCGTCTTTTCCTGTCGCAAGGCTCGGACTTGGGCTTCAAGCAAGGCTTCCTCTGCGCGTGCGACATTGATGACCTCGGCAATGCGACGTTGCTCTGGCGCACTGGGAATATGCAGCTGCAGCTTGAAGAAGTCCGTCACGCCTACGTTCAGGAGACCGTGGTTGCGTGCGCCTTCCTGCGCGATGCCTTCAATCTCCTGGTTCAGGAGTCCTGCTTCAAAGTAGTGGCGGAAGAAGTCGAAGTCTGCGTCTACGTCCTCGCGCAAGCGGAAGCAAAGGTACAGGCTCGACACGACGCCAGCTTCATACGCCAGGAGCGGCTTGATCGCTCCCATCGGGTACCCGGCGGAGTAGCTTTTGTTATAGGCGAAATCATGCCGATGCAGCAGCGTGTACCCGCTGAGGTTGGCACTGGCAACCGACTTGTTGAAGTAGTCGCGTTGACTGATGAGGCCGTGCTCCGCGGAGATCGTCAGCACATTCGTGTTCTGCTCGGTATTCTTCCTGGTGACTCGCTCGAAGATGGCCTCGAGCTCGGCGTGGCGCCATTTGTCGGACAGGCCAGGGAAGCGTCGGTGCCCAGCCAGCAACGATGACATCAAGACTCGCGAGCATCGCCTGCTATTGACCAGCAGGTGCTGGGCCGTAGCGATGGCTTGATCCCAAGCGGACAGAATCTCGCCAATCTGCTTCTGCTCCCTGGCAGGGGGGGTTGCGATCCGAAGTGGCTTCAACACATCAAGGTTGATGTTCTTCTGAGCGTTCTGACCTGCCTGGGAATCGAGATCACCTCTCATCTCGTCAAGTGCGTACTTGAGCCAGAGCAGGTCTGTTGCCGGTGACAGGGGACGAATTCCAACCACACTGTCAGGGCACGCAGTTGGCACCCGCGTTATCGCAGTAGCACCGATGTTTGCAGCAATCGTTAGCAGGATGGTTCCGGTTTCGAAGACCTTGCTTACGGTGAGCCCCAACGCATTCAAAGTTTGGCTGTGCGTTCCGAGGTAAAGCTGCGCGCCCGCAACATCTCCTGTTTGAACGAAGGGCGTGTCACCGCCAAAGTACTTGGGGTCGTTGCGAGGTCGCGCAGAGAACTTGCCTCGCTCAACGGTTGCTATCGCATCAAGACGTTCGAGAGTCCAGCCGTCAGGAAGCATCTCGCCCCCATGTCATTTCACAAAGAACTTTGATAGATCCAACAGGCTCGCTGGGATTCGCCTGCCAAGAAGGCCACTTGGTAGAGACGCAGCGTTCGTAACCTTCACTCATAGCCCAACTCCTTCAGGTACTCAGCCATCCTTGCATCTAGGCTGGCGAGCTCGGCTTTAAGCTGCTCGCGCTCCCTACGCACGGCCATGAGGTCGATCTCGTTCTCGTCCTCAAAGGTGTCCACATAGCGCGGGATGTTGAGGTTGAAGTCGTTCTCCGCGATCTCTGCCCTGGTGGCGAGGTAGGCGTATTTGGTGACGCCATGTCGCGAGTGCACCGTATCCACAACGCGCTGAAGGTCAACTTCGCGCAGCACGTTCTGATTCTTGCCGGCTTCGAAGTCACGGCTGGCATCGATGAACAGCACCTTCTCGTCGGACTTGTTCTTGCGGAACACCAGCACGGCAGCAGGAATGCTTGTCCCGTAGAAGAGCTTCTCCGGCAAGCCGATCACCACATCCAGCAGGTTCTCTTCGATCAGCTTCTGGCGGATGCGACCCTCGGCTGCGCCACGGAACAGCACGCCGTGCGGCACGACGACAGCCATGCGGCCGGTGCCGGGCTTCATGGTCTCGATCATGTGCAGGATGAATGCGTAGTCGCCCTTCGTGCGTGGTGGCACGCCGCGGCGGAAGCGGCTGAACTTGTCGGCGTCGGCGCCTTCGAAGCCCCACTTCTCCAGGCTGAAGGGCGGGTTGGCAACGACGATGTCGAAGTGCTTCAGGCTCGCCGCGCCATCCAACAGCTTCGGGTTGCGGATGG
Organism: Pelomonas sp. SE-A7; assembly: GCF_030345705.1. Taxonomy (NCBI): domain Bacteria; kingdom Pseudomonadati; phylum Pseudomonadota; class Betaproteobacteria; order Burkholderiales; family Sphaerotilaceae; genus Roseateles; species Pelomonas sp. SE-A7. Next base: position 2,533,878 of record NZ_JAUASW010000001.1, read on the forward strand.
TGTCGCCCCACTCGATGCGGTGGTTGTCCTCGCCATGCAGGAACATGTTCATCTTGGCAAGGGCCCAGGTGCTGCCGATCGCCTCTTGGCCGTAAAGCGCGTACTTGCGCGAGCCAGTGCTTTCGCGGACCAGTCGGCCGCACTTCATCAGCAGTGAGCCGGAGCCACAGGTCGGGTCGCAGATCTCGTCGCCCTCTTGCGGTGCCATCAGTCGCGCCATGAGCGTCGAGACCTCGGGTGGCGTGTAGAACTCACCGGCCTTCTTGCCGCTGGTGGAGGCGAAGTTCTTGATGAGGAACTCATAGGCATTGCCGATCACGTCGAGCTGACCGACGCGGCTGGGGCGCAGGTCCAGTTCGGGCTTGGCAAAGTCCTCCAGCAGGTGGCGGAGGATGTCGTTCTTCTGCTGCTCGTCGCCCAGCTTGTTGGAGTTGAAGCTGATGTCCTGGAACACATCGCGCAGCTTGGCGATATTGGCCTCTTCGATCGCGTGCAAGGCCTTGTCGATGCGCTCGCCGTTGCCAGGGCTGTGCCGCTGGTTGTACAGGGCGTAGAAGCTCGCGTCCGGAGGCAGGACGAAGCGTTCGCTCTTGAGCATCTCGGCGATCAGCTCTGGGTGATCACCGTACTGCTGCTTGTAGCTGTCGTAGTGGTCTTGCCAGACGTCCGAGACGTACTTCAAGAACAGCATCGTCAACACAAAGTCTTTGTAGATGCTGGGGTCGACGGTGCCGCGGAAGGTGTCGCAGGCGTTCCAGACGGCGGCGTTGATGTCGTCTTGGCTGACGTTCGTGATTTCAGTCATCGGTTCTCTCAGGTGAGCTTCATGGGTTGTCCGCTGGCCAGGGCGGAGGCGAGCGCTTCAAGCTGCAGTTCGCGGTTTTGAATCAGGGCCGTCAGAACAGCGCGCTCACGAGCGGCCGCGGCAGCCAAATCTGTGACGACCCGTTGAGTCGCAAGCGGTGGCAGCGGGATCTCGAGGGCCTCAAGCGCTTGCCGGGTCACGCTGAGTTGCAGCGATCCAGAGGCTGCCTGCTGGAGCTGACGTTGCACCGGGCCCTGCCCAACGACCCAGGCAAGGAATTCCGGCATCAACAGCTCGCGAGCCTTGACCGTCAGGTGGAACAGGTGAGGCCCGCAGACCGCAGGCGCCGGGGGCGAATCAACGCACACAGCGAAGTACCGACTGCCCCTCGACACGAAAAGGAGGTCGCCATCGCTCACCCAGTCCGGCTCCTTCCGCCCCACCAGTTCCGTACGGACCGCCGACGACCAGTCGACACCCCCGCCAGGCAGGATGTCCTTCATCTGGACAACGGCGACCGCGCCCTCAGGAACCGCCTCAACCGCGCCCCGAAAGGGGTGTCCGGCACGGATGTGCGCCAGATCGCCCAGCTTCATTTTTAGTGCGGCATCGTTCATGTTGCAGATCTTAGCGTGATAGTGCTAGGATGCCAACATCGATTTCGTACGCAGCATTCGTGATGACGCACAAAAGCGATTCTTACAACAACACAAGGAGGCGATCAACGTGGAAAAGGGAACTCTTGACGCTTCCCCAATTGGGAAGTCACAATTCAACCATGCCGGGGGGCCAAAGCGAGGCCTATGCAACTAGTCAACATACCCATCTTGGAGGAGCTGAAGGCGGCCCATGCAGATGCTCGGGGAGTGCTGGATGCCTGGCGCAAGGAAGTGGAGGGCGCGACTTGGACTTCCCCGCAGGACATCAAGGACCGCTACGCCTCGGCAAGTTTTTTGGGTGGCAACCGGGTCATCTTCAACATCAAGGGCAACAGCTACCGGCTGGTTGTCAAAGTCCGTTTTCAGAACGGCATCGTCATGATCGAGTGGGGCGGCACACACGCCGAGTACGACAAGAAGAACTTCGGCCAGTGAGCCCCCAAAACCCTCGACACCAGGAGAAGAACATGAGCACGCAGATTCGAGTACTGAAGACGGACGGCGATCACGCCGTTGCCGTTGCTCGGCTGTCTGAGCTGATGGACATGGACCCCGCAGCGGGGTCCGCCGAAGAGGCTGAGTTGGAGCTGTTGGCCCTGCTCATCCAGTCGTACGAACAGACCAAGTTCCCCCCTACGCCGCCGGACCCGATCGACGCCATCCTGTTCCGGATGGATCAGCAGCGGCTGGCACACAAGGACCTCGTGCCCTACATCGGCTCGATGTCCAAGGTCTCCGAGGTACTCAGCCGCAAGCGCCCGTTGAGCCTGGCGATGATCCGCCGGCTGCACGCAGGCCTGGGTATCCCGGCTGACGTGCTGATCGGCGAAGGGCAAGAGCTGTCGGTTGATTCGACGGTGGACTACACGAAGTTCCCGTTGGCCGAGATGCAGGAACGCGGCCTGTTCGGGCCGAACAAGCGGCCGCTGCAGTCCCTGAAAGAATACGCAGAAGAACTGGTGACGGGCTTCTTTCGGTGCGCGTCAGGTCTGGGCGGACAGCCGGTCATGATGCGTGCGACGCTTCATCAAACCGGGGCACGCACCATGGACGAGTACGCGTTCAAGGTCTGGCAAGCCTGCGTGCTGCGAAAGGCACGCGCCATGGCTCTCAAAGGTGCTTATCAGCACGGCGTCATCACGTCAGAGTGGATCCGCAACCTGACTCGGCTGTCGACCTTCGAGTCCGGCCCTCTGCTGGCTCAGGAGTACCTCTCCAACCATGGCATCGCGTTGGTCTTTGAGCGGCACTTCGACAAGACCTACCTTGACGGGGCAGCCATGCTGGACGGCGAAGCACCGATCGTTGCGCTGACGCTTCGGCACGACCGCATCGACAACTTCTGGTTCGCACTGCTGCACGAACTCATCCACGTCCAGCGGCATTTGACTGCGTCGGATCCGTGCATTGCGGACAACCTGGATGACAAGACACGAACCAGCGATCAAGAGCTGGAGGCCGATCGAGAGGCCGGAGAAGCCTTGATTCCGGAGGCCGCCTGGGTCAATGCCCCAGTCAGGATCAGCCACTCCACCGATGACGCGGTCGACCTGGCGCGGCAACTACAGATTCATCCGGCCATCATTGCCGGGAGAGTTCGCAAGGAGACGGAGAACTGGCGCTTGCTGTCAAACCTGATCAGCTCCGCTGGCAAGGTCTCCGACTTGTTCAACAGCCAACTGGCCTGCCAGTAAGAAAGGAGGCGCAACAAATGCTGCCGTACAAATAGGAAAGGGCAAGCTTGAGAGCTTGCCCTTAGGGGTGAATCTGACGCGAACGCCCGACTCGGTTTGGCGATTGAGAGTGTGTTTGCGTCGGAGCCCCTAGTCAAGGCTCCCAAGCGATGTCTGTGGTCTTTCGTGGCTGATCAGTCACGGAAAAACGTTCATTTCGCTTTACGAAAGGGGCAACCATGCCCAACGCAAACACCTTCCCTCCTGCCCAAGATGGGCACTTCATCGAGGTCGCTGGCCTCGACCTCGTGTTCAAGCCTGTTCCTTTGGCTGACCACACCCCCACCGGGGCGCAAATTGCCAGCGCAGCTGGCTACAGCGATGCCCAGGTGGTCACCGTTCTCCACCTGTTGGCCAACGGCGAACTGGAAGACATTCGCCCGACCGAAGTGGTGAGCGTTCCGCAACCCGGCGGCCGGTTCGTTGTGGTGGTCACTGACCGCTCGTATCGGCTGACGATCGATGGCAAGCGCATCGATTGGCCAGCGCAGCGGATCTCCGGGAGCATCCTGCGCCACCTCGGCGGAGTTCAGGCGGACAAACTTCTGTACCTGCAGCGTCAGGACAAGGCTGACGCTGTCGTCGAAGACCACGAATTTGTGGACCTCGGCCACGCAGGAGTCGAAGCCTTCTACAGCCGAGCCCGCGTCTGGATCCTCAACATTCAGGGCGTCCGCCTCGAGGTGCCGACGCCGACGATCGTTGTCAGTGATGCGATGCGCCAAGCGGGCTTTGACACCAATCAAGGCTGGCACATCTTCCTCAAGGTGGCCGGGCAACCGAAGCAGGCGCTGGAACTCACCTCGGTCGTTGACTTGCGGGCGCCCGGCATTGAGAAGATCCGGTTGACTCCGAAAGACGTGAGCAACGGTGAAGCTGCGCAAGCTCTTCGCCGTGACTTCCCGTTGCTGGACGTCGACGAACGCTTCCTCGACGAGCACTTTGCCCAGTGGGAGACGGTGCTCGACAACCAGCGGCGCTGGCTGCTGATCTTTGGATATTCGGTGCCCGCGGGCTACAACGAACAGCAGGTCACCTTGGGCCTCGAAGTGCCGCCGACCTACCCCGGCGCGCAAATCGACATGTTCTATGTCTTCCCGGGCCTCGCGCTTAACAGTGGCCAAGCGATTGAGTGCACGCAGGTACAGGAGGCCATCTGTGGCCAGTCGTACCAGCGGTGGTCACGCCATCGGTCCGATGCCTGTCAGTGGCGACCGGACTCCGACAACGTCGTGACGCATCTTGCCCTGGTCGAGTCGGCGCTGGCCAAAGAGGTGCAGCAATGAACCCGTCCACCAACCTGACAATCACCAATGCAGACCACCGGAAACTGCGAGATCACCTCTTTCCAGGCGATGGTCTCGAGGCAGCCGCCATCTTGCTGTGCGCTCGGACTCCTGGTCCACGAGTGCGCCTGCTCGTGAAGCAAATCTTGTTGGTGCCGCATTCCGCTTGCAAGGAGCGGCGCTCGGACTACCTGGTTTGGCCGGGGGCCGCGATCGAAGAGGCCATCGACTTGGCGGAAGCTGATGGCCTCTCCTTGGTGCTGACCCACTCGCATCCCGGTGGTCTATTCGGCTTCTCTCGGCACGACGACAGAAGCGATCTGTTGGCGGTGCCCAGCCTCTTTCAAGCGCTTGGCGGTCTACACGGCACAGCGATCATGACCCCTGATGGCGCCGTGTTGGCGCGTCTTTACCGGCAGGACTTGTCACCGATCTCGGTCGAGTCTGTGATGGTTGCCGGTGATGACCTCACCTGGCACTGGGCGGACAGGAAGTTCAGCCCTCGACCAACAGCATTCACCAGCGAGGCGACCCAAGAGCTCGGTCGCCTCAGTGCCTGCGTCATCGGTGTGTCTGGGACGGGCTCGCTCGTCGCGGAGCAACTCGCGCGGCTTGGATTCGGCCAAGTGATCCTCATAGACTTCGACAAGATCGAACCGCGCAACCTGAATCGAATTGTCAACTCGACGCTGGCGGACGCCAAGGCTCAGAGATCGAAGGTCGTCGCGTTTGCTGAAGCTGTGACCAGCTACAGGGGCGAGGGGGTCGCCGTACCAGTGAACGCGTCAATCTCGACACGCGAAGCAGTGCTGTGCGCCAGCCAAGCCGACGTGATGTTCTCATGCGTCGACACCCTTGACGCTCGACAGATCGCAGATCTTTTGGCCGCCAGCTTCTTGATCCCGCTGTTCGACGTCGGGGTCTCGATTCCCACCAGAAGGACGACGGGAGGATCAGCCATCGCTGACGTCTGCGGGCGAATCGACTACGTCCACCCGGGCGGCCCGACGCTTCAAGATCGTAGGGTCTACGACCCCGCCTCGCTGCGCGCGGAGTACCTGCGGCGCACGGCACCGGATGCACACAGGGAAGAGATGCAGGCCGGCTATCTACGCGGCGTCGCCGAAGAAGCGCCAGCAGTCATTGCGTTGAACATGAGGGCGGCATCCGCATGCGTGATGGAGTTCATCGCGCGGGCCTACCCGTTTCGCCACGAGTCCAACGCTGCGTACGCCAGAACGCAGTTCAGCCTCGCTGCGAACGAAGAGGAATTCTTCCCGGTTGAGTCGTTCCCAACGACGACCATCCCGCAGTTCGCACGCGGCGACTTGGAACCGCTCCTGGGGCTACCCGCCCTACGCGCGCCGAAGTCGGAGGCAATCGCATGAAGGCCAAGAGGCTGTTGCTGAGGCTTTTCGACTTCGTGGCGCCGGCTCGCCGTCTCCAGTTGGTCAGTGGAGACAGCCTGCCTCCGAGGCTGCCGTTCAGGGCCCTCGTGCTGGCGCGGGACGGCGATGAAGATTGGTGTGCAGGGATGCGGTGCCCTTGCGGGTGCGGCCGGAAGATCGAACTTCTGTTGATCAAAGAGGCTGCTCCACGCTGGGATCTGGACCTGGACCAGAAAGGTCGCCCATCCTTAACCCCATCGGTGTGGCTTCGTGACGGCTGCCAGTCGCACTTCTGGATTCGCCATGGTCGAGTGCACTGGTGCCCTTAGTCGGCAACTCGATTTACTCCCATGGATCACGGGAGTGAGCACGTCCGAGTCCCAGGTCTGAGGGTGGCTCAAATACCGGTTGTACGGCGGATGAGCCGCCACGGTGACGCTGACCACACAGCTTGTTGAGTTCGACAGGTCAAAGCCCTCAGGCAAGCCGCGACGAGGCGGAGCAGGTCGATGCGGCTCAAATGTTCTAAGTGAATAGGGTTCGAGCAGGACAAGACGGTCGATGGCGGGTGGGGCGGTCGCGGCCAAAGTGGCGAGCAGAAGGTCCGCCCCTTCGGCTCGCCGAGACTCAGCAAAACAAGCCGCCCAATATTCCACGATGCGGAATACTCCCGACGGACTTTATTTGTGCCCGACGGACTTTATTTGTTGGAGTCAGCGCCGTCGGCGCCGAAAAGCGTCACTCCACAGTGACGCTTTTCGCCAGGTTTCTGGGCTTGTCCACATCCGTCCCCCTTGCGCAGGCCGTGTGGTAGGCCAGCAGCTGCAGCGGGATCACGTGCAGGATGGGGCTGAGCGCGCCGTAATGCTCAGGCATGCGGATCACGTGGACGCCGCTCTCGCTTTCGATGCGGGTGTCGGAATCGGCGAAGACGAACAGCTCGCCGCCGCGGGCGCGCACTTCCTGCATATTGCTCTTGAGCTTCTCCAGCAGCGCATCGTTGGGAGCCACGGTCACCACCGGCATCTCCGAGGTGACCAGGGCCAGCGGGCCATGCTTGAGTTCACCGGCCGGATAGGCCTCCGCGTGGATGTAGGAGATTTCCTTGAGCTTGAGCGCGCCTTCCAGCGCGATCGGGTAGTGCAGGCCACGGCCGAGAAAGAGCGCGTTTTCCTTGCGGGCAAAGGCCTCGCTCCAGGCCACGACTTGCGGCTCCAGGGCCAGCACGGCCTGCACGGCCACCGGCAGATGGCGCAGCGCCTTCAGGTGCTCGGCTTCCTGCTCGTCGCTGAGCTTGCCGCGGGCCTGGGCCAGGGCCAGGGTCAGCAGGAACAGGCCGACCAACTGGGTCGTGAAGGCCTTGGTCGAGGCCACGCCGATCTCGGCGCCGGCGCGCGTGATGAAGCTGTACTGGCATTCGCGCACCATGGCGCTGGTGGCCACGTTGCAGACGGTCAGCGTGTGCTTCATGCCCAGCGAACGGGCATGCTTGAGCGCGGCCAGCGTGTCGGCGGTTTCGCCGCTCTGGCTGATGGTCACCACCAGGGTGCGCTCGTTGGGCACGCTGTCGCGGTAGCGGTATTCACTGGCGATCTCGACGCTGGTCGGTATCTTGGCAATGCTCTCCAGCCAGTACTTGGCCGTGGAGCCCGAGTAGTAGCTGGTGCCGCAGGCCAGGATCAGCACCGAGTCGATCTCCTTGAAGGCGCTGAAGGCGCCGTCGCCGAAGATCTCGGGGCTGATGCCGGTGATCGCGTCCAGCGTGTTGGCGATGGCCACCGGCTGCTCGAAGATTTCCTTCTGCATGTAGTGGCGGTAGGGGCCCAGCTCGGCCGCGCCGCTGTGGGCATGGACCGTCTTGACCTCGCGCTGCACGGTCTCGAAACGGTTGCTCGCGGCATCGAGGTGGCTGATCCAGTAGCGGCCCAATTGCAGGTCCACCACGTCGCCCTCTTCCAGGTAGACGATCTGGTCGGTCACGCCGGCCAGGGCCATGGCGTCGGAGGCAAGGAAGTTCTCCTGTTCGCAAACGCCCAGCACCAGCGGAGAACCTTCGCGGGCGCCGATCACGCGATGCGGCTCATCACGGCTGAACACGGCGATGGCATAGGCACCCTTGAGCCGGGTGATGGCCTGCTGCACGGCTTCCAGCAGGTCGCCGTGATAGAGGTGGTCGACCAGGTGGGCGATCACCTCGGTGTCGGTCTGGCTGTGGAACTCGTAGCCGCGGCCCTTGAGCTCGGCGCGCAGCTCGTCGTGGTTCTCGATGATGCCGTTGTGGACCAGGGCGATGCGGCCGGCGGTCGCGGCAGCGGCATTGGGGCCATGCGAGAAATGGGGGTGGGCGTTGTGCACCGCGGGCACGCCGTGCGTGGCCCAGCGGGTGTGGGCGATGCCGGTGCCGGAGGCAATGCCGTCTTCGGCGGTCTGGCTGTGCAGCTCGGCCACGCGCGAGGTGCTGCGGGCGCGCTTCAGCTCGCCGTCCTGGTGAACCGCCACGCCGCAGGAGTCATAGCCGCGGTATTCCAGGCGCTTGAGGCCTTCGATCAGGATGGGAACGATGTTGCGCTGACTGACGGCGCCGACGATGCCACACATGGTGTTTGCTCCCTGCCGTGACGGCAGCTGGGTTGAATGCGATGGGCGCGATCCTAGGCAGACAGCGGCGGCATTTGCTTTCAAATTTCAATCGCAAATGCAATTAACATCCGTCGTGAAATATTCACGGCCAATAATTTCACCAATCAAATGAATACGGCAGATTCATTCATTCAAAAGCCCATCGAGCTCGACGCGACGGACTGGCGGCTGCTGGAGTTGTTGCAGCAGGACGCCGCTTTGTCCAACCAGGCCCTGGCCGAAAAGGCCCATGTCTCGCCAGCGACCTGTCTCAGGCGGGTCAAGCGCCTGGTGGAAAGCGGCGTGATCGAGCGACGCGTCGCCCTGCTATCGCCCGACAAGCTGGGGGCAGGGCTCTCGGCCATCGTCGAGATCACCTTGGACCGCCAGGGCGCCGAGCACCTCGCCGAGTTCGAATCCCGCGTGCTGGGCGAGCCGGCCGTGCAGCAATGCTGGCGGGTCTCGCCGGGGCCGGACTTCGTGCTGGTGGTCCAGGTGCCGGACATGCCGGCCTATCACGCCCTGGTGCAGAGCCTGTTCACCCAGCAGGCCAACGTCCGCAACGTGAAGAGCTTTTTCGCCGTCCAGCGCAGCAAGTTCGAGCCCAGGCTGAACCTGCACCGGCCGGCCTGAGCGCGGCGCGGCTTCAGATCCGGCTGAGCCGGTATCCAGCGGCGCGCAGCTGGGCGACGACGCTATCGGGCCCGGCCATGTGGTACAGGCCCACGACCACCATCGCCGGCTTGTCCGCCGCCAGCATCTGGGCAAAACGAGACACCCACCCTCGATTGCGGTCCAGCACCATGCGCTCATGTATAGCCGGGTATTGCGTCTTCGTGCGCAGCACCACCTGCTCAGCAGGCGCGGCATCGCCCCGGGCCCAACTGGCATGGATGCGCTCGTTCGCCTCGGGGCCGGCGAGCAGGTTGTCCAGCGTGTAGTCCAGGAACTGCAGGTCCTGCTCGGGCGTGAATTCGCCCATGAAGGCGCAGACATCATCCTGCGCAGCGAACTCGCTCGCCTGCGCAATACCGGCCTGCCTGGCGATGGGGATGAGGATGTTCTCGGCGCTGTGGGCCGGGTTGCGCTTCAGCTGCGCGTAGTAGGCGCCTTCCAGCGTGAGCGCCGCCGTCCAAGGCCGCAGCGGCGCCAGGCTCTCGAGCGGCATCTTGGCCAGCGCTGCCACCTGCTCCAGCCGCGCCAGGCGGGCAGCGTCGAGCTTCCGGGGCAGTGGCGTCTGCAGGTCCATGCCGTAGCGCTTGATCACACCCTGGCGGTCCCCTCGCCACTGTTGGTTGGTCTCGTTCCAGAGCACCGAGCAGGTCGGCAGCAAGGCTTCGATGCGGGCATCGTGCCAGGGCGACGCGCGTGCCGGCGTCTCGCCGAAGAGATAGGCGCGACGCCCATCCTGGCCATGCACCTGCCACAGCGGCCAGGCCGGCGCGGGCTGGGCCCGCAGGCTGCTGCTCAGCATGCTGCCGGCCGCCACGCCCATGCCCACCAGGGCCCGGCGGCGGGACAGTGCAGCCGGCGTCAGCTCTTGTACTTCGTTCATGAATCGGCCTCCTCATTGAATAAAGCCGGCATGCTCGACTCACACGCTCCAGACGCCAACGGCTTTGCGACCAGCCGACGAGCGACGGGGCCGGGCTGTAGAGGCGCCGGCCTTCAGCGCTTCAGTATCAACAGGCCCTTGAGGTATTCGCCCTCGGGGAAGCAGATGGTCTGCGGATGGTCGGGCGTGGCGCCGACGCGGTCGAGGATGAAGCCGTCGGCCTGGGCATCGACGCCGGCACCGGCCACGATCTTGTGGAACAGGTCGGGCGGAATGCCGCCCGAGCAGGAGAACGTGAACAGCAGGCCGCCCGGCTGCAGCAGCATCAGGGCCAGGCGGTTGATGTCCTTGTAGGCGCGTGCGGCCCGCTCCGCGTGGGCGGCCGTGGGCGCGAACTTGGGCGGGTCCAGCACGATGGCGTCGTAGCGCTCGCCATTCTTCAGCGCGGCGCGCAGCGTGGCGTTCACGTCGGCATCCAGGGCCTGATGGCGGGCCGGATCAAAGCCGTTCAGTGCCACATGGGCCGTGGCCCGCGCCAGCGCCGGGCCCGAGGAGTCCACGCTGGTCACCTGCTCGGCGCCGCCGGCCAGGGCCGCGACCGAGAAGCCGCCGGTGTAGCTGAAGCAGTTCAGCACCTTCTTGCAACCGTACTGGCGCACGACCTCGGCGAACTTCTTGCGGTTGTCGCGCTGGTCCAGGTAGTAGCCGGTCTTGTGGCCCTCGGCCACGTCCAGGCTCAGCCGCCATTCATGCTCCCGGATCGTCAGCTCGGTCGCGCCTTCGCCATGCAGCCAGCCCCGCACTTCCGGCAGGCCTTCGAGGCTGCGGACGTTGGCGTCGCTGCGCTCGTAGAGCCGGCTCAGGCCGGTGACTTCGAGCAGGGCTTCGGCGATCTGCTTCTTCCAGCGCTCGGTGCCGGCCGAAGAAAACTGCACGCTGAGGATGTCGTCATAGCGGTCCACCACCAGGCCCGGCAGCCCGTCGGCCTCGCCATGGATCAGGCGCATCGCGTTCGACGCAATCGGCAGGCGCTGGCGCACCGCCACGGCCGCAGCGATGCGACGCCGGAAGAAGGCCGCATCGATGCGCTCGTTCTCGTCGAAGCTCCAGACCCGCGCCCTGATCAGCGACTGCGGGCTGAACGCCGCCCAGCCCAGGAACTCGCCCTCGCTGGATTCGATGCGCAGGGTTTCGCCGCTGTCGCCGCCGCCCTTGTGGATGGAGCCTTCGAACACCCAGGGGTGGCGGCGCTGCAGCGAACGCTCCTTGCCGGGGCGCAGTTTGATCGTCTTCATGGCGCGGATTGTCCTTCGGTCCGGCTCAGCGGCTCACCGTGCCGAAGGCATAGCCCAGGGCGATGTCGAAGCCGGTGGCCGACTGGGTCTGGCCGCGCAGGCTGCGCCACTGGGTCAGGCCGGCACGCAGGCGCAGCCGATCCTGCTCGCCGAAGCGCCATTGCGCCCAGGCCTCGCTCTGCGCGACCGCCCCGCCGCTGACCGCGACGCCGCCGCCGCCAGAGGCGCCGATCATCAGGCCGGCACCCACATTGAGCTTGCCACCCGCCAGCGGATTGCTCTGCACACCGGCGCCCATCAGGCCCATCGAATAGCCGCCCGCCGAACCCCAGGCCGCGCTGCCGGCGCGCACCGTGGCATACAGGTTGGAAGCTAGGTCCTGCGTGATCGCCACCTGCAGCAGGCCGAGGCCCTGGCGGCGGCCATCGCGGAAGCGCACGCCGCCCAGATGCTCGTAGTTGAAGAACAGGGCCTGCGAGCGCACCGTGCCGCTGCTGGGGCTGAACATCTGGTCGCCACGCGCCTTGCTGTCCAGCGGCAGACCAATGGCCAGGCGCGAATAGCTGCCCTTGAACGTGCCGCTGGGCGCGCCCATCAGGCCCGCCTCCAGATGCAGCGAGGGGCCCCAGGGGCTGGTCCAGCGCAAGGTGGGACCGGCCTTGACCACCCAGCCGTTGCCGGTGTCCAGGTTGCCACCACCGCCGAGGCCGGCCGCGCCATGCCAACCCAGGCGCACGGAGCGGTCCGCAGAAAAGGGCCAGTCACGGCCCAGGGCGGCCAGCACCTCCATGTAGCCATCGTTGCCGCCGGTACTGGCCCCGGCAGCCTCGACGCCCCACCAGGAACCTTCGTCCAGGTATTGGCGCAGCGAGGCGCCGGCCTTGCCGACCGTCGCCCGGGTGGGGCTGCCATCACGACCCACGCTGCTGTGCCGCGGGCGATAGCTGCCAAAGGTGGGCAGCACCTCGTCTATGCCCAGGCCGGTGCGCCGATGCGGACTGGCCCGGTAGCCCGAATCGGTGGGCGCGAAACTGAAGAAACCATCGGCCGTGCCCAGCACCAGGCTGGTCGAGGTGCCTCGCACATTGCCGCTGGGAAAGCGGGTATGCGCGACCGACACGCCGCCATACCAGGAACCGAAGCGTGTCCGCAGCGAGACCTCCGGGCGCAGCATCAGACCGCCGCCGAAGCGAACCTCGTTCGATCCGACCCCACCACCGGCTCCGGCGTAGAGACTGACGGCCAGGTGGGCATCCTGGCCGACCTGCCAGCGCCGCTGCGCCGTCATGCCCATGGTGAACAGGCCGCCCATCTTGCCGCGTGCCGCACCGTAGAGGCTGGGACCGGCGCCCCAGTCCTCGTCCATGGCCACCAGGTAGCTGGTGCCGAGCAGGGTCACGCGGTCGCCGGTGGGCAGCTTGAGCGAAGTCCAGTTGGCCTCGAAAGCCGCCGGTTGCGCCTTCAGTGCTCCCGGGGTCGGCGGAATGGCGTCATCGGCGGCCCAGGCGCTGGCCACCAGGCCCAGGGCAAGGCCGGGCAGGATTCGAGTTCGGAACATGGGTGCGCACCATACCAGGGTGCTGCGCCGGCCTACTTCTTCCTGGCCCGCGGATGGGCAGCGTCGTAGACCTTGGCCAGATGCTGGAAGTCCAGCTTGGTGTAGACCTGGGTGGTCGAGATATTGGCGTGGCCCAGCAGCTCCTGCACCGCGCGCAGGTCGCCGCTGGACTGCAAGAGATGCGAGGCGAACGAGTGGCGCAGCATGTGCGGATGGACATGGCTCGGCATGCCTGCCGCCAGCGCCCTGGCCTTCAGGCGCGCCCGTACCTGGCCGGCCTGGAATCGGCCGCCGCGAGGGCCGACCAGCAGGGCCGGCTCGTCCGGCCGGGCGATGGCAGCGCGCAGCGGCACCCACTGCTCCAGCGCCTCCAGCGCCGCCTTGCCGAGCGGCACCGAGCGACGCTTGCTGCCCTTTCCCAGCACCTGCAGTTCGGCGTTGCCCAGTTCCACCCAACCGGCCGCCGCGGCACCGGCGTGCAGGTCCAGGCCCACCAGCTCGGCGACCCGCAGGCCGCAGCCGTAGAGCAGCTCGACGATGAGCCGGTCGCGGGCCTCCTCGGCCGGGCTGGCGCTCTCGGCCTTGAACTCCGCCAGCTGCACCGAATCGTCGACCGACAAGGCCTTGGGCAGCGGCTTGCCGGCCTTGGGCGCACGCAGGCCGTCCAGCGGATTGAAGGCAACCTTCTGCTCCTGGCCCAGCCAGCGGTAGAGGCCGCGCCAGCTCGAGAGCATCAGCGCCAGGCTGCGCGGCGCGAGGCCGCCGCGATGCAGCTCGGCCACCCAGCGTCGGGCCTGGGCCGTGCCCAGTTGCAGCAGTTCGACCTGGTCACGCTCGGCCAGCCGCTGCAGCTTGTGCAGCGCTTCGCCGTAGATGCTCAGCGTGCGGCCGGCCAGCCGGCGCTGGACCTGGCAATAGCCCAGGTAGGCCTGCAGCAGCTCAGGCAGCGGGGCCGTCGGTGCTTGCGGTTGCGCCACCATCGCCGTCCTGCAGTTGCAGCAGGCGAGCCAGGCCGGCGCTGGCGATCTCGCCAATGCGGGCCAGGAACTCGGTGCCCATCTCGGCCGTGTAGCGCGTGGCATCGGGCGAACCCAGCACCAGCAGGCCGAAGCTGCGGCCCTGCACGCTCAGCGGAATCAGGGCCAGCGACAGCGCCGTATTGCCCTCGCCCAGCCAGCGCGCGGCCTCGAAGCCGGAGTTGATGCCGCAATAGGGGTGGCTCAGGCTCTCGGCAAAGCTGCGCACGTCGGCGCTGACCGCCTGGGCGAAATCGGCCTCAGCAAACTCCGGCCGCGCGCCCCACAGCCGCAGGCCGGCCAGCGGAATCAGGAACTGGTGGCGCAGCGCTTCCAGCAGCACGCCGGGCAGCTTGGCCGCATCGGCGGTCAGCATCAGGGCGCGGGTCCAGCGGTGCAGGCGGTCGGCAATGGCCACGTTCTCCTGGCCGTTGCGGATCATCTCGATCAGCTTCTGCTCCAGGCCCTTGATCTTCTCGCGCAGCATCTCGGCCTGGCGCTCCTGCAGCGACACGGCCCGCGCACTGTGCGGATGGCTCAGCTGCACCGAGGCGAGCAGCTCGGCATGGCGCTCGAAGAAGGCCGGGTTGTTGGCCAGGTAGTTGGCGATGTCGTGCTCGGTGACGCCTTCGATGGTGGGGTTGCTGCTGCTCACAGGCTGATCTCTCCTTCAAACACTTGCACGGCCGGACCGGTCATCAGGACCGGCGCTTGCAGGCCCTGACTCAGGCCGGCCCATTCGATCGTCAGCAGGCCACCTCGGGCCTGCACGTCCACGCGCTCGTCCAGCCAGCCGGCGCGGATGCCGGCCACCACGGCGGCGCAGGCGCCCGTGCCGCAGGCCAGGGTCTCGCCGGCGCCGCGCTCGAACACGCGCAGTTTCACATGGCCGCGGTCCAGCACCTGCAGGAAGCCGGCGTTAACGCGTCGCGGGAAGCGCGGGTGGTTTTCTATGCGCGGGCCCTGCTCCAGCACCGGCGCCGTCTCGACGTCGGCCACGCGCTGCACCGCATGGGGATTGCCCATGGAAACCACCGCCACCTCGATGCCCAGATCGACCAGCGGCCATTGCTCGAAGCCGTTCTCCAGCCGAGGCGTCAGGGCGCGCGGATCGAAGGGCACGCGCTCGGATTCGAAGACCGGGGCGCCCATGTCCACCGTGACCCGGCCGTCCTCGCGCAGATGCAGTTCCAAAAGCGCGTTGACGGTGCGCACGCGGATGCTGCGCTTGTCGGTCAGGCCGTGGTCGACGGCATAGCGGACGAAGCAGCGCGAGCCATTGCCGCAATGCTCCACCTCTTCGCCGCTGGCGCCATTGAAGATGCGGTAAGCGAAGTCGTCGCCCGGCTCGCGGCCCGGCTCCACCACCAGGATCTGGTCGCAGCCGACGCCGAAACGGCGGTCGCCGAGCCGGCGCATCTGCTCCGGGGTCAGCGTCAGGGGCTGCCGGGTCGCGTCAATGACCACGAAGTCATTGCCCGCGCCGTGCATCTTGGTAAAGCGCAAATTCATGCTGCGATTCTCTCAGTAGAGAGACGGCTCGCCGGCCGGGCGGGTCTTGAAGCGCTTGTGCACCCACAGGTACTGCGCCGGGTTGGCGCGGATGCGCTGCTCCAGCCAGGCATGCAGGGTGTGGGCGTCCGCCAGCGGGTCGCCGCTGGGGTAGCCGGGGATGGGGGCGCAGGCCTCGACCTTGAAGCCGCGGCCGCCCGGCAGCATGGTGATCACCAGCGGCTGCACGAGCATGCCCTGGCTCGCTGCCATGCGGCCCGGGGCCAGCAGGGTGCAGGCCGGCACGCCGAAGAAGGGCACGAAGGCCGAGTCCTTCTCGCCGAAGTCCATGTCCGGCGCATTGACGAAGCCATAGCCCTGCTTGATGAAGCGCAGCACCGGACGGATGCCGTCGTGTCGGTCCACGAAGACGCTATTGCCGAAGCGCCCGCGCCCGGCCAGCATCTGACGGTCGAACACCGGGTTGCTCTGGCGCTGGTAGACATCCACCGGCGGCGTCCGCTGGTTCAGCAGCAGTCCCGGCGCCGCCCATTCCAGGCCGACGAAATGCGGCAGCAGCCACATCACCGGTTGCCCGCAACGGTCCGCCAGGGCTATGTCGCCCTCGATCTGCATCAGGCGCTGCAGCCGTTCGGCCGAGGCGAACCAGAGCAGGCCGCGCTCCAGGAAGCTGCGGCCCATCAAGGCGAAATGCTCGCGCGCCAGCGCCCTGCGTGCCGCCTCGTCCAGTTCGGGGAAGCACAGCTCCAGATTGCGCAGCGCAATGCGTCGGCGCGAGGCGGCCAGCCACCACAGCAGCCGGCCCAGGCCACGGCCCAGTACCACCAGCAGCGGCAATGGCAGCCAGTGCAGCAGCCACAGCAGGCCGATCAGCAGCCGGGCGGCGAAACGACCCATCATCCGTTCTGACCCTCGCCAGCTTTCGCGGCAGCGCCAATGTCCAGCCCGCGCGGCTGCTTGTAGCGGTGGTAGCCCCAGAGGTATTGGCCCGGGGCCTGCAGGATCAAATGTTCCATTGCCTTGTTGATCGCCAGGGCAGCGGATTCTGGCGTGGAATCGGACGCAATCTGTGGCGCGGGTCGCACCCGCACCACATAACCACGGCCGCCACTGAGCCGGTCACCCCAAAGCAGCACCGGCACGGCGCCGGTCTGCTGCACCAGGCGGCCGGCCAGGGTCATGGTGTAGGCCTCACGGCCGAAGAAGGGCACCCAGACGCCCAGGCCCTCCGGCGGCACCTGGTCGGGCAGCAGCCCCACGGTCTGGCCCGAGCGCAGGGCGCGGATCATCTGGCGCACGCCTGCCAGGTTGGCCGGGGCGGTCAGCAGACCCGGCCGGGCCCGCGAGGCATCAACGAACTCGCGCATCCAGGGCTTGCGGGCCGGCCGGAACAGCGCCGTCATCGGCTTGGACGCGCCCCATCGCTCGGCATAGGCCTGGGCGCAGACCTCGAAACAGCCCATGTGCGGCGTCAGCAGCAGCAGGCCCTTGTTCTGGGCCAGGGCCTGGTCGATCAGCTCCGCCCCATCCCACTGCAGCTTGCTGCCGAGCGGCTGCTGCGGTGGACGCAGCCACAGCCAGGCCGTCTCGGCAATCATGCGGCCGGCCGCCGCAATGGCCGGCCGGCCCTGGGCCGGGGCCAGGCCGGCCTGGGCCACGTTGGCAGAGAAGCGGCGGCGGTAGGTGGGCGACAGCAACCAGGTCAACCAGCCCGCCCCAGTGCCCAGCACGTGCAAAAGCCGCAGCGGCAGGCGGGACAGCAAACGCATCAGCAAAAACATGTTTCTATAATTCGCGCGTCGCCGAGTTAAATGGACAACTTGCGGGGCGACGCGGGAGGAACAAGACTCCCGCCGGGCTGTGTCAAAGCAGCTCAATAAATGCCGCTAAAGCGTTCGCCGCACCGCTCCACCAGCACCGGCAACGCCGATGGACCCTGAACCCGGAGTGTAAAAGTGGCGAACGACTTCCTCTTCACGTCTGAATCTGTCTCTGAAGGCCACCCCGACAAGGTGGCCGACCAGATCTCGGACGCCATCCTCGATGCGATCTTCCAGCAGGACCCGCGCTCGCGCGTGGCCGCCGAGACCCTGTGCAACACTGGCCTCGTGGTGCTGGCGGGCGAGATCACGACCAATGCGCATGTGGACTACATCCAGGTGGCGCGCGACACGATCAAGCGCATCGGCTACGACAACACCGAATACGGCATCGACTACAAGGGCTGCGCCGTGCTGGTGGCCTACGACAAGCAGTCGAACGACATCGCCCAGGGCGTGGACCACGCCAGCGACGACCATCTGAACACCGGCGCCGGTGACCAAGGCCTGATGTTCGGCTACGCCTGCGACGAGACGCCCGAGCTGATGCCCGCGCCTATCTACTACGCCCACCGCCTCGTCGAGCGCCAGGCCCAGTTGCGCAAGGACGGCCGCCTACCCTTCCTGCGTCCGGACGCCAAGAGCCAGGTGACCATGCGCTATGTGGACGGCAAGCCGCACAGCATCGACACCGTGGTGCTGTCCACCCAGCATTCGCCCGAGATGAGCCTGGGCGACAAGATGACCGACGCCTTCTACGAGGCGATCCGCGAGGAGCTGATCAAGCCGGTGCTGCCCAAGGACTGGCTGACGCCCGACACCAAGTACCTGATCAACCCGACCGGTCGCTTCGTCATCGGCGGCCCGCAGGGCGACTGCGGCCTGACCGGCCGCAAGATCATCGTCGACACCTACGGCGGCGCCTGCCCGCACGGCGGTGGCGCCTTCTCGGGCAAGGACCCGACCAAGGTCGACCGCTCGGCCGCCTACGCCGCCCGCTACGTGGCCAAGAACATCGTGGCCGCCGGCCTGGCCCGCCAGTGCCAGATCCAGGTCGCCTACGCCATCGGCGTGGCCCGCCCCATGAACGTCACGGTCTACACCGAAGGCACGGGCGTCATCCCCGACGACAAGATCGCCAAGCTGGTGAACGAGCATTTCGACCTGCGTCCCAAGGGCATCATCCAGATGCTGGACCTGCTGCGCCCGATCTACTCCAAGACGGCGGCCTACGGCCACTTTGGCCGCGAGGAGCCTGAGTTTTCTTGGGAGCGTACGGACAAGGCCCAGGCGCTGCGTGTAGCGGCCGGGCTGTAAGGCCCGGCGTTTGCGCCAGCAAACCCTGGGGCTTGGGGCGGCGCTCATATCGCTTGCGATGTGAGCGGCGACCACAAGGCTGCATCGCCAATCGCAAGGGCCACTTCGGTGGCCCTTTTTCATTTCCTCTGCACAATCGGCCGCCATGACAAGCAGCCGCCCCCTGCAACTCACCGCCGCCGCCAGCCTCGCCCTGCTGACTTTCAGCTACTTCGGCGCCTATGACCGTGCCACCTGGTGGATGGAAGTGGCGCCGGTGCTGATCGTCTGGCCGCTGCTGCTGGCCACGCACAAGCGCTTCCCAATCACGCCGCTGTTGCTGGCCCTGGTCTTCGTCCACGCGGCCATCCTGATGCTGGGCGGGCACTACAGCTACGCCCGCGTGCCGCTGGGCTTCTGGATGCAGGAGGGGTTCGGCCTTGCGCGCAATCCGTATGACGGCATCGGCCACCTGGCCCAGGGCTTCATCCCGGCCATCGCGGCACGCGAGCTGCTGCTGCGCAAGACACCGCTGCAGGCCGGCGCCTGGACCTTCAGCCTGGTCACCGCCGTCTGCCTGGCGATCAGCGCGATCTACGAGCTGATCGAATGGGGCGCGGCCGTGGTCCTGGGCCAGGGGGCGGATGAATTCCTGGGCACGCAAGGCGACCCCTGGGACACGCAGAAGGACATGGCCCTGGCCTGGCTGGGCGCGCTGCTGGCCCAAGGGCTGCTGGCGCGCTGGCACGACCGGCAACTGGAGAGACTCCGCCCATGAAGGCACCGACCCTCGAGGAGCTGCGCCGCTATGCATTGGCACGCACCCTTTTCAAACCCACCACGTTGCCCACCGCCATCAAGAAGCTGGGCTTCGTCCAGGCCGACCCGATGCGGGCCCCGGCCCGGGCCCAGGACCTGATCCTCAGGCTCAGGGTCAAGGACTATGTGGCCGGCCAGCTGGAGCAGCGCTACCCGCGCCTCGCTGTCGAGGAAGACTGCTTCGTCAACTACGGCTTCCTGCCGCGCGAGACCCTGGCGCTGATGCATCCGCGCACGCCGCGCAAGCCCTGGGACGCGCAGCGCGAGCAGCATGCGCAGGAGCTGCTCGATTTCGTGCGCCGCCATGGCCCCACCCATCCCACCGAAGTGCTGGACGAGTTCGCCCACCATGGCCGCATGCCGGGCTACTGGGGCGGCGAGCTCAACATCAGCACCCAGCTGCTGGACGGCCTGCACTACCGCGGCAAGTTGCGGGTCAAGCGGCGCGACAGCGGCACGCGTGTCTACGAAGCCGTGAACCATCCCGAGGCCGACGACAGCCCGGCCGCCCGCAAGGCGTGCGCCGAGGCCTTGCTCGACAAGGTCGTGGCGCTCTATGCGCCACTACCGGCGGCCAGCCTCGGCTACCTGACCACGCTGCTGCGCTACGGCGCACCGCATCTGCAGGCCGAGACCCGCGCCGTCTGCAAGGCGGCCAAGGACCGCTATGCCCATGCCCAGATCGACGGCGAGACCTGGTACTGGCCGCTGGACGAGAACCCGCGCTCGCGCCGGCACCAGGCACCGCAGGGCAAGGTGACCCTGCTGGCCCCGTTCGATCCGGTGGTCTGGGACCGCCGGCGCTTCGAGCGCTTCTGGGGCTGGGAGTACCGCTTCGAGGCCTACACGCCGGCCCACAAGCGCACCATGGGCCACTACGCCCTGCCCCTGCTGTGGGGCGAGGAAATCATCGGCTGGGCCAATCTGCGCCTAGACAAGGGCCGGCTGCGCCACGAGCTGGGCTTCATTGAAAAACGCCCTGCCGGCGCCCTGTTCAAGGACGCCGTGCAGGGCGAGCTGGAAGCGATGAAGCGGTTCTTAGCGCTTGCCTAGCCAGCGCTCAACCTGGCGATGGCCCTCCTCGCGATCCTTGGCGCGGCGGGCCCATTGGGCCAGGCGGCCGGCCGCCTCGTACTCGGCCCGGTAGTCGGCCTCCTGCGGCTTGATCAGCACCACGGAGCCGCTCGGCACCGGCCCATTGATCACCAGGTTGTCGGTCCAGCTGGCGCCCACGCGCATGGGCTTGGGTGCGGGCAGGGTGTCGAAGTCGCCGGCCGTCATCCAGGGCACGACCTTGGCCGCCACCAGCTTCAGGCGAGGCCGCAGGCTGGACTCGCCGATCCGCCCGCGCTGGCCCCAGCGGACATCGCCGAGGACCAGGTTGCCACTGGCATCACGCGGCACGAAGGCCACGTCGCGGTAGACACCCAGACGCAGGCTCATCAGCGACTCTTCCACCGTCATCGCCATGTCTTCGCGCAAGGTGTAGTAGGCGTAGATGTCGGTGGCCAGGTCGGCGGCAAACCAATCGCCGACCTGGCCGGCCGTGACGGCCTTCTGCGCGGCCGACGCCGCGGTGCCGCCGAACTTGACGTCGGCCAAGGCGTCCAGGTCGCGGTTCTTGAGCGGATAGGCGCCGTCCATCAGGTCCGAAACCAGGCGCCGGTTGGCATAGCGATAGCCAACCGCATAGGCACCGATCGTCTGGCCCGGCTGCTGGTTCAGCAGCTCGAAGGTTTCCACAGGCAGGAAGTCGCCCGCATGCGAGAGCTCGTGATAGAGCAGCCAGCCCATGTCGCCAAGCAGGTCGTCCATGCTGCGGGTCGCACGGCGCGTCGCGCTGTAGTTGGTCATGAAGTACTGGTTGGACTTCACATAGCGCCACAGGTCCTGGAAGGCCAGGCCCTGGCTGTAGGCCTCGCGGTAGTCCGGCGCCTCGTCAATTGTGTCGCGCTCGCCGGCCTCGATCCAGATGTTGTCGGCATCCAGGTAGATCGCCCCGGTGTAGGGGTTGTAGAAGGACGGCCGGACATGCGAGCCGATCACCACGGCCGTGGTGCTCATCAGCATGCGCCGGAAGTCGCCGCGCGCATCATGGACCTGCAGGAACTTCTCGAAGTTCTTGCCCTGCCAGTCGTGC
This sequence comes from Pelomonas sp. SE-A7, assembly GCF_030345705.1. Taxonomy (NCBI): domain Bacteria; kingdom Pseudomonadati; phylum Pseudomonadota; class Betaproteobacteria; order Burkholderiales; family Sphaerotilaceae; genus Roseateles; species Pelomonas sp. SE-A7. The sequence goes on from NZ_JAUASW010000001.1 coordinate 2,555,379, forward strand.
GACACCAGCACGCGATTCATCACCTGCTCGATGCTCGGCAGATTGCCGTTCGTTTCCTGCCCCAACAACGGCAGGCGGGACACGCTGCACAGCTCGTAGGTGCGAATCGCCGCGTTGTAGACGCAGTCAGCCAGCACCGGTGCGTAGGCGCTGGTCGAGCGATAGGCATGGACACGCGAGACATGCCGGTCCGACCAGACGTAGTTGTTGTTCGCCGCCGGCGCCTGGTCGTACTTTTCGACCAGCACGATCACGTCCTGGCTGTCGCTGCCGCTGGCGGTCTGCACCGTGGCGCGGAAGCGCAGCAGCGTGTCCTGGCTCACCGTGGGAGCGACGAACTGGCGGGCCGAGCTGTCGACCGACTCCAGGCTCACCGTCGGCCCGTCGAGCTGGGTCCAACTCACGCTCTGCACCGTCTCGCCCGTCGTGGACCAGGCGCGGATCGAGGCCTTGCCGCCCATGCGCACCGCCTGGTGGTTGCGGACGATGGCCTTGGCCGGCGTGGCCGGTGCCGTGATGTCCAGGGTCACGTCACGCGTCTGCGCCGCACCGGCCACGTCGGTATAGCTGACGCGGAAGCCATAGCTGCCGGCCGTCGTCGGCTCGAAATGGATGACCTGGGTCTGGGCACTCAGCAGGCTGACCGCCGGGCCGCTGGTCTGGGTCCACTGCAGATTGCTGATCGGACCCGAGCAGCCGGCGATGGCCGCTGCGGCCTGCTTGCCGACCAGCGGGCCTTCGATCAGCACCTGGGCCGAAGGCGTGCCGGCCGAGCAGACCAGGTTCGTAGGTTGGGTGGGTTGGGTGGGCTGCGTCGGTTGGGTGGGCTGCGTCGGTTGGGTGGGCTGCGTGGTCGAACCGCCTCCGGATCCACCGCCGCCGCCACAGGCCGCCAACAACACTGCGGCCGCCATGGCCGTTGCACAGGCGCCTGCCCGCATCCCCTGGTATTTCTTCAACTGCATGACTCCCTCTGATCATTGATGGTCGGGCCGAACGGCCCAGGTGCGTCGCCGTCCCAACCGGCCGCCCTTGTTTTTTTGATGCGCGCGGATTTTCACACCAATGCGCCCTGGGACCGGCCCAGGTTCGGCATAATCGCGCCCTGACCCAAGGGGCGCTGCAACCGGACCTGAGACCCAGGATCCCGGCCAGGCTTGGGACGCTCCCCGCGACCGTGCGGGGACCTGGCAACGGCGCTCACCTACCGATCCGGCGTGGGTGAGTGAAGGATGCTCTGGCCACGCTGGTCTCTCTGAAGGAGCCCCGCATGAACGCCCCCGTCAACCTCCCCGACAACGTCATCAAGGATCTCTCGCTGGCCGACTGGGGCCGCAAGGAGATCGCCATCGCCGAGAGCGAGATGCCGGCCCTGATGGCCATCCGCAAGGAATACGCCGCCACCCAGCCGCTCAAGGGCGCCCGCATCACCGGCTCGCTGCACATGACCATCCAGACGGCCGTGCTGGTCGAGACGCTGCAGGCCATCGGCGCCGAGGTGCGCTGGGCCTCGTGCAACATCTTCTCTACGCAAGACCATGCCGCCGCCGCCCTGGTGGCCGCCGGCACGCCGGTGTTCGCCTACAAGGGCGAGACGCTGGAAGACTACTGGGACTACACCCACCGCATCTTCGACTTCGGCCCTGCCGGCAGCGCAGGCGAAGGCCCGAACATGATCCTGGACGATGGCGGCGACGCCACGCTCTTGATGCACCTGGGCCAGAAGGCCGAGAAGGATCTGTCGGTGCTGGCCAACCCGGGCAGCGAGGAAGAGCGCATCCTGTTCGCCTCGATCAAGGCCAAGCTGGCCGTCGACCCGACCTGGTACACCCGCAAGAGCGCCGAGATCATCGGCGTGACCGAGGAGACGACGACCGGCGTGCACCGCCTGAAGGAAATGTCCGCCAAGGGCACGCTGCTGTTCCGCGCCATCAACGTCAACGACTCGGTCACCAAGAGCAAGTTCGACAACCTCTACGGCTGCCGCGAATCGCTGGTGGACGGCATCAAGCGCGCCACCGACGTGATGGTGGCCGGCAAGATCGCCGTCGTCGCCGGCTATGGCGACGTGGGCAAGGGCTCGGCCCAGGCGCTGCGCGCGCTCTCGGCGCAGGTCTGGGTCACCGAGATCGACCCGATCTGCGCCTTGCAGGCCGCGATGGAAGGCTATCGCGTCGTGACCATGGAATTCGCCCAGGACAAGGCCGACATCTTCGTCACCACCACCGGCAACAAGAACGTCATCCGCCATGAGCACATGGCCGCGATGAAGAACAACGCCATCGTCTGCAACATCGGCCACTTCGACAACGAGATCGAGGTCGCGGCGCTCGAGCAGTACCAGTGGGAAGAGATCAAGCCCCAGGTCGACCATGTGATCTTCCCGGACGGCAAGCGCATCATCCTGCTGGCCAAGGGCCGCCTGGTGAACCTGGGCTGCGGCACGGGCCATCCGAGCTATGTGATGAGCTCCTCGTTCGCCAACCAGACCATCGCCCAGGTCGAGCTGTTCGCCCACCGCGACGCCTACGACATCGGCAAGGTCTACGTGCTGCCCAAGCACCTCGACGAAAAGGTGGCGCGCCTGCAGCTGACCACGCTCAACGCGCAGCTCACCGAGCTGACCGAGGAGCAGGCGGCCTACATCGGCGTGCCCAAGGCCGGCCCGTACAAGCCCGACACCTACCGCTACTGATCGAGAGAACGGATGCGTGCCGACCAGCTGCTGCTGAGCCGCGGGCTCGCTCCCTCTCGCTCGGCCGCCCAGCGGCTGATCGAGAGCGGCGCGGTGCTGCGCGCGGCCGGCAGCCCGGTGCGCAAGGCCGGCGAAGACGTGCCCGAGCACGAGGAGCTGCGGGTCACGGACGACGCCGAGCTGCGCTATGTCTCGCGCGGCGGGCTGAAGCTGGAAGGTGCGCTGGCCACCACCGGCATCAAGGTCCAAGGGTTCACGGTGCTGGACATGGGCCAGAGCACCGGCGGCTTCACGGACTGCCTGCTGAAAGGCGGCGCAGAGAAAGTCGTCGGCGTCGACGTGGGCCATGGCCAGCTGCATGCCTCTCTGGCGAACGACCCGCGGGTCGTTCTGCTTGAGGGCCTGCATGTGCGCGAGCTGGCTAGCTCAGGCTTGCAAGCGCACAAGCCGGCCGGCGGCTTCCGGCTGATCGTCGGCGACCTCAGCTTCATCTCCATGCTGGGCTCGCTGGCCCAGCTGGCGCCCTGGCTGGCGGCCGATGGCCAGCTGCTGCTGCTGATCAAGCCGCAGTTCGAGCTCGGCCCCAAGGCCTTGAACAAGGGCGGCCTGGTCAAGGACAAGGCCCAGTACGCCGAGCTGGAGCAGCAGGCTAGAGCGGCCGTGGCGGCCCAGGGCTGGCAATGGCAGGGCTGGTTCGACAGCAGCATCACCGGCGGTGACGGCAACCGCGAATTCTTCCTGTGGGCCTCGGCCGCAGCCTGAAGCCAAGACGAACAAGACAAGGACCGACGAGCATGACGACCCCTGCAGTGAGTTTCGAGTTCTTCCCGCCCAACACCCCGGTGGGCAGCGAGAAGCTGAAGACCGTGGTGCAGGAACTGGGAGCGCTGAACCCGCACTATTTCAGCGTCACCTACGGCGCCGGCGGTTCGACCCGCGACAAGACCCTGGCCACGGTGACGGACATCGCCGCCACCGGCCACGAGGCTGCGCCCCATTTGTCCTGCGTGGGCTCGACCCGCGAAAGCATCGCCGAGATCCTGGCCACCTACCGGGCCCAGAACATCCGCCGCATCGTCGCCTTGCGCGGCGACCTGCCCAGCGGCACGGCCACGGCCGGTGAATTCCGCTATGCCTCCGAGCTGGTCAGCTTCATCCGCGAGACCCAAGGCGCGGACTGGACCCTGGAGGTCGCGGCCTATCCCGAGTACCACCCGCAGCAGCGCTACGCCGCCAAGGACCTGCAGCACTTCGCCGACAAGATGAAGGCCGGTGCCGACGGCGCGATCACACAGTTCTTCTTCAATGCCGACGCCTACTTCCACTTCGTCGAGCAGGCGCGCAAGCTGGGAGTTGCGCAGCCGATAGTCCCGGGCATCATGCCCTTCCACAACTACGCCCGCATCGCCCAGTTCGCAGCCCGCGACGGCATCGACATTCCGCGCTGGGTAGCGCTGAAGATGGAGGGCTACATGGACGACGTGGCCTCGATCCGCGCCTTCGGCCTGGACGTGATCGCCGGCCTGTGCGAGCGCCTGATAGCCCAGGGCGTGCCGGGCATCCACTTCTACACGCTCAACCAGTCGGCGCTGACGCTGGAGTTGTGCAGGCGCCTCGGCCTCGGTCAAGAAGCTTGATCTGACACAAGCGTCCTGCGCGGGACGCAAACGTGGCCCAGGGCCCTTGTGTCACCTCAAGGGCCGGCACTTTGCGCAGCGATGCAATGACTGCTGACGGGAATGTTCCCGCAGATCCAGGAGTCATTGACATCATGTTGAACAAGAAGATTGCCGCCCTCGCCCTGCTCACCGCTGCGTCCGGCTTCGCCACCGCGGCCGCCGAAGGCCCGCTGCTGGTGCGGGTGCGTGCGGTCCACATCGATTCGGCCAACGGCGACAGCACCGGCCTCGGCCTCACGATCAACAACAAGACCATTCCCGAGGTTGATTTCAGCTACTTCCTGACGCCCAACCTGGCGGCCGAGCTGATTCTGACCGTGCCGCAGAAGCACAGGCTCTATGCCGGCGGCGCCGAGATCGGTTCGCTGAAGCACCTGCCGCCGACGCTGAGCCTGCAGTACCACTTCGCTCCCGAAGCCACGTTCCGCCCCTACGTGGGCCTGGGCCTGAACTACACCCACTTCTCGTCGGTGAAGTTCGCCCCCGCCGTGGTCACGGCCCTGGGTCCCAACGTCAAGCGCAGCAGCTTCGGCCTCTCGGCCCAGATCGGCGCCGACATCGCGATCAGCAAGGGCACCTACCTGAACATCGACCTCAAGAAGGTCAAGATCGACACCGACGTCAGCTCCAAGGGCACGAAGGTCGGCACTTTCAAGGTCGACCCCGTGCTGCTTGGTGTGGGCCTGGGATGGCGCTTCTAAGGCACAGACCTAACGGTAACGCTGCGTCGGCGAGAGCCGGCGCAAGGCGTACTTGATCAAGCGGTCCTGCTCGTCGAAGAGCGTGACCAGCTCGACCACTTCAAGCCCGGGGCGGCCCAGGGCTGCCCCCGACGCCGCCTTGGCAGCCGATGCCGCGGCAGCCTTGTAGGCCGGCAGCTTGGCCAGCAAGGCCGCCAGCTGCGCCGGCGAAAGCTTGCCGAGGTCCTGCGCCGGCAGCTGCGCCAGCACCTCGGGCGGCAGATCGGGTGGCAACAGGGTTCTCACGCTCAGGTGCCGCAGCAGGCGGCGCCCGCTGTCGAAATGCTTCTCGTCGGCCTTGCCCAGCTTCTCGCGCAGCGACTCGGCCAAGGTCTCGCCGACGCGGAGCTCTCGGGCGGCCTGAGCCAGCGCATGGTCCGAGGCCAGCAGCTGTGCATCGGCCGGCTGCTGAGGATCCTCTGCGAACTCCATCACCACCCGCGTCTCGTTGGACCAGCTCATGTCGCCCATGGGCAGGCGAAACATGCGCTCACGCAGCAGGAAGCCCCAGTCGTACTGCTCGCCTGTGACATCGCGCAGTCCGTGCAGCATCACGTTGCTGAGCGTCATGCGTCGTGGGCCGTCGACCAGGGTGACCGAGAAGATCGGCCGGTCGGCAAAGCTGCTGCTGCTGGAATAGCTGTTCTCGCAGCCATCCTTGCTGGAGAACACGGCCTTGGCCAGGGTCGCGAAGAAACCCCGGTCACCGCCGCGCGCCACGCCGCTTTCGAAGCCGACGCGGCACTGCAGCCGCAGGTCGCCGAGTCGCCGCTCGTGGTCCGGCCAGCCGGGCGTGCGGATGTCGGCCCGCCAGGTCACGCGGCCGTCCAGCAGCTTGCTCTTGAGCTCGGTGGCATCGGGATAGCGGTTCCAGGTCGGGTCGATGACGAAGTTGTCTTCTTCATCCAGCGGCACCGGCACCCGGCCCTGGCGTGTGACCAGGGCCAGGTTCATCCGCTGCTGATGCTCGGCCTGGGTGCGGGCGTAGACCTTGAACTTCAGCTCGGCCTGCGGTGCCAGCGCATGGTGCTTCTCGAACAGCTCGCGGGCCTCGTACAAGGTGGCCAAGGTCTTGAGCTCGCGCGGTGCGGTGGATTCGCCCTGCACCTCGACCTTGGACAGCTGCGGCGGCTCGGCACCGGCCGGCCCCGCCAAGGCCAGCGCGACCAGCAGCCCGAGCTCAAGCCAGCGCCGCGAACGCATCTCGGGTCAGGTTTTCGGGCGCACCGCTTGCGCGGCAGGCCACGTCGTCTTCGATACGCACGCCGCCATAGGGCAGCAGGCGCTCCACCTTGGCCCAGTCCACCGCGCCGCCGGCCGACGTGGCGCGAAGCTTGTCCAGCAGCGTGGGGATGAAGTACAGGCCCGGCTCAATCGTCACCACCATGCCCGGCTCCAGCACGCGGGTCAGGCGCAGGTAGCGGTGGCCTTCGGGCTTGGGCGCGACGGCGCCGCTCTCGTCAGCCATGAAGCCGCCAATGTCGTGCACCTGCAGGCCCAGCAGATGGCCAATGCCGTGCGGCATGAAGGTCGAGGACACGCCTTCGGCCACGATGGCCTCGGCGCTCATCTTCACGATGCCCTGCGAGGACAGGATGGCGGCGATGCGGCGGTGGGTGCTGAGATGGATCTCGCGGTAGTCGGTGCCGGCGCGCACCTCATCGACCAGGGCCAGCTGGGCCGCTTCCATCGCCGCCAGCACGGCCTCGAATTCCTCGTGGCCGCCGCGGCTCCAGGTGCGGGTGATGTCGCTGGCATAGCCGTTGACCTGGGCACCGGCATCGATCAGGAAGCTGCGCGACTGGGCCGGGGCCTGGGGGTCCTGGTACTGGTAGTGCAGCACCGCGCAATGCTCGTTCAGGCCCACGATGTTGGTGTAGGGCAGGTCGCGGTCCGTGTGGCCGGTGGCGGCCAGGTAGGCACGGTGGATGTCCAGCTCGGAACGGCCTTCCATGAAGGCCTGCTGCGCGGCCACATGGCCCTTGACCGCCCGGCGCGAGGCGGCGCGCATCTGCTCCAGCTCGTACTCGCTCTTGCAGGCGCGCGGGTAGTGCAGCAGATGCAGCAGGGCCTCGGGGTTGTTGGGCAGCACGCCTTCCAGCGCGGCATCGGCCTCGCCGATCACGGCCAGGCGGCCATGACCCTGCAGATGGGCGGCGGCATCGGCCGGATCGGCGATCACGACGATGTCGAACGGGTCCACCCAGAAGCCGCTGGGCGCCTCGGGCGGCAGATGCCAGTAGTCGTCCGGCTGGTAGTAGATCAGCAGGGGCTTGCGGCCCGGGCGCACCAGCAGCCAGCTGTTGGGATGCTGGGTCAGCGGCAGCCAATGCTTGAAATGCGGATTGGGCTGGAACAGATAGGGCCGGTCGTCCAGGAAGGCGAATTTCTCAATCCCTGAGGCAATGGCCAGGGCGTCGAAACCGGTGCGGGCGAGCGCCTGTTCGGCACGCTGCTGCAGCTGGGCGACGTGGTGGGCATGAAGGGTGTTCATGCCCGCATTCTCACTTAGCCATTCACATCCCAGACCACGCCCTCTTCCGTCAGCATGGCATCCAGCGGCACGTCGTGCGGCTCGGCCTTGAGCAGCGGCAGAAAGCCATGCGCATAGCCAATGCCGGCCGTGGCCGGACGCGGCTGCAGCTCGGCCAGCGTGCGGTCCATGAAGCCGCCGCCATAGCCCAGGCGCAGGCCGCAGGGGCCGAAGCCCAGGCAGGGCACGATGACCAGCTGGGGCTCGAACACCTCGGTGTCCTTGGGCTTGGGAATGTCGTAGGCATCCTCTTCCATCGGGCAGCCCGGATACCAGACGTGGAAGCGCAGCGTGCCGTGTTCCCGGTCCACCACCGGCAGGCCTATGCGGCGCTCGGGGTGGGCTTCGCTCCAGCGGAACAGCGCCGGCAGCGGGTCGAACTCGCCCTTGATCGGCCAGTAGGCACCAATGGTGGTCTCGCGGCGCTGCACCAGCCAGACCCGCAGCACCTGCTGCAGTTCGTCGGCCAGCTCCAGCCGGTGCGGCAGCGCAAGGCGGTCCTGGATCAGCTTGTGGCGCAGCGCGGGGCGGTCGTTCAGGTCCACGGTCGGCAACTCCTCGGGGGCAGACGGTCGGCTGGCGAGCATTGTGGCCGACTACGATGGCGCCATGAAGAACAGTCCCGAGTTCATCGCCCACTGCGTCGAGCTGCTGCAGCCGCTGGGGCCGGTGCGCAGCCGGCGCATGTTCGGCGGCCATGGCCTCTACCTGGACGACTTCTTCGTCGCCATCGTCGACGAGGACCAGCTCTTCCTGAAGGCCGACGAGCTGAGCCGGCCGCGCTTCGAGGCCGAGCAGTGCCTGCCGTTCAGCTTCGAGAAGACCGGCACCGGCGAGGTGGTCTCGATGTCGTACTTCCGCCCGCCCGAGGAGGCGCTGGAATCGCCGGCCCTGATGCAGCCCTGGGCGCGACTGGCCCTGGACGCTGCGCTGCGCGCGGCCCAGGCCAAGAAGCCCAAGGCCAGGAAGAAGAAAGACGCATGACGACCCGCGGCGCACCGCCCCGCCAACGACCGCTGTCGGTCGGCCCCTTGCGGGCCTTCGAGGCCGTGGCGCGCCTGTCCAGCTTTCGGGCCGCAGCCGAGGAGCTGAGCCTCAGTGCCTCGGCCGTCAGCCGCCAGGTCCAGGCGCTGGAGGACGAGGTCGGCGCCCCGCTGCTGCGGCGCGGCAGCCGTCATGTGGAGCTGACGCCGGAAGGCACCTCGCTGCTGAGCGCCGCCGTGTCCGCGCTCAAGCGCATAGACGGCAGCGTGCGCCAGATCCGCCAGGCGCGCAGCCGCCGCGTGGTCCATGTCTCGACCTTCGCCTCGTTTGCCTCGCTGTGGCTGCTGCCGCGGCTGGAAGACTTCCAGCAGCGCCACCCAGACATCGACATCCGCGTGTCGGCCCAGGACGCCCTGGTGGACCTGGAGGAAGGCGAGCTGGACCTCGCCCTGCGCCACCAGCGCAAGGCCACGCCGACCGCCGGCGCCACCTGGCTGTTCGACGAAATGCTGAGCCCGGTCGCCAGCCCGGCCCTGCTCGCCAAGGGCCCCGGCCTGCGTCGCCTGGCCGACCTGAGCCGCCAAACCCTGGTCGAGGACGACGACGAGCGGCGCTATGACGGCTCGCTGAGCTGGCGCAACTGGCTGGTCGCGCAAGGCCAGCCGCAACTGCAGCCGCGCCGCTGGCTCTACCTCAGCTATGCCCACCAGCAGGTGCAGACGGCGCTGGCCGGCCAGGCTCTGGCCCTGGGCCGCTTGGCCATGTGCCAGCAGTTGCTGGAGCGAGGCGCGCTGGTCGAACCCTTCGGCCCCGAGCTGCGCACCGAGAGCCCCTATGCCTACTGGCTGCTGCTGTCGAGCCAGGGGCGGGAACGGCCCGAGGTCCTGCAATTCGCGGCCTGGATAGCCGAGCAGGCCGAGGCATGCCGGGCAGCCATGCAGCGCCTCAGGGGCTGACGACCTCGGTCTCGGTCAGCACCAGGGTCAGGGCCTGGTCATGTGGCTCGGCCGGGAAATGGCAGCGGCCCAGGTCCCAGGCCAGGCCAATCGTGGTGAGGCCGGGATGGGCCGCCAGGTAGCGGTCGTAGTAGCCACCGCCGTAGCCGAGCCGGTAGCCCTCTTCGGTGAAACCGACGCAGGGCACCAGCAGCACATCGGGCTGCACCACGGCGCCGTTGCTTGAGCCTATGCCGCACTCGTCCTGCACTTCTGGCGGCTGGCCATCCCAGAGCCTGAACTCCATGCGGCGCGGATTCTTGTAGGCGAATGGCAGGGCCAGCGGGCAGGCCAAGGCCTCCGTGTGGGGCAACAGCGCATCGGCTGCGTTAAATTCCCCGTCCAAGGGCCAGTACAGGCCCAGGCAGGTCGGCTCCAGTTGCACCAGCACCTCGTGCAGCGAGCGGCTCAGGGCCAGCGCGGCCGCATGGGCGGCAGGCGTTGCCAGCCATTCTTTGCGGCGCGACAGCAACTGTTGCCGCAATTCGGCCCGCGAATGCGGCACGGGATGTCCGGCTTGTGGCACTGTGGCAGCCATGGCGAGAGAGATGAAGTTGATGAGTTTGAGAACCGCAGGACGCAGCTGGCTCGCGGCCTGGGCAGTATATGGAGCACTGGTCGCTACGCCGGCCCAAGCCGCCACCCCCAGCCCCGAACCGCTGGAGCGTGCCAAGCAGGCCCTGGCCAAGCGCGACCGCAAGCAGCTGGCCCTGATCAGTGCCGAGGCGCGCCAGCAGCAATATCCGCTCGCCCCCTGGATCGACTACTGGGAGCTGGGCCTGCGCCTCTCGGAGGTCAACCTATCCGAGGTCGAGGCCTTCTACGCCCGCTGGCGCGGCAGCTATGTGGAAGACCGGCTGCGCAACGACTGGCTGCTGGAGCTGGGCCACCGGCGCGACTGGCGCAACTTCGCGCTGGACTATCCGCGCTTCAGGATGAATGACGACCGCGAGGTCACTTGCTATGCCCTGCTGACCGAGAACCTGGCCGGCAAGGATGTCAAGGCCGCGGCCCGCAGCGCCTGGCTGGCGCAAAAGGATGGCGACGAGGGCTGCAACCTGCTCGCCACCACGCTGTTCGAGGCCAGGAAGCTGCATCAGTCCGATGTCTGGCTGAAGCTGCGCTATGCGGTGGAGGCCAACAAGCTGCGCGCCATCAAGCAGGCCGGCGCCCTTCTCGGCAAGCCCACGCTGAAGTCACTGGAAGAGCTGCAGGACCGCGCCGGCAAGTTCCTCAATCGCCGCCAGGCCCTGCCCCAGCGCGGCCAGCAGGAGCTCACGGCCCTGGCCCTGATCCGCGTCGCCTCAAGCGACCCGGCCCAGGCCGCCGAGCTGATGAACAGCCGCTGGGAGCGCAACCTGCCGGACGAGCTGTCGGCCTGGGTCTGGGCCCAGGTGGGCCGGCAGTCGGCCTTCAAGCAGCAGGCCGAGGCCCTGGGCTATTTCCAGCGCGCCCTCCGGCTGCAGGGCAAGGACAGCATCGAATGGAGCGAGGACACGCTGGCCTGGGCCGCGCGCGCGGCGCTGCGTGTCTACGGCACCGGCCGCGATGCCGAGCTGATCCAGGCGATTGACCGCCTGGGCCCGCAGGAGGCGCGCGACACGGCCTGGCAATACTGGCGCGCCCATGCGCTGCTCAACACCGCCGCCATTGGCGCGCCCGGCGATGCCCAGCGCGGTCAGGCCCGCGAGCAGCTGCGCCAGCTGGCCTCGCCGCTGCACTTCTACGGCAAGCTGGCGGCCGACGAGCTGGGGCTCACGCTCAGCCTGCCGTCGGCCCCGACGCCGCTGAGCGCGCTGGAGCGCGAGCAGGCCGCGAACAACCCGGGACTGCAGCGCGCCCTGGCCCTGCTGGCCCTGGGATGGCGCAGCGAAGGCGTGCGCGAATGGAACTTCATGATGCGCGGCCTGAACGACCGCGAGCTGATGGCCGCCGCCCAGCTGGCCTGCGAGCAGGAGGTCTGGGACCGCTGCATCAGCGCCAGCGAACGCACCAAGACCGAGATCGACATGGCCCAGCGCTTCCCGACGCCGCTGCGCAGCCAGGTGCTGGCCACGGCCGGCGAAGTGGGCGTGGACCCGGCGGCGGTCTACGGCCTGATCCGTCAGGAGTCGCGCTTCGTCCACGATGCCCGCTCCCATGTCGGCGCCTCGGGCCTGATGCAGGTGATGCCGGCCACGGCCCAGTGGCTGGCCAAGAAGAACGGCATCGCCTACAGCAAGGGCGACCTCAGCGACCGCGACCGCAACCTGCTGCTGGGCACGCATTACCTGAAGATGGTGCTGGACAGCTTCGAGGGCTCGCTGCCCATGGCGGCCGCGGCCTACAACGCCGGTCCCTCGCGGCCGCGCCGCTGGCGCGACGGGCCGACGCTCGATGCCGCGATCTGGGCCGAGACCATTCCGTTCAACGAGACCCGCGACTACGTCAAGAAGGTGCTGTCCAACACCACCATCTACGCCCAGCTGCTGGGCCGGCCCAAGCCGCTGCTGCGCGACCACCTGGGCCGCAGCATAGGCCCGCGCGAAACCAGCTCGGCGGCATTGAGCGAAGCGCAACGCTGAGTTGCGCATGACTCAGCGCCGCCGGCCCCGGCTGCCACTAGCATGGCCGCTTCTTTCAATGAGGGCTGAGCGATGCGACTGATCATCGGCAACAAGAACTATTCGTCCTGGTCCATGCGGCCCTGGGTGCTGCTCAAGGAACTGGGCATCCCGTTTGAAGAGCACAAGGTGCTGTTCGACTTCAGCCCCGGCTCGCCCTTCTACACCGCGCTGCAAGGCGTGGGCCCGGCCGGCCGCGTGCCGGTGGCCGTGGAGGCCGACGGCTTCTCGGTCTGGGACTCGCTGGCCATCGTCGAATACATCGCCGAACAGAACCCCGAGAAAGCCGTCTGGCCGCGCGACGCACGCCAGCGCGCCAAGGCCCGGGCCCTGTGCGCCGAGATGCATTCGGGCTTCAACAAATTGCGCAGCTTCTGCCCGATGAATGTCGAGGCCGAGCTGCAGCACCTGGGCCCGAAGTTCATGGCCGAGGACGCCGGTTTCGCCGCCGACCTGGCCCGCATCGACCAGATCTGGACCGAGCAGCTGGCGGCCCATGGCGGCCCCTACCTGTTCGGCGAATTCAGCGCGGTCGACGCCTTCTTCGCGCCGGTGGTGATGCGCGTGACGCGCTATGGGCTGCCGCTGTCTGAGACCGCCCGCGCCTATGTGCAGCGCATGGAGCAGACCAGCGCGGTGAAAGCCTGGGTGGCCGATGCGCTGGCCGAGCATGTCTGGGTGGCCGAAGACGAACCCTACCGGACCTATTCGAAAATGGGCTGATGCAGATCTATCAAGTCGGTGGCGTGGTGCGGGACCGCCTGCTCGGGCGGCCCGTCTCGGACGTGGATTGGCTGGTCGTCGGCGCCAGGCCGGACGAAATGCTGGCCCAGGGCTATCTGCCGGTGGGCAAGGACTTCCCGGTCTTCCTGCATCCTGAGACGCACGAGGAATATGCGCTGGCCCGCACCGAGCGCAAGACCGCGCCCGGCTATCACGGCTTCGCCTTCCATGCCGCGCCCGAGGTCACGCTGGAGCAGGACCTGGCGCGGCGCGACCTGACCATCAATGCGATGGCCCAGGCGGCCGACGGCAGCCTGATCGACCCGTACGGCGGCCAGCAGGACCTGCAGGCGCGAGTATTCCGCCATGTGTCCGAGGCCTTTGCCGAAGACCCGGTGCGCATCCTGCGGCTGGCCCGCTTCGGCGCACGCTTTCACGACTTCAGGGTCGCGCCCGAGACCCTGCAGCTGATGCGGGCCATGGTCGAGGCCGGCGAGGTCGATGCCCTGGTGCCGGAGCGCGTCTGGCAGGAGTTGTCGCGTGGTCTGATGGAAGCCCGCCCTTCGCGCATGTTCGAGCTGCTGCGCGAATGCGGTGCGCTGGCGCGGCTGCTGCCCGAGCTGGAGGCGCTGTTCGGCGTGCCGCAGCCGGCCGAACACCATCCCGAGATCGACTGCGGCATCCACGCGCTGATGGTGCTGGACCAGTGCGCTTTGGTCGGCGCGCCGCTGACGGTGCGCTACGCCAGCCTCTGCCATGACCTGGGCAAGGGCGAGACGCGGCAGGAAGAACTGCCGCGCCACATCGCCCATGAAGGCCGCAGCGCCAAGCTGGCCAGGCGGGTCAGCGAACGCTGGCGCGTGCCACGCGACTGCAGCGAGCTGGCCGAGCTGACCGCCCGTGAGCACACCCATGTGCACCAGAGCCTGGGCTTCTCGCCGGCCGCACGGCTGCGCCTGATCGAGCGTTGCGACGGGCTGCGCCGGCCCGAGCGTTTCGAGGAAATGCTGCTGGCCTGCGAATGCGATGCGCGGGGCCGGCTCGGCCTGGAGCAGCGCGACTATCCGCAGCGCCGCCTGCTGTCACGCGACCTGGTCACCTTGCTGGCGCTGGACCTGGGCGCGGTCAGCGCCGAGGCCCTGGCACGTGGGCTCAAGGGCCCGGACATCGGCCGGGCGGTCGGCCAGGCGCGGCTGGCCGCGCTCGAAGCACTGCCGGGCTGACGAGCTTCAAGCCAGCATCGAATCGACGTCGCTGGCCACGTCGCCGGCCGCAGCGAGCCGCGCCTCGAGGTAGTCCAGGTCGAGGTGCAGGTGCTCGACCAGCTCGGGCACCGCCACCTGCAAGGCCTCGGAGGCCTTGATCTTCTGCTCCGCCGCATCGGCCAGCACCTCGGCCAGGTGCAGCACGGCCGCCATCAGCGAGAACGGGCGCAGCTCCAGCGGGTTGTTGGCGAGCCGGAACGATTCGGTCAGCGGCGCCGGAAAATGCCAATGGCTGGCCAGCGAGGCGGTCACGTCGGCATGGGTGCAACCGAAACGATGCTGCTCCAGCGAGTAGCGGCTGCCCGGCTCTTGTGCGTGGGCCTCCACGTCGGCCACCAGATCGGGCTCGCTCATGGCCATCAGCAGCTGGCCGGTTCGCAGCATCAGGCCCGCCAGATAGGCGGTGTCGGCATCCAGGCGAACCACGTTGGAAAGCACGCGCGCATAGGCCGCCGTGCTGATGCTGTGGCGCCAGAAACGGGTGCGATCCAATCCCTTGACGACAGGAAACGCACCTGACAGACAGGCGCCTAGCGACAGGTTGCGCAAGGTGTCCATACCCAGCGCGGCCGCCGCATCCTGCAGGCTGGCGATCTGATGGGCCGGGCTGTAGCGCGCCGAATTGGCCAGCCGAAGCACCTTGGCCGCCAGCGTGGAATCCTTGCCTATCAGCTCGGCAATCGCAGCGAGGCTGATGTTGTCGTCGTCGAAGCTCTTGAGCAGCCGGCTGGCCACCTCGGGCATCGCCGGCAGGGCGGCATTCTTGTGGAAGAACTTCTCGGCGGCGGCAGCAGATGGACTCATTCGAAAGGCTCCGGATCGGGCATGGCGATCGGCCCAGTCTAGAGAGCCTCGCCAGCCCAGTGCAAGCGAATCGACCGGCGATTCGGTCGGATTTGACAGTCCATCAGTCCATCGCTCAGCCGGGCATGGCTTCGCGTTCCAGGCCGGCCACATCGAGCAGGCGCACCCGGTAGCCCTGCACCTCGATCAGGCCCTTGCGCTTGAGTTCGCGCATCATCCGCGACAGCGTCTCCGGCGCAATCGCCAACTGCGCCGCGATGTCGCGCTTGCGCTCAGTCAGTTGAAGCAGGGCCGAGCCGTTGCTACCGGCGGGCCGGTGCTGCAGCAGCCAGGCCGCCAACCGCTTTTCGGCACCCTTGTGCATCAGCTCCTGCGTGGCCGCCGTCAGCCGGTGGACCTGCTGGGCCAGGGCCTGCATCAGTGCCAGCTGCAGGGTCGGCTCGCGCTGGATCAGCGGCCTCAGCGCGGCAACCGGGATGTAGATCACCGTGCTGCGCTCCAGCGCCCGCGCATCCTGGACATAGCTGCCGCCCAGCCAGGCGCTCGACAGGTCCAGCCATTGCGGCGCCCGCACGCTGCGCTCCAGCTGGAAGCCCTCGGTCGACAGCAGGCCCAGGCCGACCCCGCCCTCGACCACCGCCACCAGCTCGGTTGCCGCGAGTCGTCGGTCCAGTAC
The DNA here is from genome assembly GCF_030345705.1 of Pelomonas sp. SE-A7. Lineage (NCBI taxonomy): Bacteria > Pseudomonadati > Pseudomonadota > Betaproteobacteria > Burkholderiales > Sphaerotilaceae > Roseateles > Pelomonas sp. SE-A7. Next base: position 2,571,076 of record NZ_JAUASW010000001.1, read on the forward strand.
ATTGCTGCCCGCTTCCAGCTGGCGCCTTGCGACCAGCAGGTCCAGCTGGTGCAGCAGTGGCGGCTGGGCCGCCGTGCTGCCCAGCAGCGCGAACCAGGGCGAGGTTCCGGAGTTGCGCGGTTGCGAGGATCCGTTGTGAGAGGCGAGTGAGTCCACGGCGCGTCGATTCGAAAAGGGGTACGGCCATGGTCAGCCATCGCCGCCGCGTCGGCCTTGTTCTTCGTCAAACCGTCGCTGCGATCCTCAGACGACCAGCAAGGCCCTGAAGTCATTGACGTTGGTGAGCGTGGGGCCGGTGACCAGCAGATCACCGAGGCCGGCGAACAGGTCGTAGGCGCAGTTGGCCTGCAGAAGTTCGGCCGGATTCAGACCGGCCGCCGCGGCGCGGGCCAGGCTGTCGGGCGTGATGAAGGCGCCGGCGTTGTCGAGCTTGCCGTCTATGCCATCGGTATCGGCCGCCAGGCCGTGGATGCCGGGCTCGCCCCGCAGGGCCAGCGCGCAGCCGAGCAGGAACTCGGCCGCCCGCCCGCCCCGGCCCTCGGGATGGCGCACCGTGACCGTGGTCTCGCCGCCCGACAGCAGCACGCAGGGCCGCTGGAACGGCTGGCCATGGCGGGCCACCGAACGGGCCAGCGCCGCATGCAGGGCTCCGACCTCGCGCGATTCGCCCTCGATCTCGTCGCTCAGCACATGGGCTTGCAGGCCCAGAGCCCGGGCCGCCTCGGCCGCGGCTTGCAGGCTCTGGCGCGGCGTGGCGATCAGGCGCAGCTCGTGGCCGCCCAGTCGCGGATCGCCGGGCTTGGGCGTCTCGAAGGCGCCGCTTGCCAGCCCGGCGCGCGCGGCGGCAGGCAGCTCGATGCCGTAACGGGCGCAGATGGCCAGCGCATCGGCGCAGGTCGTGGCGTCGGCCACCGTGGGGCCACTGGCAATCACCGCCGGGTCGTCGCCGGGCACATCGCTGATCGCCAGCGTCAGCACCCGCGCCGGCGTGCAGGCCGCGGCCAGGCGGCCGCCCTTGATGCGCGAGAGATGCTTGCGCACGCAGTTCATCTGCGCGATGTCGGCGCCGCTGTCGAGCAGGGCGCGGTTCAGCTGCTGCTTTTCCTGCAGGCTGAGCCCCTCGGCCGGCAGGCTCAGCAGGGCCGAGCCGCCGCCGGAGATCAGGCAGATCACCAGGTCGTCGGCCGTGAGCCCTCGCGTCAGCGCCAGCATGCGCTCGGCCGCCTGCAGGCCGGCCGCATCGGGCACCGGATGGGCGGCCTCGACCAGCTCGATGCGCCGCGGCTGATAGCTAGGCGGCCTGTGGCCATAGCGGGTGATGACCAGGCCGGACAGCGGCGCCGCCTCGGGCCAGGCAGCTTCCAGCGCCTCGGCCATGGAGCCGCCGGCCTTGCCCGCGCCCAGCACCAGGGTGCGCCCCCGGGGCGGGGCCGGCAGATGCGCGGCCAGCACCTCGGCCGGCAGGGCGCGCGCCACGGCCACCTCGTAGAGATGGCGCAAGAGGGCGCGCGGCTCGAATGTCATTTGGACTTGGCTTCGAACCAGCGGGCGACCAGGGCCCGCTCGGCCTCGGTGATCGCGGTCACATTGTTCAAGGGCATGGTCTTCTGCAGCACCACCTGCTGGTAGACCGCTGCTGCATGGCCTTGCAGGGCTTCGGCGCTGTCCAGCCTGAGGCCCTTCTGGGCGGCCGGGCCGCTGTGGCACATCAGGCAGCGCTGCTCGACCACAGCCTGGACCTGGGCCAGCGTAGGCGCCGGCATCGCCGCATCCTGCTTGGCCGGCGCCATCCACGCGATCAGGCCTGCCAGCAAGGCGACGGCCGCGACCACCAGGCCCCAGCTGTTGACGCCCTTGTGGCGCTTGACGAAGAAGGTCCGTATCAGCACGCCGGCCGCCATCAAGAGGCTGAGCACCAGCCAGTTCTGCGAATGGCTGTGCAGCATGCCGTAGTGGTTGCTGAGCATGGCGACCAGCACCGGCAGACCGAAGTAGGTGTTGTGCACGCTGCGCTGCTTGCCGCGTTGGCCATGCACCGGGTCCACCGGCCGGCCGGCGCGCATGTCGGCGATCACCTGCTTCTGGCCGGGGATGATCCAGAACAGCACGTTGGCGCTCATCATGGTGGCGATCATGGCGCCGACGACGACGAAGGCCGCGCGGCCGGCAAACAGCTGGCAGGCCGCCCAGCTGGCGACGACGACGAAGGCCGCCACCAGGCCCAGCACGCGGCCGTCGTTGCCGATGACGACGCGACCGCCCTCGCCCTTGTTCTGACCAAAGGCACGGCAAATCAGGTCATAGACCACCCAGCCCGCGACCAGGAAGCCCAGCGCCGCCGCCACCGCCGGCCAGGGTCCGCTCCACTCGTGGACCCGCGGGTCCATCAGAAAGCTGCGGGCATTGAACAGGTAGAGCACGACGAACAGGGCGAAGCCGCTCATCCAGGTCCAGTAGCTCTCCCAGTAGAACCAGTGCAAGTGCTGCGGCAGGTTGGGCGGGGCGACCAGGTATTTCTGCGGGTTGTAGAAGCCACCTCCATGGACCGCCCACAACTCACCGTCCACGCCCTTGGCCTTGAGGTCCGGGGCCTCGGGCTTGAGCAGGTGGTTGTCCAGCCAGACGAAGTAGAAGGAGGCGCCTATCCAGGCGATGACGGTGATGACGTGAAGCCAGCGCAGCAGCAGGTTGGCCCAGTCGAGCAGATAGCTTTCCATGCAGAAAAACTCGGATGCTGGAGCCGGCTCACCACAGGCGGGCGCTGTGAGCCGTGACGGGTCGCGCTTCGGGTCTTGCCTGAAAACCCGGCGCCGCTGCGACGCGGGATGCGGACGAGTTTAGTGGAGCGGAACGGAGCCGCGCCCCATCAGAAACGATAGGCAAGCCCGGCGCTCAGGCGGGTCCTCAGTTCCGTGTGGGCGGGCTGGCTGGCCACCCCGACCAGCAGGCCGCCCCGGTAGAGGGGCTGGGCCGCGCCCTGCGACCGGTGTTGCTGCTGCCAATCCAGACCGAACTGGGCAGCCCAGGGTTGACCGGCGATCTGCCACTCCAGCCCGAGGCCCAGCTCGGCCATGCGGCCAGACCCGCTGCGCAGGACCGTGGGGTCCGCGGTCGGAAATTCGATCGCGATCCGGCTGGGCTGGAACCGCCCCAGCCAGGCCTGGGCCTGCCATTGCCAGTGGGTCGCCAAGGCGGCACGCCAGCGCAAGCCTGCCGCCAAGCCGGCTTGCCGGTACTGTTCCGGATAGCCCTGAACGGCACCGGCCGAGCCGATGTCACGGCGCTGGCGCGACCAGATCACGCGGGCTCCGACCTGCAGGGGGCTGGAGGCCAGGGCGTGGAGGGCGGTCAGGTCCAGCGCCTGTTCACGCCATTCGCTGTGAGTCTGCAGTGGAGCGCCCCGGCTGCTCTGGCCCTGGTAGGGGAGCCGCCCTTGCAGATGGTTGAGCTGGAGCTCCCAGCGCCAATTGGCAGCACAGCCGCCGGCCAGATCCAGGCCGGCCCCCGCCAGCCAGCCGCGCTCCAGCACCAGGCGCCCGCGGTCCTCGCTCCATTCGCTCCAGCGGCTGTGCGATTGAACCGGACTCAGTGCCACCCGATCGGGCGAGCAGGCGGCGGCCGGTGCCGCCGCCAGGGCCCAGATCAGTGCAGCTCGGACCAGGGCTTGCTCACCGAGGTTTCGAACGCGCCGTTGCCGTCGGCATCCAGCTCCAGCAGCACCATCGTGCCGTTGGCCTGGGCGGTCGCGCGCAGCTGGCTGCCACCGGAGCCGCGGATCAGGATCTGGCCGCTGGTCGGGTTGGCCTCATTGACGCGGCGCTTGAACGGCGTGGGGGTGTCCACGCTGATCGACTTGTTGTCAAAGCCACTGCCCGACAGCTGGCCACTGGCGCTGGTCGAGGCCGTGAAGTCCGAGCCGACCAGCTTGGTCGTGACGACCATGTGGAAGTTGCTGAAGGCCTGGCTGTAGGTCTGGCCCGCGATGCGAACCGTGGAGCTGAAACTCGGGATGTCGATCGTCAGCTCGTTGTCGAAGGGACTGGCCGAGACGATCTTCAGGTTCATCTGGCCGTTGCCGGTGACCCCGACATTGCCGCTGCTGGCGCTGAAGTCGCTGAAGGTCAGCACCATGCCGGCCGTGTAGGAGGCCGAGGCAAAGTTGCCCGTCATGCTGGTCGCGGCGAAGCTGAGACCGCCGTCCATGCGAACCCCCGCCTCGACGCAGGCCGTGGCCTTGATGCTCACGCTGTCGCCGGCATCGAAGTCGTTGTTGCCATTCTTGTCCGTGACCGTCAGCTCCATCGAGCCCGAAGTTCCGCAGAGCACGACCTGGCGCGTCTCGGCGCCCGCGGCAAGCACCGGTGCCGATTTGAACCAGCCGCTCAGCCGGTCGCGCAGAGCCAGGCCCTGGCGCAGCGCCAGGTTGGTGTCGACCGTCTCGGCCGCCACCACCATGCCGCCGGAGTTGGCCACGAAGTCCGACGCCGCCAGCGCCTGCTGGGCCACGCCCACATAGTTGCCTGACGTGATCGCTAGCTGGGTCTGCACCGGTGCCGGGGTCGGCGCCCCACCGTTGCCGCTGCTGCCACCGCCGCCACCGCCACAGGCGGTCAGAAGGGCCACCACGATAGGCGCGATGGCGCCCGCGACTGCTTGTCTTGCTTGCATGAATGCTCCCTGATTGTTGAGCCGGGGAGCTTCTGCGAGTCGTTGCCCCGGCCATGCGCCGCGCAGTGTAGCGCCGTGCGAAGTCGGCCCGGATGCCCGGCTCTTCAAAGCGTATGGCTGCGATCTCCGCGGGCAAATCCCAGGGCTTCGAAGCCCTCTCCGGTGGCAAAGCCCACGACCTTGAACAGCTCGCCCATCTCATGCTCGGTGATCAGGCGGTGCGCCATCGCCCGCTCGGGCAAGGCCGCCTCGCCCATCAGTTCGACCAGGCCGCAGTTGATCAGGAAGTTGGCCTGGCTGGTGTAGCCAAGCACCTGCAGGCCGGCGTCCTGGCCGGCCAGGGCGATGCCGGTGAAGTTGACATGGGCCGTGATGTCCTTGTCGCCGATCCGCACCAGCGGGTCGGGGTCGGCCTTGTGCTCGTGGTGGCACATCAGGGTGCCGCCGGTGCGCTGCGGGTGGTAGTACTCGGCCTCGGGGAAGCCGTAGTCGATCAGGAAGGCCGCACCTCGCTTCAGCGTGGCGGCCAGCGTGCGGATGAAGCCCTCGCCTTGCGGATGGATCTCGGTCAGGGTGTCGGGCACGAAGGGCGCGCTGAAAGGCGGCCGCGCCTCGGTAGCCCGATCGGCCCAGCCGAAGCCAGTCTCCAGCGCGACCACGCCGCGCTCGCGCCATTGCTCGCCGTCGAAGTGCAAGAGCTGCACCGGCATCGCATCGAGCACCTCGTTGCCGACGATCACACCTTCTATGGCATCCGGCAGGCGGTCCATCCATTCGAGCTTGTCGCTCCAGGCGGCCAGGCGCTCGGCCTGGCGCTCCCGCAGCAGGCCGGACAGGTCGACGATGCGGTAGCGCCTGACCCGGTCGCCCAGGGTCTCCAGCAGCTGGGCCGCGAGTGCGCCGCTGCCGGCGCCGAACTCCCAGACCTCGTCGGTGCCCGTGGCGTCCAGCGCCTGTTCGACCTGGCGCGCCAGCGCGCGGCCGAACAGCGGCGACAGCTCGGGCGCGGTCACGAAGTCGGAGCCGCTCTCGGGCATGCGGCCGAACTTGCGGCGCTCGTTGGCGTAATAACCCAGACCTGGCGCATACAGGGCCAGCGCCATGAAACGCTCGAAGCCCAGCCAGCCGCCGGCCGCCGCGATCTCGTCGCGGATCTGTTGTTCCAGCCGATGGATCAACCCATCTCCTCGCGCTGTCGCAACCAGCGCTCGAACTCGGCCGCCGGCATGGGCACGGCGAACAGCTCGCCCTGCAGCTCGTGGCAGCCCCATTCCTGCAACAGGCGGCGCTGCTCGTCGGTGCGCACGCCTTCGGCACCGACCTTGAAATTGAGGCCACGCGCCATCTCGGTGATGGCGCGGGTGATGGCCATTGCGCCGGCATCCTCGGGCAGCTTGGCCACGAAACCCTGGTCGATCTTGAGCTTGTCCAGCGGCAGCTGGGTCAGGTGGGCCAGCGAGGTGTGGCCGGTGCCGAAGTCATCCACCGAGATGCTGAGCCCCTGCGCGCGCAGCCGCGCCAGCGTCTCTGGCGCATGGTCGATGTCGTCGATCAGCATGCGCTCGGTCAGCTCCAGCTCCAGCCATTCGCCGCTGGCGCCGGACTCCTCCAGCACCTGGGCCACGGCGCAGGCAAAGCTGTCGAGCCGGAACTGCATGCTGGACAGATTGACCGCGATGCGCAGCGGCGGCAGGCCGGCGTCGTGCCAGCGCCGCGCCTGGCGGGCGGCTTCGGCCAGCACCCAGTCGGACAGCGGCAGCATCAGCCGGTGGCGTTCGGCCACGGCAATGAAGGCCTCGGGCGTCAGCAGGCCGCGCTGCGGATGGCGCCAGCGCAACAGGGCCTCGGCGCCGACCAGGCGGCCGCTCCTGGCATCCACCTGGGGCTGGTAATAGAGCAGGAACTCGCCCTCGTCCAGGCCGGCGCTGAGCTCGCTTTCGATCACCAGGTCGGCGTAGGCGCTCTCGGCCATGTCGGGCGCGAAGAATTCGTAGGTGGCCCGGCCCTTGGCCTTGGCCCGGTACATGGCGGTGTCGGCATGCTGGATCAGCTCCTGCGCCGTCTCGCCATGCTCGGGGAACAGCGCCACCCCGATCGAGGGCGTGACCGAGAGCTCGCGGCCGTCGGCAAACACCGGCACCTCGACCACTTCCAGCAGCGCCTGCAGCACGACCAGCACGTCGTCGCGGTGGTGCACGTCTTCCAGCAGCACGACGAATTCGTCGCCACCGAAGCGGCCGACCAGGTCGCTGGAGCGCAGGCAGCCGGTGATGCGGCGCGACACCGTGGTCAGCACCTGGTCGCCTTCCAGATGTCCCAGCGAGTCGTTGACCCGCTTGAAGTTGTCCAGGTCGATGAAGAGCAGGCCCAGCTGGTGGCCCTGGGAGGCGGCGCTGTCCAGCGCCGGCTGCAGACGTTCCATGAAGGCGCTGCGGTTCAGCAGCTGGGTCAGCGAATCATGGTGGGCCAGGTGCTGGATCCGGGCCTGGGCGGCGACGCGGTCACGGATGTCCCGCACGATGGTCATGCGGTGGCGCTCGCCGTCCATCTCCATGGTGCGCACTATGAACTCGACCGGGATGCGCGTGCCGTCCTTGTGGACCACGGCGGTCTCGTAGCGCAGCTCGCGCGCCGCGCTCATCACCTGCTGGACCTTGGCCAGTTCGTCCTCGGCCACGAAGGCCAGGGCCTGGCGGCCGATCATCTCTTCCAGCGAATAGCCGACCAGCGCGCACAGCGGCGGATTGACGTCGGTGACGACACCGTCGCGATGGAACAGGATGCCCTCGACCGTGGCGTGCATGAACTTGTCCAGCCGCTGCTGGGTCTCGCGCGCCAGCTTCTCGGCGTTGCGGTGCTTGCTGATGTCGTTGATCAGCACGCAGCTGGCGATCAGGGTGCCGGCATCGTCCAGGTGCGGAATCAGGTTGACCTCGATCCAGCGGCCATCGTCGAGCTGGCGCTCGTAGTTGGCGGCCTGGTGCTCGGTCTTGACCTTGTCGACCGCCCACTGGATCTTTTCCGTGGCGTCCGGGCCGATGACCTCGCCAAACGAGCGGCCCAGGATGCTGCGCTCGTCCAGGCCGAAGGTCTGGGCGTATTGGCGGTTGGCGAACAGGCAGAGGTCGGTGCGCGCGTCGTACAGCGCGATCAGGGCCGGCACGTTGTCGGCGATCAGCCGCAGCCGCGCCGCGGCGATCTCCTGCTGAAGGCGGTCCTCGTCCATCAGCGCCGCTCCGGCTGCTGTTCGAGCGTGGCCTTGGCCAGGCAGAGGTCTTCCCAGGCGCGCGCCTTGTCGGTCAGGTTGCGCAGCAGATAGGCCGGGTGGTAGGACACGATGACCGGAATGCCCTGGTAGCGGTGGACCTGGCCGCGCAGCCGGCCCAGGGCCTCGTTGCTGCCCAGCAGGGCCTGCACCGCAAAGCGGCCCAGCGCCAGGATGATGCGCGGCCGCACCAGCTCGATCTGGCGGTCCAGATAGGGCTGGCAGGCCGCCAGTTCCTCGGGCTCGGGATTGCGGTTGCGCGGCGGCCGGCACTTCAGGGTGTTGGCGATGAAGACCTGGCGCGCCGGCTCGGCCTCGGCCCGGGTCAGGCCGACGGCCCGCAGCATGTTGTCGAGCAACTGACCGGCCACGCCGACGAAGGGCTCGCCCTGCCGGTCCTCCTGCTCGCCCGGCGCCTCGCCGACGATCATCCACTCGGCCTGCGGATGGCCGACGCCGAACACGGTCTGCTGGCGGCTTTCGCAGAGTCCGCAGTTGCGGCAGGCGGCGACACTCTGCTGCAGGCCTTGCCAGTCGAGCTGGGCGATTTCAGGGCGGGCCGAAGCAACCGCCACGCGCTGAGGCAGGGCGGTGGCCACGGCCTGCACGGCAGGGACAGGTGCAGCAACTCGCGGCGCCGGTGCAGGCGCCGGCCGCTCCTCGACAAGGGCCACGGGCTCAACCGCCGGCGCCGCCCAGACCTTGTAGCCCATGGCTTCCAACATCGCACGTTGACGCGGATCCCAAGTCATGTCGACACCCCGCTCTCCGAGTACATCGAGCGACCCTCCGAGAGGGTAAGGCCTTGCTTGGGGCGGCCCTGCGCTGCGGCCCTCATGCCGAGGCCTCCTCGGCTTCCAGGTTCAGGCTCATCAGCACCGCATCCTCGCGCTTGCCGTGGCCGGCCGGGTAGTAGGCGCGGCGCAGGCCCACCTCGGTGAAACCATAGCGGCGGTAGACGCTGCGGGCGCGGGCATTGCTCTCGCGCACCTCCAGCCAGACCTGCAGGCAGCCCAGCAACCGGGCACGGGCGCAGAGCTCGTCCAGCAACAAGCGGGCCAGGCCCTGGCCCTGATAGGCCGGGTGCACCGTGATGTTCAGCAGATGCAGCTCCTCGAAGCCGCGCATGGCCAGGAAGTAGGCGATCAGCCGAGCCTGCTGGCCCTGGCCTTCCCACAGCGACCAGGCCTCATAGCCGGCCGCCAGTGAATCGACGAAATTGCCCTGGGTCCAGGGAAAACTGTAGGACTGCTGCTCGATGCCGAGCACCGCCTCCAGGTCCACCAGGCGCAGCGGCAGGATGGCGAGCAGCGACTGCGGCTGGGCGCTCATGCCTTGCCCCCGGCGGCTGCACGTTCGGCCGTGGTCTGCGCGACCTTGTCGCGCACATACAGCGGCATGGCTTCGGCCGCGTCCAGGTGCTCGCCGCCGGCCCAGGCCTGCTCGGCCAGCACGGCCAGCGCCGCAGCGCGCGATTTGCATTCGGGCCAGGCCGGCACGCCCTCCAGCGACAGCTGGGCAGCGAAAGGCTGCAAGGCCGATCCACAGACCGCCAGGGGCTGGCTGCTCCAATGGGCTCGCAAGGCCTCGGGGCTGTAGAGCGCCGGGGCCTCGACCACCTGCCAGGCCGCGCCAGCCCGGCGATAGCAGCCGGCATAGATCTCGCCCATGCGGGCATCCATCAGCACCCACAGCGGCAGGCCTTCGGGCGCCCCCTGGGTGCGGGCATCCTGGGCGACCAGCATCAGGCTGTCGAGGGCCAGCACGGGCTTGTTCCAGCCGAAGGCCAGACCCTGGGCGACCGCGCAGGCCGTGCGCAGGCCGGTGAAGGCGCCGGGGCCGCGGCCGAAGGCGATGGCGTCCAGCTGCTCGCCGCGCAGGCCGGCGTCGCGCAGCAATCGGCGCACCTGAGGCAGCAGCTCGGCCGAGGCCTTGGCACCGCCCTCGCCTTCAAAAAAAAAGCGCCCCGCAGGAGCGCTGAGCGCCAGGGCCAGTGCTTCCGTCGAACTGTCGATGGACAGCAGTGAAATCATGGCGCAAGTGTAGCCCCGCCCCTGCCGCCTTCTACTGCCGAAGGGGCCGGAGCGGGGGCGCTGGCGGGCTAGAAGGTATAGCCCAGCGACAGCGTGTAGGCGATGGGTCGGAAGTCGATGGTCGTGGTCCGCGTCACGTCGCCCGTGCGGGTGCTGGTGACCGCCTTCATGTCGCTCTTGACCTTGGCCGTGGCCACGGTACCGACCAGGGCCCAGTTCTTGTCGATGGCATAGCTCAGGCCGGCATGGGCGGCCAGGCCCCAGGAGTCGTCCAGCATGATCTTGGTCGAGCCGCCGCTGGCCGCATCGCCCGAGGCCGTGCTGCGCGCCTGGCTGAACTTGGTGTAGTTCAGGCCCAGGCCGACGAAGGGGCTGAGACGCGGCAGGAGGTCGCCGAAGCGGTAGTTGACGAAGACCGTGGGCGGCAGCTGCTTGACCGACGAAATCTGGCCGAAGGGCTCCAGGAAGCCGCGGCCATAGACCTTGTGGCGCGGCGGAATGCCCAGGGCCACTTCGACCGACCATTCGGGCGTCGCATGGTAGACGTAGCCGAAGCCCGTGGTGCTGGCATCGCCGACCTCGAGCAGGCCGCCGGGAGCCGGCACGGCCGGGCCGCCTTCCAGGGCCGGCGCCTTGGCGCGCACGTCGATGAAGACGCCGCCGAGATAGACGCTGTGGGTCTGTGCGGCGGCCAGGCCGGCCGCCAGGCTCAGGCCCAGTGCCAACGCGAGATGGGGAACAAAGGAACGAAACTTCATGGTGTTTGTCTCCGTGTCGCTGAGCGGGCTCAGATGCCGGTGGCCAGCACCTGCTGGAAGAAGCCGCGCACGAGCACGGTGCAGAACGGCGGCACCAGGCTGCCGTGGTACTGGCTCTGGGCATTGGCGCCGGCCGCGGCCTTGGCCTGCTGGAAGCCGCCATAGACCGTCTGGCCGGTCACGCCGGCGGGCAGGCTGGACAGGGTCTCCAGGTCGTAGGTGCCCATCACCAGGGCGGCGGCACGGGTCTTCAGGTCGGCCGACATGGCCGTCGTGTTGACGTCGTAGAACACCGTCGGATCCTGCTTGCCGCCGCACATCACCAGCGGCCGCTTGGGCGTGAAGCCCAGCAGCGTGTTGGCCTGGAGTGCCTTGCGGTAGTTCGAGGCCTGGTAGCCGGCACGGAAGCTGTCGTTCAACAGACCGCCGGTGCCGAACAGCTTGGTGAAGGTCGGGTCGGCAGGTAGCTTGCCGCCGGCAATCAGTTCGGAGATCGGCGTGTCCGTCGGGAACAGGGTCTCGATGGTCGGCGCGAACTGCGACTGATAGGCCTCGGCCGGGCTGCTGTAGATATTGCCGTAGGACTTCTGGTAGCTGGTCAGCAGCAGGGGCACGAACAGCGTGGCGCCGGCGTTGACCGGGCCACTGCCGGTGACGATGTCGCCGAAGCCCACCATGTTGTAGGGGCCGGACATCGGGCCGGCCGCGGTCACCGTGAACTCGCTGCCGTAGTCGCGCTCGATGATCTTGTGCGTGGCCATGGCCACGTGGCCGCCCTGCGAATAGCCGCTGATGAACAGCTTGCTCGAGGGCTTGACGCTGCTGTCGGCCATCAGATGGGCCTTGGCGGCACGCAGGCCGTCGACCATGTCGATCGCCTGGTTCTCGGCATTCAGGTAGGGGTGGTAGGACAGCGAGCTGCGGTCATAGCCCAGGTAGTTGGGTGCCACGACGATGAAGCCCTGGGCCGCGTACATGGACATCAGCAGCGAGGCCTCGCCGTTCTTGCTGACGTCGGCCATGTTGAAGCTCTTGGTCGTCGTCGTGCCGTGCGCATACAGCAGCACCGGACGATCACCGGTACAGGCCGCCGCCGTGCCCTTGGGCACCAGCACGCCGGCCGAGGCCGTGGCCGGCAGGCCGTTCGGGTCGCGCGTCATGTACAGCACATAGCGGATCTCGACGTCGCAGGCCGCCTTGCCGGTCAGGGCCTGGGCGCCGGAGGCCGCCGTGCCGGCGTCGATCTGGGCGATCGTCGCGGCGCCGGCCACCTGGGCCGTGATGATGGTGGCCCGCGCCGGCGGCGGGTCATCGGTGTTGTTGTTAGCGCCGCCGCCGCAGCCGGCCAATGCCGCGCTGGCCAGGGCCAGCAGGGCCAGATGTCTCTTGGTGCTCATGCAAACCTCGCAGTGAGTTGTCTCTCTCGTTTGGGGATTCGAAAAAAGAACGACCGTTCGCTTTTCTCGGGAAGACTATAAGTGGGCGATTTGCGGCCCCGGAAAGTAAAAACCCCGACCTTGTCGCAAAGGTCGGGGTCGTGTGGTGGTGAACGCGACGGTCGCGTCAGAACGGATTGTTGACGGCGCGGCTCAGGGCGCTCTGGCCGATCATGTGGTGACCCGCCGGGCTCAGCAGCTTGTCGTTGGCCCACAGCCAGGTGGCCGGATCGGATTCCGCCAGGATGGTCTTGGTCGTGCAGTCGGCGATGGTGACCGTGGTCAGGCACATGGCGTCGGTCGCGTTGATCAGGCTGGCATAGGCCGGGTAGCGCGACGCCGTCTGCGTCATCTCATCGGCCAGCACCAGACCGATGGCACGGCCGTCGTTGCGGATGTTGAGCCGGAAATAGGTGTTGAACTCGGTGGTCAGCTCGGTCAGGAACTTGGCCCGGTCCGTGTCCTGCTTGGTCTGCTTTTCCTTCAGCGCGTAGGGCGTCACGCCCTGGTCCGGCAAAGTCGTTACGACCACGCGGCCACCCGCATCGGCCACGCGGTTGACCTGGGCGGCCCAGCGCTTGCCGATGTCACGGGCGCTGTTGATCAGCGAGTCTCGACTGACCGCCGGGAACTGCGAATACAGCTCCAGGATGTCGTTGGCGCCGGCCATCATGGTCACCAGGTCGTGGGCGTTGAAGCTGCCGGTCGAGAAGAACACGTCCAGCTGCGCCGCCACGTCGGCCACCTTGGCACCGGCCTTGGCATACATCTGGCCTTGAGGTGCGGCAATGTTCTCGGGGTTGCACTGAGGGAACACCATGCCGTAGCCCGCGGCCACCGTCTGCACCCAGATCGGGTTGGCCATGCAAACGAGGTTGCCGTTGGTGTCTACGGCGTTGACCGTGTACTTCTTGCCCTGGCTCGTGATCGTGCTGGACTCGTCGCCGAAAGCCATGATGCGCTTGGGCGCGAACTTCTCGATCGGCTCCGAACCGCCGCCACAACCGGCCAGCACGGCCGCGGACACTGCCAGCAGTGCCAGACCCAGTTGTCGGGCACTCTGCTTGAACCTGTTCATCAACATTCCATCCATTCCCAGAGCCGAATTGCCTCGCGGCCTCAGCCTTCAAAAGCCGCCGCCGCGCGCGACAGCCTGTCCCTGACACCGTCCCAGGCACGCTCGGACGGTGGTACTTCAATCCAGATTTCGCTGGCGCCGGCGGCGTCCAGCTCACGCAGCACGGCAAACAGCTGCCGCGCCGCCTCACGCGCCTCGTCCGGCATCCGCCGCATCAGCGGACCGTCGGCCAGCCGCGCGGTGCGTGAATATACAGCCAGCGTCGGCGACCAATGTTTCGCCACCTGTGCCGCCAGGTCATCGCCGGCAAACAGCCGGACCCGCGCCCGCGGGGCGTAGTGGGCAGCCAGCGTCCCCGAGGCTCGGGGCGCCTGGGCGTCGGGCAAGCGCAGCGGCTCCCCGGCCGCCGCTTCGATCTGGGCCGGCGTGAGCACACCGGGCCGCAACAGCACCGGATGGCCACGGCTGCAGTCGACGATGCTGGATTCGATGCCGACCTCGCAGTCGCCCCCGTCCAGCACCAGCAAGCCGGGTTCGAATTCGTCCACCACATGGCGGGCCCGGGTCGGGCTGATGCGGCCGAAGCGGTTGGCACTGGGTGCGGCGACGCCGTGGACCCCCAGCGGGCGCGCCGCTTCCAGCAGGGCGCGGGCGACCGGATGGGCCGGGCAGCGCAGGCCTATGGTGTCCTGCCCGCCGGCCGCAGCTGCGGCCACGCCGGCGCGGCGAGGAGCGATCAGGGTCAGCGGTCCGGGCCAGAAGGCGGCGATCAGGCGCCGCGCCACCGGCGGCAGCTCGGCCGCGAAATGCAGGGCGTCCGCCTCGTCCAACACATGGACGATCAGCGGATGATCGGCCGGCCGGCCCTTGGCCGCGAAGATCTTGGCGACGGCCGTATCGACATCGGCGCGGGCGGCCAGGCCATAGACGGTCTCAGTGGGCATGCCGACCAGGTCGCCGGCGGCCAGCGCCTCGGCGGCGCGGTGCAGCTCGTTTCCGTCCTGACCGTTCAGCAGCATCGCCCGCTCACCATTCGGACGGCAGGCCCAGCAAAGCCGCAGCCTGGCGCGCGCTGGCCGCGGCTTCCGCCGCGCTCGCGCCGATGATGTTCAGGTGGCCCATCTTGCGGCCCTGTCGAGGTTCGGCCTTGCCGTACAGATGCAGATGCGCACCCGGCAGCGCCAGGACCTGGTCCCAGCAGGGGCTGCGCTCGCGGCCCTCGGCATCGAACCACAGGTCACCCAGCAGATTCAGCATCACGACCGGCGAATGCAGGCGCGGCTGGCGCAGCGGCAGGCCGGCCAGGGCCCGCACCTGGGCCTCGAACTGGCTGACGTCACAGGCATCCAGCGTGTAATGGCCCGAGTTGTGGGGACGCGGTGCCATCTCGTTGACCAGCAGGCGGCCATCCTTCAACAGGAAGAACTCGACACACAGCACACCCACATAGCCCAGCTCGGTTGCAATGCGGGCAGCGGCGGTTCGGGCCTCCGCTTGCACCGCTTCGGGCACGCTGGGCGCCGGCACCTCGGTGACGGCCAGGATGCCGTCGCGGTGCAGGTTCTGCTGGACCGGGAACTCGACCACCTGGCCGTCCAGGCCGCGGGCCACGATAACCGACAGCTCCAGGTCCAGGGGCAGCAACTGCTCCAGCACGCAGGGCACGCCCTTCATCGCGGCCCAGGCGGCGGCCAGCTCGGCGCGGTCGCGGACACGGGCCTGGCCCTTGCCGTCGTAGCCCATGCGGGCGGTCTTGAGGATGCCGGGAAGCAGGCTCGCATCGACCGCGGCCAGCTCGGCCTCGCTGCGGATCACGGCGTGCGGCGCGCATGCGACGCCGCTGGCCTTGAAATGAGCCTTCTCGTCGGCCCGGTCCTGGCAGACCGCCACACAGCGGCCGGCCGGCGCCACGCGGCGCTGCTCGGCCAGGGTCGCCAGGGCCTGGGCCGGGACGTTTTCGAATTCGGTGGTGATCGCGTCCGCCGCCGCGGCCAGCTCGGCCAGGCCCTGCGGGTCGAGGTAGCCGGTGCGCACCTGCTGATGGGCCACGGCGCCGGCCGGGCTGTCGGCATCGGCGTCGAGCACCACGGCGCGGTAGCCCAGGCTCTGGGCGGCCTGGACGAACATGCGGCCCAGCTGGCCTCCTCCCATCACGCCCAGCGTGGCTTCGCCGGGCATCAGGACCTTGTCGATTGCCATCAGATCAGGTCCTTGCTCATGGCCTCGGCGTGCTGGGTCTGGCGCTGGCGGTAGGCCGCCAACTGCTCGCGCAGCTTCTCGTCATGGGCGGCCAGCATGGCCACGGCAAACAGGGCGGCGTTGCCGGCGCCGGCCGTGCCGATGGCGAAAGTGGCCACCGGAATGCCCTTGGGCATCTGGACTATGGAATGCAGGGAATCGACGCCCTGCAGATGGCGGCTGGCCACCGGCACGCCCAGCACCGGCACCGGCGTCTTGGCGGCCAGCATGCCCGGCAGATGGGCGGCGCCGCCAGCCCCGGCGATGATGGCCCTGAGACCCCGCTGCCCAGCGGCTTCGGCATAGCGGAACATCTCGTCCGGCATGCGGTGGGCCGACACGACCTTGGCCTCGAAGGGCACGCCGAACTCGGAGAGAATGTCGGCCGCGTGCTTCATGGTCTCCCAGTCACTGCTGGAGCCCATCACCACGCCGACCAAGGGGGAGGCGCTTTGCTGCATAGGCTGCACGGCTCGCTCAATGGAGGGGCTGGAAAGCCTTGAATTGTAGGGGGGCGCTGCCAATTGACCGCTTGGCGCCCCCGTCACCCGCCCACAAGCCAAGCCATGATCGATATCACGCTGGAAAATTTCGAAGCCGAGCTGCTCGCCGCCTCCATGCAGCAGCCGGTGCTGCTGGACATCTGGGCGCCGTGGTGCGGCCCCTGCAAGTCGCTGGGACCCATCCTGGAAAAGCTGGAAGTCGCCTACGCCGGCCGCTTCAAGCTGGCCAAGCTCAACAGTGACGAGCAGCCCGAGATTGCCGGCCAGCTAAGCCAGGCCTTCGGTGTGCGCTCCATCCCCTTCTGCGTGATGTTCGCCGGTGGCCAGCCGGTGGACGGCTTCGTCGGCGCGATCCCCGAAGGCCAGATCCGCGAGTTCCTGGACAAGCATGTGCCACCGGAGGGCGAGGCCGACGAGGCTGAAGAAGCCATCGATGCATTACCGCCGGCCGACGAGGGCGAGGACCCGGTCGCCCGCCTGGTCCAGCAGCTGCAGGCCAGGCCGGAGGACGAGGCCCTGCGTTTCGACCTGGTCCGTGCCCTGCTGGAACAGGACCGCGTGGCCGAGGCCCGAGCCACCTTCACGCCGGTTGCCGCCAAGGCCGCCGACACCATCACCCCGCATGCCCGCTTCGCCGCCCTGGGCCATTGGCTGGCCGCCGCCGAGGCCCATCCGATTGCCTCCGATGCGCAGGCCGCCATCGCCGCCAACAAGCGCGATTTCGAGGCCCGCTTCGCGCTGGCGCAATCGCGTTTCGCCGAGCGCCGCTTCACCGACGCGATGGATGAGCTGCTGGAAATCATCATGCGCGACAAGGCCTGGAACGGCGAGCTGGCGCGCAAGACCTATGTGGCCATCCTGGAGCTGCTGACCAAGCCCCAGCCAAAGGCTCAGGCCGCGAGCGAGTCCAAGGGCACGCTGGAGATCGCCGGCAAGGCCGCCGTGACCGGCAGCGACCCGCTGATCGACCAGTACCGCCGCAAGCTCAGCATGGCGCTGTTCTGAGGTCGGCCGCTTCCAGCGCCAGGGTCCAGTCCCGCTGCTGGGCAGCAAACTTGGCCCATTCGCTGGCCGCGGCGGCGCTGTGGCTGGCCGCCTTGTCCGCCTCGCCAAGCGCTGCGTAGACCTGGGCCAGCCGGCTGTGGGTGGCCGCGCGGTCATCCACCTCGCAGGCCGGGTCCAGCTCGATCTCGGCTTCACGGGCCTGCTGCCGCGCATGCTCAGGCTGGCCGCAATTGAGCCGGCACCAGGCCAGGTCGGCCAGCAGGCTGCTGCCCAGCCGCGCCAGGCCGTTGGACATGGCCACCGGCAGGTGTTCCTCGAACAGTCGCCGGGCGGTCTCGTAGTCGCCTTGCAGCATCAGTGCCTGGCCCCGCAGGATGAAGGTCAACGATTCCATCGCCGAGCCACCGACCACGGCGTCGAAGTTGCGCACCGAATCGGCGCCCAGCAGCAGCTCGGGTTGGCGCCCGCCCTGGCCCGACAGCGCGGCTTGGCGGGCTTCGGCGGTCTGCATCTCGGCGCGGTTGTAGATCAGGGCCGACAGGGTGGCATCGTCGCCTTCGGCCGTGGCATGGCGGCGGGCCAGGGTGTACTAAGGGGCCGCTCGCTCGGACTGCCCCGAATGGTGGTGGGCCAAGGCCAGCACCATCGCCAGACGCGAGCGGGCCGCATGCTGATCGGGCCCCGCGAGCGCCTGCGCGAGTCGGGCATGCTCGATCAGGGCCGGCAGGTCATGGCGGGCATAGGCCAGGTGGCTGAGCCAGGCATGGCTGAGCGCCTCGACCTCACGCAAGCCGGCACTGCGGGCAATGGCCAGCGCCCGCTGGATGCGCTCGCGACCGGCCCCGCTGAAGTCGGTGAAATAGCTCATCAGGCCCTCGGCCAGATGCAGCCAGGCGCCAATGGACGGATGCGGGGTCTGGAAGGCCAGTTGGTGCAGCGTGGTGAGCTGGTCGCGCGCCTCGCTGGTCTGGCCATGGCGGGTCAGCGCGATGGCGCGCTGCGCCATCAGGCAGCCGCCCTGGACCGGATTCGCCGCCTGGGCAATCTGCTGATCCAGCCTGCGGATCAGCCTGGACAGGTTGTTCTGCATGAGCCCTCCCCGAACGGCCCAGCGCCAGACTTCAGCGTGTCAGTCGTTCCAATGCCTCGCGGTACTTGGCCGCGGTTTGTGCGATCACTTCGGCCGGCAACTGCGGCGCCGGTGCCACCTTGCCCCAGGGCTTGCCATCCACCTGGGCCTGCTCGAGCCAGTCGCGCAGGTACTGCTTGTCATACGAGGGCGGGTTGCTGCCCACCGCATAGCTTTCGGCCGGCCAGTAGCGCGAGGAGTCGGGCGTCAGCACCTCGTCCATCAGCGTCAGCCGTCCCTGCTCGTCCAGGCCGAATTCGAACTTGGTGTCGGCAATGATGATGCCCTTGGTCAGCGCGTAGTCGGCGGCCCGCTGGTAGAGCGCGATCGACACGCGGCGCACTTCCTCGGCCAGCTCGCGGCCGATGATGGCCACGCAGCGCTCGAAGTCGATGTTCTCGTCGTGGTCGCCCATTTCGGCCTTGGTGGCCGGCGTGAAGATGGGTTCGGGCAGCTTAGAGGCGTTCTGCAGACCGGCCGGCAAAGCCACGCCGCAGACCTGGCCGTTGTGCTGGTACTCGGCCCAGCCGCTGCCGGCCAGGTAGCCCCGCACCACGGCCTCGATCGGCACGGGCTTGAGGCGCTTGACCAGCATGGTGCGGCCGCGCACCTGCTCGCGCTCGTCCTCGGCCACCACCGAGAGCGGATCGTCGCCGGTCAGGTGGTTGGGCACGATGCCGTCCAGCTGCTTGAACCAGAACAGCGCCATCTCGGTCAGCAGGGCGCCCTTGCCCGGAATCGGCTCGCCCATGATCACGTCGTAGGCCGAAATCCGGTCGCTGGCGATCATCAGGATGCGGTCGTTGCCGACCGCATAGTTCTCGCGGACCTTGCCGCGGCCGAGCAGCGGCAGGGAATGGATCTTGGATTCGAGCAGGGCAGCAGTCATGGAAGCATCCGTAGGCAGGCGGCGATTTTAGTGGGACCCGGGCAGGCAAAAAAACGGCCCGCCGGCTGACCAACAGCCGACGGGCCCATGCGTTCCAGAGCTTTGATGAAAGCCGACGCTTGTGGAGTTGCCTCGTTCCTGATTGCCAGGGAATTCCTTGTTGCTTACTGGACCAGCTGGGCCAGCTCGCCGCGTGCATAGGCGGCAGCGATGTCCGTCAGGCTGCGGCCCTGGATCTTGCCGGCCTGGCCTTCGCAGCCGAATTCCATGTAGCGCTGCTTGCAGACCTGCTTGGCCGCCTCGCGCGCCGGCTTCAGCCATTCGCGGGCGTCGAACTTGTCCGGGTTCTCGAACAGGAACTTGCGCACCGCGCCGGTCATGGCCAGGCGAATGTCGGTGTCGATGTTGATCTTGCGCACGCCATGCTTGATGGCTTCCTGGATTTCCTCGACCGGCACGCCGAAGGTTTCCTTCATCTTGCCGCCGTACTGGTTGATGATGGCCAGCAGCTCCTGCGGCACGCTGGACGAACCGTGCATCACCAGGTGGGTGTTGGGAATGCGCTTGTGGATTTCCTTGACGCGGCTGATCGCCAGGATGTCACCCGTGGGCTTGCGCGAGAACTTGTAGGCGCCATGGCTGGTGCCGATGGCGATGGCCAGCGCATCCAGCTGCGTGGCCTTGACGAAGGTGGCAGCCTCTTCCGGGTCGGTCAGCATCTGGCTGTGGTCCAGCTTGCCGACAGCGCCTATGCCGTCTTCCTCACCGGCGTCGCCGGTTTCCAGGTTGCCCAGGCAGCCCAGCTCGCCCTCGACCGTCACGCCGACCTTGTGGGCCATCTCGACCACGCGGCGGGTCACGTCCACGTTGTATTCGAAGGAGGCCGGCGTCTTGCCGTCGTCCATCAGCGAGCCGTCCATCATCACCGAGCCGAAGCCCAGGTTGATCGCGCCTTCGCAGACCTTGGGGCTGGTGCCATGGTCCTGGTGCATCACCAGCGGGATGTGGGGATAGGCCTCGACGGCGGCCTGGATCAGGTGCTTGATGAAGCTCTCGCCAGCGTATTTGCGGGCGCCGGCCGAGGCCTGGAGGATCACCGGCGCATTGACCTCGTCGGCGGCGGCCATCACGGCCTGGACCTGCTCGAGGTTGTTGACGTTGAAGGCCGGAATGCCGTAGCCCTGTTCGGCTGCATGGTCCAGCAGCTGGCGCATTGACACGAGTGGCATGAGAAGTCCCCGGGAAGTTGCTAAGAATCTTCAGGGCGCAGCATTGCATGTAACCGCGCCGTAACTGGCCAGGATTCTAGCCGGGCGGTCATCGCCCGACCTCCCCTCGCCCCCGGGATCTGGGCAAGCTCGCTTGCGCCGCACCCGGGGCGCCAGTAGGCTTCAAGCCTTCATGACCGTCCGCCTCTCCCTCGACCAGATGACGCTGTGGATCACCGCGGCGGCGCGCGAGCATTCACTGGACCTGGCCGACCATGTGGCCGAGAAGACCGGCGCCAGTCGCCGTTCGGCCCAGTCGGCGCTACGGCGCCTGGCCGAGGCCAACTGGCTGGTGCGCGGCGGCTCGCGCAACCGGCCGGTCTGGGCGCCCGGCGCCCTGCGCCAGGTGGCGCGCAGCTACACGCTGTACGGCCTGCAGGAAGACCTGCCCTGGCAGCGCGACTTCGCCCCGCATTTCGCCCTGCCCAAGCATGTGGAGCAGATGGTGCGCCATGCCTTCACCGAACTGGTCAACAACGCGGCCGACCACAGCGGCGGCAGCAGCGTCACCGTCTCGCTGCGCCAGACGCCCACCCATGCCCAGTTGCTGGTCTCTGACGATGGCTGCGGCGTGTTCGACAAGATCTGCACCACCTTCGACATTCCCGATGCCCAGCACGCGATGCTGGAGCTCAGCAAGGGCCGCTTGACCAGCCAGCCCGAGCAGCACACCGGCCGCGGCCTGTTCTTCAGCTCGCAGCTGGCCGATGTGTTCGACATCCATGCCAACGGCACGGCCTTCCAGCGCCGCGCCTGGGAATCCACCGGCTGGACCAAGGGCCGGCCGCTGCCGCGCCAGGGCAGCTCGATCTACATGGCGATCTCGCTGGAGACCACGCGCACGCTGGACCAGGTGATGGAAGCCTGGAGCCTGGCCGGCGACGGCATCGAATTCGACCGCACCAAGGTCAGCCTGCGCCTGCTGGCCGGCGAAGGCCAGGCACTCGATTCGCGCGCCCAGGCCCGCCGCGTGGTGGCGCGCCTGCCCACCTTCCGCAAGGTAGAGATCGATTTCGGCGGCGTTGGCGAGGTCGGCCACGGCTTCGTCGACGAGCTGTTTCGTGTGTTCGCCCGGGCTCATCCGGAGGTGGAGCTGGTGGCCGTGGGTGCCACGCCGCGCATCCAGGCCCTGGTGGAGAGCGCGCGACGCGGCTGATCGCTGCTCACAGCTCCGAGTCGACCAGGGCACGGATGGCCACACGCTGGCGCTTCACGGCCTGGTCTATCCGCGGCAGCAAGGCCTCCAGCGGCGAGCCATGACCCACTCCGAAATGCACCGGCTCGACGGCCAGCGGTACCGGCAGCACGGCAATGGCCGCGCCCAGGCCGGACAGCTGGCGGGCACGGCGCTCTATCAGCCAGGGATCGGGGCTGCGGTGCGAACCCAGCGTCATGTCGCAGCGACCGGCGATCAGCATGCGCAGCCGGGCACCGAGATCGCCGTCGACATACTCGACCCTCACCTGCTTGCCCTTGATCGCGTCGAAGCGCCCACCGTAGCTGGTGCCGCGTGAAATGCAGACGGTGCGGTCGCGCAGGTCGTCGAGGCTGCGGAAATCCAGAGCCTGATCGCGCCTGATCAGCATCCAGACATGGTTGTCGAACACCGGCTGGCTGAACGCATAGAGCTTTTCGCGCTCGGTCGTGCGGGCCATGCCGAAGGCCAGCGACTGGCCGCGCTCGGCCAGCGCCAACACGCGCGCCCAGGGCGCGGACTGCAGCTGCCAGCTGATGCCGGCCGACTCGCCAATCAGCTTGAGCAGGGGTTCGACAAAGGGTCGCGAACTGTTCTCGCCAATGGCCACCGGCACAGGCTGCGGTGCCCAGGCCCGCGCGGAACCGAGGCTTGCCGCCGCAAGGCAGGCCAGCAGCTTGCGGCGGCGCTCGTCGGGGTGACGGGCAGCCGGAGATGGGGGCTCATCGGCTTGCGCGGGCATGAGCCAGGATAGCGCCAGCTCAGCTGTCTTCGTCGAGCAGCGCCTGGATGGCCGCACGCTGTGTGCGCAGGCCGGTATTGACGCGAGCCATCGCGGCAGCCAGCGGGGCTTCGCGGGCCACCGCGAAATGAATGCTTTCACTGGACAGGGGCGTGGGCAGCACCTCGACCTGGGGCAGGAAGTTGGCGCCCTCGGCCAGGCGGCGCTCGAAGCCGGCCCGGCTGCTGCGATGCGAGCCCGGCACCAGGTCGCAACGGCCGCCGAGCATCATGCGCACCCGGCTGCGCAGGTCACCGTCCACCTGCTCGACCTGGAACAGCTGGCCGCGCGCGGCATCGAAGGCGTCGCCATAGCTGGTGCCCCGCCGCACGCAAATGCGTCGGCCTCGCAGGTCTTCGAGCCTGGCAAAGCTCAGCCGCTGGTCACGCCTTGCCACCAGCCAGACGTTGTTGGTGTAGACCGTTTCCGAGAACTCGAACACCGCCTCGCGATGGCTGTTGCGGGCCACGCCGAAAGCGATGGCCTGGCCCAGCTCCGCCAGCTGCAGCGCCCGCGCCCAGGGCACGACCTGGACCTGCCATTCGAAGCCACCGCCCTCGGCCACCAACTTCAGCAGTTTCTGCACGAACTCGGGCGTCAGGCTGGGTGCCACGGCCACTGGCAGCGGACGCTGGGGCTCGGCCGCTCCAGCCGCGGCCGCCACCGGGGCCAGGGCGGCAATCAAGGCCTGGCGGCGTCGCATCGACATGGCAGGCCCTAGCCGGCTTACTCGACCCGGCAGACCTTCAGCATATTCGTGCCGCCCGGGTAGCCCATGGGTTCGCCGCAGGTGATCGCATAGGTGTCACCCGGCATCAGCACGCCCTTGTCCACCAGGATCTTCTCGGCCGCGGCCAGGGCCACGTCCCGGTCGTCGAAGCTCGGCATGATCAGAGGGCGCACATTGCGGTACAGGCACATCTTGCGCTGGCTGACCTGCTTGGTGGTCAGCGCAAAGATCGGCACCTGGATGCGATGGCGGCTCATCCACAGCGCGGTCGAACCGGACTCGGTCAGCGCGAGGATGGCCTTGCAGCCCAGGTGGTAGGCGGTGAACAGCGCGCCCATGGCGATGGACTGGTCGATGCGGCCGAACTGGCGGCCGGCGAAGTCGGTGTCCAGGCTGACGAACTCGGCGCGCTCGGCTTCCAGCGCGATCGCCGCCATCTGCTCGATGGTCTCGACCGGGTACTTGCCGGCGGCCGTCTCGGCGCTGAGCATCACGGCGTCGGTGCCGTCCAGCACGGCATTGGCCACGTCGGACACCTCGGCACGCGTCGGCACCGGGTTGACGATCATGGACTCCATCATCTGGGTCGCGGTGATCGCCACCTTGTCCAGCTCACGGGCCATCTTGATCATGCGCTTCTGCAGCGCCGGCACGGCGGCATTGCCGACTTCAACGGCCAGGTCGCCGCGGGCCACCATGATGCCGTCGCTGGCCTTCAGGATGGACTCGAGGTGCGGGATGGCTTCGTAGCGCTCGATCTTGGCGATCATGGCCGGCTTGTGGCGATAGGGCTCGCCGGCCACGTTGGCCAGCTGGCGCGCCATCTCCATGTCGGTGGCGTTCTTGGGGAAGCTCACCGCCAGGTATTCGCACTGGAAGGACATCGCGGTCTTGATGTCTTCCATGTCCTTGCCGGTCAGGGCCGGTGCCGTGAGGCCGCCGCCCTGCTTGTTGATGCCCTTGTTGTTGGACAGCTCGCCGCCGACCTTGACGATGGTGTGCACCGCCGCGCCCCGCACCGACTCCACGGTCAGCACCAGCAGGCCGTCGTTCAGCAAGAGCGTGTCGCCCGGCTTCACGTCGCGCGGCAGCTCCTTGTAGTCCAGGCCCACGGCCTGCTCATTGCCCAGCTCGGTGCGGTCGGCATCGAGGATGAAGGGCGTGCCGTTGACCAGCTCGATCTTGCCGTTTTCGAACTTGCCGACGCGGATCTTGGGGCCCTGCAGGTCGGCCATGATGGCCACTTCCTTGCCGGCCGCGGCGGCCGCCTCGCGCACCAGGCGGGCGCGGTCGATATGGTCCTGGGCCTTGCCGTGCGAGAAGTTCAAGCGCACCACGTCGACGCCGGCCCGGATCATGCGCTCCAGGATCTCGGGAGAAGACGACGCCGGCCCCAACGTGGCGACGATCTTGGTGGCTCGGGTCATGGGCTTGTCTCTCTGAAATTTAGTTACAGCGGCCGATTATGGGCCGCTGAATGCCCGCTGTGGCAGTTCCATCGAGTTACGAAATGACGGTTCAACTCTTGTTCGCACGCACGTCGGCAACGGCCAGCGCCGTCATGTTGACGATACGTCGCACGGTGGCCGAAGGCGTCAGGATGTGGACCGGTGCGGCCGCGCCCAGCAGGATGGGGCCCACGGTCACGCCGTTGCCCGAGCTGATCTTCAAGACATTGAAGAGGATGTTGGCCGAGTCCAGCGTGGGCAGGACCAGCAGATTGGCCGAGCCACTGAGCTTGCTGTCCGGCAGGAAGGCGCTGCGCACGCTTTCGGACAGGGCCGCGTCGCCATGCATCTCGCCATCGCATTCGATCTCGGGCCGGGCGGCCGCGAACAGCTCATGGGCCTTGCGCATCTTGACCGCCGACGGCCGCTTGCTGGAGCCGAACATCGAATGCGAGACGAAGGCCAGCTTGGGCGGCAGGCCGAAGCGCGCCACCTCGTCGGCTGCCATCGCGGCGATCTCGGCCAGCTGCTCGGCGTCCGGGCTGTCGTTGACGAAGGTGTCGGTCAGGAAAAGCGTCTGCTTCTCCAGCATCACCGCGTTCATGGTGGCGAAGCAGTGGGCGTCCTCGCGCAGGCCTATCAGGTCCTGCACATGCTCCAGGTGGGAGTCGAAGCGACCGACCATGCCGCAGATCATGGCGTCGGCATCGCCCAGCTTGATAGCCAGTGCGCCAATCGTCGTGTTGGAGCGGCGCACGGCCGCCTTGGCCATCTCGGGCGTGAAGCCACGCCGGCCCATGGCGCGGTGGTAGGCCTCCCAGTACCGGCGGAAGCGGCTGTCGTTCTCGGGGTCGATCACGGCCACGTCCTCGCCCAGCTTCAGGCGCAGGCCGGCGCGCTGGATGCGCATCTCAATGACCTCGGGACGGCCGATCAGCGTGGGCTTGCACAAGCCTTCGTCCAGCGACACCTGCACAGCGCGCAGCACCCGTTCGTCCTCGCCTTCGGCATAGATCACGCGGGCCGGATGAGCCTTGGCAGCGGCGAACACCGGGCGCATGAACATGCCGGTCTGGTAGACGAAGCGCTCCAGCGACTGGCGGTAGGCCTCCAGGTCGGCGATGGGCCGCGTGGCCACGCCCGACTCGGCGGCGGCCCTGGCCACGGCCGGCGCGATGCGCAGGATCAGGCGGGCATCGAAGGGCTTGGGGATCAGGTAGTCGGGGCCGAAGGCCAGCTCCTGGCCGGCATAGGCTGCCGCCACCTCGTCACTGGTCTCGGCCTTGGCCAGGGCGGCGATCTCGCGCACGCAGGCCAGCTTCATCTCTTCAGTGATCTTGGTCGCGCCGCAGTCCAGCGCGCCGCGGAAGATGTAGGGGAAGCACAGGACGTTGTTGACCTGGTTCGGGTAGTCCGAACGGCCGGTGGCGATGATGCAGTCCGGCCGCACGGCCTTGGCCAGCTCGGGGCGGATCTCGGGCTCGGGGTTGGCCAGCGCCAGGATGATGGGCTGCGGGCCCATCGCCTTAACCATCTCGGCGGTCAGCACGCCGGCGGCCGAGCAGCCGAGGAAGACGTCGGCACCCTGCACCACATCGGCCAGCGTCTTGGCGTCCGTGACCTGGCAGTAGCGCTGCTTGCTCTCATCGAGCTTGTCGCCGCGACCCTCGCGTATCACGCCCTTGGAGTCGACGACGAAGATGTGCTCGCGCTTGACGCCCAGGCCCACCATCACGTCCAGGCATGCAATGGCCGCAGCGCCGGCGCCCGAGGCCACGAGCTTGACCTTGGCGATGTCCTTGCCCACCAGCTCCAGGCCGTTCAGCAAGGCGGCGGCGCTGATGATGGCCGTGCCGTGCTGGTCGTCGTGGAAGACCGGGATGTTCATCCGCTCCTTCAGCTTCTTCTCGATGTAGAAGCATTCGGGCGCCTTGATGTCCTCAAGGTTCACGCCACCGAGCGTGGGCTCCATGGCCGCGATGATCTCGACCAGCTTGTCCGGGTCGCGCTCGGCCAGCTCGATGTCGAACACGTCGATGCCGGCGAACTTCTTGAACAAGCAGCCCTTGCCTTCCATCACCGGCTTGGCGGCCAGCGGGCCGATGTCGCCCAGGCCCAGCACGGCCGTGCCGTTGGTGATCACGCCGACCAGGTTGCCGCGCGAGGTGAAGTCGGCGGCGAGGGCCGGGTCTTTCTCGATGTCGAGGCAGGGGTACGCGACGCCGGGCGAATAGGCCAGCGACAGGTCGCGCTGGTTGGACAAGGCCTTGGTCGGCGTGACGGCGATCTTGCCGCGCGTCGGGCTGCGGTGGTATTCGAGCGCAGCTTCACGCAAGGCGGCCTCGGCCGGCGACAAGGGCTGGGTCATGGGTTTGTCTCCTGCAGGACTTCTTTTCGAGGGCCGCACAGGTTAGCGCCGAACCCTCCAGAGTCCAATGCCGGGCCTTTTGGCTCCCATGCAAGAAACGCAAGAAGGCTTCACCAAAACAAAAGGGACCCTTGCCGGGTCCCTTGGTCTTGGAGCGAAAGCTATCAGCCCGCTGCGCGCTTGCTCAGGATCTCGAACGCCGGCAGGGTCTTGCCCTCCAGCACCTCGAGGAAGGCGCCGCCGCCGGTGGAGATGTAGCCCACGTCCTTGTCGATGCCGTACTTGGCGATGGCCGCCAGCGTGTCGCCACCACCGGCAATGCTGAAGGCGCTGGAAGCGGCAATCGCACGGGCGATGGTCTCGGTGCCCTGGGCGAAAGCGTCGAACTCGAACACGCCGACCGGGCCGTTCCAGACAATGGTGCCGGCCGCCTTCAGCTGCTCGGCCAGCAAGGCCGCGGTCTTGGGGCCGATGTCCAGAATCAGGTCGTCCTCGGCCACCTCGGTGGCGGCCTTGACCGTGGCTTCGGCATCAGCCGCAAAGCGCTTGGCGCAGACCACGTCGACGGGGATGGGCACGGCGGCGCCGCGCGCCTTCATGCCTTCGATCACGGCCTTGGCCTCGCCGACCAGGTCGGGCTCGGCCAGCGACTTGCCGATGGACAGGCCGGCGGCCAGCATGAAGGTGTTGGCAATGCCGCCACCGACGATCAGGCCGTCGACCTTGTCGGACAGGGCCTTGAGGATGGTCAGCTTGGTCGAGACCTTGGAGCCGGCCACGATGGCGACCAGCGGGCGCTTCGGTTGGGCCAGGGCCTTGCTGATAGCGTCGATCTCGGCGGCCAGCAGCGGGCCGGCACAGGCGATCTTGGCGAACTGGGCGATGCCGTAGGTCGTGCCCTCGGCGCGGTGGGCGGTGCCGAAGGCGTCGTTGACGTAGATGTCGCACAGCGCGGCCATCTTCTTCGCCAGCTCTTCGCTGTTCTTCTTCTCGCCCTTGTTGACGCGGCAGTTCTCCAGCATCACGAGCTGGCCAGCGGCCACTTCAACGCCATCCACCCAGTTGGCCACGAGCTTGATCTCGCGACCCATCAATTCACCCATGCGCTGGGCGATGGGCGCCAGCGAATCCTCGGGCTTGAACTCGCCCTCGGTGGGACGGCCCAGGTGCGAGGTCACCATCACGGCGGCGCCAGCCTTCAGCGCCAGCTCAATGGCCGGGATGGAAGCGCGGATGCGGGTGTCCTCGGTGATGCGGCCGGCATCGTCCTGGGGGACGTTGAGGTCGGCACGGATGAAGACACGCTGGCCGGCGACTTTGCCGGCAGCAACCAGATCGGAGAAACGCAGGACGTTCATGGAAGGACTCTTGGAGAAAGCGGAAGCCTAAAAACCGGGCCGAAGCTTACCAAGCGGCCGTTTCGTGCGATTACCAGCCGAGGCCCAGGCGCAGCGCCAGCATCACGGCCGTGCCGCAGACGATGGTGCCCAGGATGCCGCGCCGCCAGAAGAAGTAGGCGGTGGCGACCACGGTGGCGTAGATGCGGGCGTCCTGCCAGGTGGAGATCAGTTGGCCCTGGGTCAGCACGATCTCGGGCACGATGACCGCCGCCAGCGCCGCGAGCGGCGCGTAGCGCAGACCGTCTTTGAGCCAGGGTGGCATCGGCCATTCGCGGTCCGAGATCAGGAAGAAGCCGCGGGTGATCAGGGTGATCACGGCCATGCCCAGGATGGCGACGGCGGTCCAGCCTGCGCTCATGAACCCACCCTCTTGGGCACCGGCATCCAGCGCTCCAGCAACAGCCCGGCTGCCACGGCCGCCGCAATCGCCACCACGATGTTGAGTCGCAGCGGAAGGGCATAGGCTGCCACGGCCGCGCAGCCGGCCACGCCGGCCGAGACCCAGGAGTTGCGGTCGGACAGCAGCGAGTAGCTCAGGCCCAGCAGGGCCAGCACGCCGGCAAAGCCCAGGCCCCAATGGGTGGGCACACTGTCGGCCAGCAGGATGCCGACGATGGCCGGCAGCTGCCACGAAGGCCAGTTCAGCGCCACACCGCCCCAGAAGTAGCGGATCTGCTCATCGCTGGCCGGCCCCGGCTCGGGGAAGCGCTTCATGAAGGCCACGTAGTTCAGGTCGGCGGCGAAATAGGCCATGCGCAGCCGCTGCGCCCGCGGCAGCTTGCCGAAGTACTCGCGCCACTGGGCGCTGAAGATCAGGAAGCGCAGATTGACGCAGAAGGCCGTGGCCCAAAGCACCCACAGCGGCGCGCCGCTGGCGATCAGCGGCAGTGAGGCCAGCTGGGAACTGCCGGCGAAAACCGTGAGGCTCATCAGGAGAGAGAGCGGCACGCCCAGGCCGCTCTTGACCATGGCCACGCCGGTCACCAGGCCCCAGGCCGAGATGCCCAGCGTGATGCCCGCCATGTCGCGCGCACCCTCGACGAAGGCGGGGTGGCGCCAGGCCGGCGCCGCAGTAGAAAAGCCCATGCGACGCATTGTCGTATGGGCTTCTTTCTGCCCGCTTTCACACGGGCATCGTGGCGTTAGGCCTGTTTAAGGGTTCATCTTGCGGACCTTGCCGCTGCCGGCCACCGAGCTGCTGATCTCGGGCGAGCCGACGTAGCTGACGTCGCCGCTGCCGGCGATGGACACGTTCAGCTTCTTCTGCGCATTGACGCGGGCGTCACCGCTGCCGGCAATGCTGACCTTGACCTCGTCGGCGACCAGCTCGGCGACCTTGACGTCACCGGAGCCGGCGATGGACACGCTCATCATGCCGGTGCGGCCCTTGGCGACCACGTCACCGCTGCCCGAGACGCTGAGGCTCAGCTTCTCGCTGGTCAGGTCCTCGAAGCGCACGTCGCCGGAGCCGGAGATGCCGGCCTCGAGCGCGCCGGTCTTCATCGCCTCGACCTTGACCAGGCCGGAGCCGGCGATGCGGATCGAACGCAGCTGGGCCATGGTCAGGCTCAGCTCGGGCGTGGTGGTGGACGAGAAGCTGACGCCCTTCTTGGGGCCCACTTCCAGCACGCGGCCCTTGCCGCTCTCGACCACACGGGTCTCAAGGTAGGGCAGCAGGTTCTTGTCGGCCTTGATCTCGACCTTGTGCGAGTCGGCCTGGCGGATCTGGACCTTGAAGCCGCCGACCAGGGCGATGCCGTCGAAGGCACCGACATCGCGGTTCTCGGTGCTGATCTCGCCCGAGCCCTTGATGCGCTCGGTGCCCCAGTTCCAGTCGAAGGCGCGGGCGGCAGTGGAGGCGGTGATGGCAGCGCCGGCAAGGGCGGCGACGGCAAACAGTTGACGACGGTTCATGGTGCGGTCTCCTGGGGTGGTGTTGAGATGGCTCGCATCATCTCGACGCCGCCGGGTCGCTGCGAGCGCCTGACGACCAAGTGCAGGACTCAGGGCCTGAAGTGCAAAAACGCCAAGGCGGCCCTACGGCCGCCCTGCAACAGATGGCGTCGAGCAGGCGTCAGCGCGACTTGGCCTTGGCGTCCTTGCTGTCCTTGCCGTCCTTGCCCTCCTTGCCGGAGCCCTTGCTGTCGGCCTCCTGGGAGGCACCCGGCTCGGGCGGCGGCAGGGCCTTGCCATCCGGCCCGCGCGGCACCACCGGGGTCACGCCCTCCAGCTTGTTCTCGCGCATGTACTCGTCCATTTCCTTCCAGCCGGCGAACACCGCCGCCTTCTGGGCCTTGGGATTGAGCAGGTAGCAGTCCTCGATGGCACGCGAGGCATGGCGGCAGGCGCTGCCCACGGCCTTGCCCTCGGCCTCCTTGGCGGCAGCGATCTTGGCCGGGTCCTCGATGCCCAGCTGCTCGCAGCCGGCCGACAGCAGGGTCAGGGCCAGCAGGGGAAAAATGGCGCGCTTCATCGTGGAACTATCGACCGAATCGCGGGCCACTTTAGCGGCGCACCATGGCCTTCAGGCGCTCGATCCGCTCCTCGGTCGAGGGATGGGTGCTGAACAGGCCGGCCAGGCCGCTGCCCGAAAGCGGATTCATGATCATCATCTGGGCCGTTTCCGGATGGGCCTCGGCCGGCCCCAGCGGAATACCTTGGGCATAGCGGTGGATCTTGTCCAGCGCCGAGGCCAGGGCCGCCGGGTCGCCCGAGATCTCGGCACCGCCACGGTCGGCCTCGAACTCGCGGGCCCTACTGATCGCCATCTGTATCAGGCTGGCGGCAATGGGGGCCAGGATGGCGACCAGGATGCCGACCAGCGGATTGGCCGGACGCCCCTCCTCGTCACGGCCGCCAAAGATCATCGCGAAATTGGCCAGCATCGAGATCGCGCCCGCCATGGTGGCGCTGACTGTGCTGATCAGGATGTCGCGGTGCTTCACATGGGCCAGCTCATGAGCCATCACGCCGCGCAGCTCGCGGGCCGACAGCACGCGCAGGATGCCGGTGGTGGCGGCCACGGCCGCATGCTCCGGGTTGCGGCCGGTGGCGAAGGCATTGGGCGCGTCCTCGTCGATCAGATAGACCCGCGGCATGGGCAGCTCGGCCTTCTGGGCCAGCTCGCGCACCATGGCGTAGAACTGCGGCGCCGAGCTCTCGTCCACCTCGCGGGCGTTGTACATCTTCAGCACCATGGAGTCTGAGAACCAGTAGCTGAAGAAGTTCATGCCCAGGGCCAGCAGCAGGGCCAGCATCATGCCGGCGCGGCCGCCTATCAGGGCACCGATCGCCATGAACAGCGCCGTGATGGCGGCCATCAGCACGGCGGTCTTCATCAGATTGAACATGGTGGTCTCAGGCTCCAGGAGCGAAAGAGTGGCTGTCGGATCCAGATGATGGCCCCGCGGCCGAAATCAAGCCAGGACGAAGCGCTCGCCGGTGGCGATGGGCCGGGCCTGCAGGAAGGCCGCCGCCGGACCGCGCTTGCCGCCGGCGCGCTGCAGCTCGGTCAGCCGCAAGGCCTGGCTGCCGCAGGCGACAACCGGGCCGCGCGCGTCGACGGCCAGCACAAGGCCGGGCTCGCCCGCCGCATCGGCCACCCGCTCGGCCCGCCAGACCTTGAGCGTCTCGTCGCCCAACTGGGCCTGGCCGCCCGGGAAGGGGTCGAAGGCGCGCAGCCGCCGCTCGATCTGCTCCGCGCCCTGCTTCCAGTCGATCAGGCTCTCGGCCTTCTCGATCTTGTGCGCATAGCAGACACCTTCTTCGGGCTGCTGGACTGGATGGAAGCCACCGCACGCCGCCAGCTCCAGGCCCTCGACGATCAGGCGCCCGCCCAGCCGGGCCAGCTTGTCGTGCAGCGAGGCGGTTGTGTCGTCGGCGGCAATGGCCAGCCTCTCGATCAGCAGCATGTCGCCGGTGTCCAGGCCCGCGTCCATCTGCATGATGGTGATGCCGGTCTCGGTATCGCCGGCTTCGATGGCGCGGTGGATGGGCGCCGCGCCGCGCCAGCGCGGCAGCAGGGAGCCGTGGATGTTCAGGCAGCCCAGGCGCGGCAGGTCCAGCACCCATTGCGGCAGGATCAGGCCGTAGGCGGCGACGACCAGCAGGTCGAGCTTCGCGGCCACCAGGGCCTGGCGGCCCAGTTCGGCTTCGTCGGGGAACTTGCCGTCCAGCCGCAGGCTGCGCGGCTGGGCAACGGGAATCTGGTGCTGAAGCGCCAGTTGCTTGACGCTGGAGGCCTGCAGCTTCATGCCGCGGCCGGCAGGCCGGTCGGGCTGGGTCAGCACCAGCGGGACCTCGAATCCGGCCTTCAGCAGTGCCTGCAGCGCGACAGCCGCAAATTCCGGCGTGCCGGCAAAGCCGACGCGCAGTCCGGTTCCGCTCATCGGCGCGCGCGCGACTGCTGGTCCTCGCGCGCCTTCTTGACCAGCTTGGTCTTGATGCGGTCCCGCTTCATCGGGCTCAGGTATTCGACGAAGACCTTGCCCATCAGGTGGTCCATCTCATGCTGGACGCAGACCGCCAGCAGGCCCTCGGCCTCGAACTCCCAGGGCTGGCCCTCGCGGTTCAGCGAGCGCACCTTGATCCTGGAATGGCGGGGCACCTTGTCATAGATCGTGGGGACGGACAGGCAGCCCTCCTCGCCCTCGACCCAGTCCTCGCTGAAGCTCACCAGCTCCGGGTTGATCAGCACGCGAGGCTCGTTGCGCTCGGTCGAGGTGTCGATCACGACCACCCGCTCATGTACATCGACCTGGGTTGCGGCAAGACCCACGCCCTCGGCGGCATACATGGTCTCGAGCATGTCGTCGACCAGGGTGCGGATGCGCTCGTCCACCTCGGCCACTGGCTTGGCAACGGTATGCAGTCGGGGATCCGGGTATTTCAGGATGTTCAGCTGGGCCATGGAGGGAAGGCTTGTGGACAGCGCACAACGCCTGTTTGTAAGTGCTTGCAAGGGCGGCAGTGCCCGGGTTTGTTTCATTGCGACGGCCCGCCCTTTGAGGGCAGAATCGCCGCAGTCCGGCGCGATTTTCGCCGATATAAGAACAAGCCGCAGCCTAGCCGCTGCTAGTCCTTGCAATCCGCCCAGCCTGGAGAGAGTTCTCGATGCCTTCTTGCGTGAACCCGCTGAAGCTCAGTCTGCTGGCCGCCAGCCTGGTGCTGGTCACCCTCCCCGCCGCGGCCCAGGGGCAGTACCCGATCACCGACGCCCAGCGCCAGACGGCCGACAAGGTCGCTCAGGCCGGTGTGCCGCTGTCCGAGCTGGCCCCCGATGCACCCGAGTCGCACACGGTGAAGACCGGCGACACGCTCTGGGACATTTCCAAGATCTTCCTCAAGAGCCCCTGGCGCTGGCCGGAACTCTGGGGCATGAATCGCGAGCAGATCGCCAACCCGCATCTGATCTATCCTGGCCAGGTCCTGTACCTGGTCAAGAAAGACGGCCGTGCCACGCTGCAGATGGCCCAGCCTGTTGGCAACGCCGGCATGCAAGGCCTGCCGTCGGCCAAGCTCTCGCCCCAGGTCCGCGGCAGCCGGCTGGAAGACGCGGCCATCCAGCCCATCCCCCAGCACCTGATCGAGCCTTTCCTGAACGAGGCCGTGGTCTTCGACACCGACGCGATCAACACGGCGCCGCGCATAGTCGCCGCGCCCGAAGGCCGCGTCATGGCCACGCGGGGCGACCTGGCCTACGCCCGGGGCGCCACGCTCAAGGAAGCGCGCGACTGGCGTGTGTTCCGCCAGGCCAAGCCGCTGCGCGATCCGACCAGTGGCGAGGTGTTGGGCTTTGAAGCCGCCTATGTGGGGTCGGCCGAGCTGACCCGCCTGGCCGACGAAGTGAAGACGCCCGATGGCAAGACCGAGCCGACGGCCTCGACGCTGACCATCCGCGCGGTGCGCCAGGAAATCGGTGTCGGCGACCGCCTGTCGCCGGTGCCGCAGCGCGAATTCGTCCGCTACGTGCCGCATGCGCCGGCGAGCGCCATGAAGGGACAGATCATCGCCATCTATGGCGACGCCCTGACTGGCGGTCAGAACCAGATCGTGTCGCTGAATCGCGGCCGCCGCGACGGCATGGAGCGCGGCCATGTGCTGGGCCTGCTGCAGGACGGCCGCCGCATCACCGACGCCACCGGTGAGCGCCGCGAGGAAGTCAAGCTGCCGGACGAGCGCATTGGCACGCTGTTCGTGTTCCAGGTCTATGAGCGCGTCAGCTATGCGCTGATCGTTTCGGCCCAGCAGCCGGTGCGCGGCGGTGATCGCTTCTCGCAGCCCTGAACGGGCCTGACGGGACGCCGCCATGGACCGTCCCGAGCTGGCCGCCTGGTTGCGCCTGCTCGAGACACCCGGCCTGGGCCTGGCCGGATGTCGGCGCCTGCTGGCGGCTCTGGGCCCTCCCGAAGCCGTCTTCGCCGCCGAGCCCGCCGCCCTGAAGGCCTTGGCCGGCCCCAAGCTGATGGAAGCCCTGTCCCGGCCACCGGAGAATCTGCCGGCCCTGCTGGAACGCACCGAGCGCTGGCTGGCCGCCGATCCGTGCCACCAGTTGCTGGTCCTGGGCGACCCGGACTACCCCGAGCCCCTGTTCCAGACCGCCGACCCGCCCCTGCTGCTTTACCTGAGCGGCCGCCGTGAGCTGCTCAAGGCCGAATGCGTGGCCGTGATCGGCAGCCGCTCACCCACACCGCAGGGCCGCGACAACGCGGCCAGCTTCTCGGCTGCCCTGAGTCGCGCCGGCTTCTGCATAGTCTCGGGCCTGGCCCTGGGCATAGACGGCGTGGCCCACGAAGCCACACTGCAGGCCGGCGGAAGCACCGTCGCCGTGCTGGGCACCGGGCTGGACCTGCTCTATCCCGAACGCCATGCGGCGCTGGGCCGGCGCATCGAGGAGCAAGGCCTCTTGATCAGCGAATACGCGTTGGGCACGCCGCCGCTGCCGGCCAATTTCCCGCGCCGCAACCGAATCATTGCGGGACTGAGCCGCGGCTGCCTGGTGGTCGAGGCCGCCCTGCGCTCCGGCTCGCTGATCACCGCCCGGCTGGCCTCGGAGGCCGGCCGCGAGGTGTTCGCCATTCCCGGCTCCATCCGCTCGCCGCTGGCCCGCGGCTGCCACGAGCTGATACGCCAGGGGGCGGCCCTGGTCGAGGAGCCCGAGGAGATGCTGGAGGTACTGAGACCAGCTTACCCGCGGCCCAAGCCAGTCGAGGCGGCGCCCGAGCCCACGCCGGGGCCGGACGGCGAGGCCGGCCTGGTGCTGGAAGCCATGGGCCATGACCCGGTCGGCCTGGACGCCTTGATCGCCCGCGGCGGCTGGCCGGCCGCCCAGCTCAGCGCCCTGCTGCTGGAGCTGGAGCTGGAAGGCCATGTGGCCCGGCTGCCAGGTCAGCTTTTCCAGCGCCGCGCACGCGGCTGAAGAACGGGATTTCGACAGGCTATTTGCGCCGGACGGCCTGAGGGGCTGCGCTATCATGCGCCCCATGTTCGACGTCCTGGTCTACCTGTACGAAACCTACTGGCGCCCGGACGCCTGCCCGGACCACGCGCAGCTGACGCGCAAGCTGTCGGCCGTCGGTTTCGAGAATGACGAAATCCAGGAAGCGCTGAGCTGGCTGCAAGGGCTGGCCAGCGCCGCCGAATCCCACCACGGCGAGCAGGGCCAGCTGAGCCTGCGGGTCTATTCCCCGGACGAGCTGGACCACCTGGGCGAGCCCTCGGTGGGCTTCATCAGCTTCCTGGAATCGGCCGGCGTGCTGCCCCCGCCGATGCGCGAGATGGTGATAGACCGCGCCATGGCCATTCCCGGCGCCCCCATGGACCTGGAAGACCTGAAGATCATCGTGCTGATGGTGTTCTGGAGCCTGGGCGAGGAGCCCGACGCGCTGATACTGGACGAGCTCTTCGTCGCACCGGAAGACCGGCTGATCCACTGAGCGACGCCCGCTCCTCTGACAACAAGGCCGCTTTTCAGCGGCCTTCGTTTTTCCGTCAGTTCAGGAGTCGACTCGGATCGACGTCCAGCTTGGCCAGCGCATTGCGCGTGGCCTTGACGGTGAGCGCCTCGTCCTGGGCTGGCAGCAGCAGGCCGGCCTGCAGGAAGGAAGCCAGCCGCGCCTGCTGGAACAGCACGCCGCGGCCGTTGGGCGAGACGAACAGCACCATATTGCGGCGGTTGCCGCGCCAGGCCAGCTGCACGGCCTCGTTGCGGCCCCGGTAGTCCAGCATGTACCAGCCGCCGACCTGCAGTTCCTTGGCCCAGGCCAGCATGGCCGGCGTCGGTGCCGAGCCGCCTTCGGCCACCACTTCCAGGCCCTCGGTCTCGTGGCCGGACAGGTCACGCATCAGCGTGTCGTTGATCTCCACGCCCTCGGCCTCGGGCAGCATGGCCTCCAGCGTTTCCAGCTGGTCCATCAGGTCGTCCAGGCGCTCGCGCGGAATGGCTGCGGCCTTGGCCGTGAAGGCCGCCGCCAGCGAGTTGTTCAGCGAGCGGATGTGCTCATCCTGCTTCTCGGCCGACAGACCGGCATGGCCCATGCCGTCGCGCAGGGTCTTGAGCAGCGGCGGCAGGCGGCGGATGACCTCGGCCCGCTCCTCGCGCGAGACCTTGGCGCTGGCCGACCAGATCAGGTCGGCCGCGGCCCGCTTCATCTGCCGGGTCACGTCGGCCTGGGCGCCGGAGCGCACCGCCGTGACCGCCAGCACATCGGCCCAGACCTGGAACAGGAACTGGCGGATGCCATCCTGCACCGGCACCTCGTTGAGCATCTTGCGCAGCTCGATGGTGTACTGGATCGCCATGGTCTCGCGCTGCTCGACTTGCTGGGCCAGCGACACGCCCTTGGCGGAGGCCTGGTTCTCTTTCTCGAAGTACTGCTCGAGGAATTTCTCGAACTCGGTCAGCACGGTCTGGAACACGCGCCGGCCAGTATCCGGATAGGCCTCGACCACCTGCACGATGCGCTTGATCTCGCGCTCCAGGCTTTCGCTGCCGGTGGAGCTGGAGAAGCCCATCACGCAGGCGCCCATGCGGTCGATCAGACGGCGCGCCGGATGGTCGGCCTCGGCAAAGAACTCGGGCTCGCTGACCGCCACGCGCAGCACCGGCATCTGCAGCCGCGCGAACCAGACCCGCACGGCGGCCGGGATGCGCTCCTCGGTCAGGATGCTCTGAAACATCATCGCCACGATCTCGATCGTGGCCCGCTCGGCCGGCGAATCGGCGGCCTGCTTGAGGACCTGCTTGAAGGCCTGGTTGCGGACCTTGAGCTCGTCCAGCACCTGCGGCGCCGGCGGCTCGGCCAGCGGGGCGCCGGTGACGGTCTTGCCACTGCGGCGGGCCTGCTCGGGACGGCGCACCAGCGCGTCTTGCGCCCGGTTGATCGCGGCGCTGAGGCGCGGCGAGGGCGGGACGGGATCGTGGTGCTCGACTTCGCCACCGACGATGGTGGCCGCAAAGGCCGGGATCTGCTTGCCGACTATGCGCTGCAGCTGGGCCAGCACCTCGGCGGCCTGCGCGCTGTAGGGGCTGAGCGCGGCCTGGTCGGTGGCGACCGGCCGGGCCATGAAGCGGGTCGCCTCGCTGATCGGGCCCGCGCCGTCGGTCACGGCACCGGCCTGTGTCGTGACTGCCGCGCCGACCACCACCGTGCCGCCGGCCAGCGCCGCCATCAGCGCGCCCTGACGGGCCTGGGGCGAACGCTTGATGAAGGGCCGCAGGTCGACCTCGGGCATGACCTTGCGCTCAACCAGCCAGTGGTTGACCTCGTGATAGGCCTCACTGACCAGATGGGCGAACTCATCGTGCAACACGCCCTGGAACATCTGCCATTCGCTGGGCCCCAGGCCGCTGTTCTGCCAGGTGTGCAACACCAGGCCGGCCAGCACAGGGGCACGCAGCAGGTCGTGCGACGGCAACTCCTCGTGCTGCTCCAGCGTATTGATGCGGGTGCGCAGGTCGGTGAATTCCCAGGAGGCCCGGTCCATGATGGCCAGAGCCAGGCGCGAGCTGGTGATTTCGCGCTCGATGATCCTGTCCTCGACCAGGGTCAGCCGGCTGGGCTCACCGGTCTCGGCATGGATCTCGAAGGTGCCACCGGCCGCCGCCGCCTGGCGGATCGACTGCATGAAAGTGGACTGCCAGAGCGGGCCCAGCTTGATCCAGGCGCCAACCGCATCCTTGCGGGCCATCTGCACCGGGTATTCCGCGGCCATCAGCAACAGCTGCCGGCCTGCCTCGCTGAGCGAATGGACCAGGGCCGGCACACCGCGCAGCAAGGCCTCCAGATAGACACGCCGCGCATGCGCTACCAAGGCCGTGCTGCGGGCGGGGTCGGTCATGGCTGGAGGTCTTGCGGCGGCTCAGTGGAGGACAGGTGTCACTCTATACCACGGCCCCGGCGTTCGGATCGTCCGGATCTTCCTTGTTGGCCGTCGTCGTTTTGACGAGATCCTCGCGCTTGACGCCCAGCCACATGGCGATGGCAGCGGCCACGAACACCGATGAATAGATGCCGAAACAGATGCCGATGGTCAGCGCGACCGCAAAGTAATGCAGGGTCGGGCCGCCGAACAGCAGCATGGAAAGCACCATCATTTGGGTACAGCCGTGCGTGATGATGGTGCGGCTGATGGTGCTGGTGATGGCGTGGTCGATCACCTCGTGCGTGGTCAGCTTGCGGTACTTGCGGAAAGCCTCGCGCACCCGGTCGAAGATCACCACCGACTCGTTCACCGAGTAGCCCAGCACCGCCAGCACCGCTGCCAGCACCGGCAGCGAGAACTCCCACTGGAAGAAGGCGAAGAAGCCCAGGATGATGACCACGTCGTGCAGGTTGGCGATGATGCCGGCCACCGCGAACTTCCACTCGAAGCGGAAGGCCAGGTAGACCATGATGCCGATGACGGTGAAGGCCAGCGCCTTGGCTGCATCCTGTGCGAGCTCCGCACCGACAGCTGGGCCGACCACCTCGTTGCGCGACAGCTTGACCGGCTCGGCCGTGCCGGCCTGGCAGACCTGCTTGCTGATCGCCTCGCCCTTGTCGCTGACCAGCTCGCGCTGCGAGACCTGACCCTGCTCGGCCTTGCACAGCTCGGCGAACACCTTGCCGACCAGCTCGGTCTGCTTGATGTCGCCGCGCACCGGCAGGCGGATCAGCACGTCGCGCGAGGTGCCGAAGTTCTGCACCTGCACCTCGCCGAAGCCCATGGCCTCGACCACGTGGCGGGTCTTCTCGATGTTGGCGCTCTGCGCGTACTCGACCTCGATCACCGTACCGCCGGTGAACTCGATGGACAGATGCAGGCCGCGCGTGACCAGGAAGAACACGGCCAGCGCGAAGGTGAGGAAGGACACAGCGTTGAGGACCAACGCATGCTTCATGAACGGGATGTCCCGATGGATACGGAAGAGTTCCATGGCTTGCCTCAGGCCTCAGGGCTGGGGGTGGCGGCGCCCTCGGGGCGCCAGACGGTGCCGATCGAGACCGACTTGAGCTTCTTCTGGCGGCCGTACCAGAGGTTGACCAGGCCGCGCGAGAACACGACCGACGAGAACATCGAGGTCAGGATGCCAAGGCAGTGGACCACGGCGAAGCCCTTGACCGGGCCGGAGCCGAAGGCCAGCAGGGCCACGCCGGCGATCAAGGTGGTCACGTTGGAGTCCAGGATGGTCGCGAAGGCCCGCTCATAGCCGGCGAAGATGGCCGTCTGCGGCGCCGCGCCGGCACGCAATTCCTCGCGCACCCGCTCGTTGATCAGCACGTTGGAGTCGATGGCCATGCCCAGCACCAGCGCGATGGCCGCCATGCCCGGCAGGCTCAGCGTGGCCTGCATCATCGACAGCACGGCCACCAGCAGCAGCAGGTTGAAGCCCAGGGCCAGCGAGGAGAACACGCCGAACAACATGTAGTAGACGCACATGAAGGCGGCCACGGCCACGAAGCCCCACAGCACCGAGTTGAAGCCCTTGGCGATGTTCTCGGCCCCCAGCGACGGGCCGATGGTGCGCTCTTCGATGATTTCCATCGGTGCAGCCAGCGAGCCGGCACGGGTCAGCAGGGCCAGGTCGGTGGTCTGCTCGGTCGTGAAGTTGCCGGTGATCTGGAAGTCGGAGCTCAGCTCGGTGTTGATGTTGGCCACCGAGATCGCCTCGCCCTTGCCCTTTTCGTACAGCACGATGGCCATGGGCTTGCCGACGTTGTCGCGGCTCATGGCCTTCATCGCACGGCCGCCGGCTTCGTCCAGGCGGATGCCAACGGCCGGACGTTGGTTCTCGTCCATCTTGGCCGTCGCGGTCTGCACACGATCGCCGGTCACGTAGACCTCGCGCTTGAGGCCCACGGGCTTGAGCGTGCCGTCACGCAGCCGCTCCATGACCACCTCGGGGGCACCTTCGACGTCGGTCACCAGGCGGAACTGCAGCGTGGCCGTGCGGCCGATGATGTCCTTGGCCTTGGCCGTGTCCTGCACGCCGGGCAACTGCACGACGATGCGGTCCAGACCCTGCTGCTGGATCACCGGCTCGGAAACGGCCAGCTCGTTGACTCGGTTGTGCAGCGTGGTGATGTTCTGCTTGAGCGCGTTTTCCTGTGCCGCGGTCATGGCCGCCGGCAGCAGCTGGCCGACCAGCTGCAGGTCCTCGCCGCTCTGGGTCGGCGTCCACTGCATCTCGGTGATCTTGTCGCGCAGCACGTCGCGGGCCTGCTCGCGCAGCGCGGCCTCGCGGAAGTTGATCACCACCTCGTTGCCCTGGCGGTTGATGCCGGCATGGCGGATGTTCTTGTCGCGCAGCAGCGAGCGCACGTCACCGGTCAGCGCCTCGGCCTTCTTGGACAGCACCGACTTCATGTCGACCTGCATCAGGAAATGCACGCCGCCGCGCAGGTCCAGGCCCAGGTACATCGGGAAGGCGTGCAGGCTGGTCAGCCAGGTCGGCGAACGCGAGACCAGGTTCAGCGCCACGATGTAATTGGTGTCGGCCGGATCCGGGTTCAGCGCCTTGCTGATCGCGTCCTTGGCCTTGATCTGGGTGTCGGTGTCGCCGAAGCGGGCGCGCACCGAGCTGCCCTCGAAGTGCACGAAGTCGGGCTTCACGCCGGCATCGGCCAGGGCCTTCTCGACCCGCGCCGTGACGTCGGCATTGATCTTGACGGTGACCTTGCCGCTAGAGACCTGGACGGCCGGGGCCTCGCCGAAGAAATTCGGCAGCGTGTAGATGAGGCCGATCAGCAGCGCGACGACGAGCATCGCGTACTTCCACAGCGGATAACGATTCATGGTGACGTCCTCGATGGGGACTGAACTGGGCCCGGCGCCATGCGCGGATGGCCGGGCCGGACGGGCCGAAGCGCGTCAGCGGGAGAGTCTTCTTACTTGACCGTGCCCTTGGGCAGGACCTGGACCACGGCATGGCGCTGCAGCTGCACCTCGACGCCGGCGGCCAGCTCGACGCTCAGCACGCTGTCGCCGACCTTGGTGACCTTGCCGATCAGGCCGCCGGAGGTGGCGATCTCGTCGCCCTTGGCCAGCGCCTCGACCATGGCCTTGTGCTCCTTCTGGCGCTTCATCTGCGGCCGAATCATCACGAAGTACAGCACCACGAACATGGCGATGATGGGCAGGAACTGCATCAGGCCGGATTCCGGCGTGCCGGCGGGCGCAGCCGCTTGGGCAAAGGCATTGGAGATAAACACGTCGATTTCCTTTGTAGGGAGCCGCAATCGCGCAGGCAGGAGCACTGCCGCGCGCGGGCGGAAGAACGGCGGATTGTATGCGGCCGGCCCGAGCCCCCTTCCCGGGGGCCAGCCCCAGCGGATCAGGGCCGGCGGCGATGCCGACCAGCGCGCCAGATGCGGTTGACAGGCCGCGATCACAAGCCCATACTGCGCCAATATCTTGTTGATATATTTACCGCATACCTGGAGCAAGAACGATGAGCACCCTGCCCCGCTGGACCGGCGTCTTCCCGGCCGTCACCACCAAGTTCCATGCCGACGAAAGCCTGGACATCGCCGCCATGGAGCAGCACTTCGACTGGCAGATCCGCTCCGGCGTGCATGGCCTGGTCACCTGCGGCTCGCTGGGCGAGGCCAGCACGCTGACGCTGGAAGAGAAGCTCGAGGTCGCCGCCACTGCGCTGCGCGCCGCCGAGGGGCGGGTGCCGGTGCTGGCCAACGTGTCCGAGCTGTCGACCCGCGAGGCCCTGCGCTATGTGGAGGGCGCGGCCAAGCTGGGCGTTCAGGGCCTGATGCTGATGCCGGCCCTGCTCTACGGCGCCGA
Organism: Pelomonas sp. SE-A7; assembly: GCF_030345705.1. Classification (NCBI taxonomy): domain Bacteria; kingdom Pseudomonadati; phylum Pseudomonadota; class Betaproteobacteria; order Burkholderiales; family Sphaerotilaceae; genus Roseateles; species Pelomonas sp. SE-A7. The sequence goes on from NZ_JAUASW010000001.1 coordinate 2,613,545, forward strand.
CGCCGCCGAGGCCAAGGCCAATGTGCGCTGCATCGCCGAGGCGGCCCAATTGCCGGTGATGGTCTACAACAATCCGGTGTCCTACAAGGTCGACCTCAAGCCCGAGGACTTCGCCGAGCTGGCCGATTGCCCCTGGCTGGTGGCCATCAAGGAGTCCAGCGACAACATCCGCCGCATCACCGACCTGCGCAATGCGCTGGGCACTCGCTACCAGCTGTTCATAGGCGTGGACGACCTGGCTTTCGAGGGCCTGGCCCTGGGCTGCGACGGCTTGCTGGCCGGCCTGTGCGACGCTTTCCCGGAGGAGACGGTCGTCCTGTACGAGCTCATGCAACAGAAGCGCTACGACGAGGCGCTCAAGCTCTATCAGTGGTTCATGCCGCTGCTGCACCTGGATGTGCATGCCAAGCTGGTGCAGAACATCAAGCTGGCCGAGGCCATGGTCGGCGCCGGCAACGAGCTGGTGCGCCGGCCCCGCCTGCCGCTCGCCGGCGCCGAGCGCGAACGGGTGCAAACCATCATCCAGAAGGCCCTGGACAGCCGCCCCAGCCTGCGATGATCCAGCCCCATGCAAGCTGCTGCTGAAGCCCCGGAAGCGGACAAGCGCCGCGTCGCCGACCAGGCCTACGACGCCATCGAGGCCCTGATCGCCACGCTGGCGCTCAAGCCGGGAAGCCCGGTCGTCGAGGCCGAGCTGATCGAGCGCATCGGCCTGGGCCGCACGCCGACCCGCGAGGCCCTGATGCGCCTGGTGGCCAATGGCCTGATCGTGCAGCTGCCGCGGCGCGGCCTGCTGGTCAGCGACATCCTGCTGGCCGAACACCTCGACCTGCTGGAAGCCCGCCGTGCACTGGAACGGCTGATTGCCACCACGTCCGCGCGCCGCGCCACGCCGCCGCAGCGCCAGGCCCTGCTCGAAGCCGCCGACACCATGATGGCCACGGTGGTCGCCAACGACCTCGCGGCCTATATGCAGGCCGACCAGGCGTTGGACCGGATCAACCACGCTGCCTGCCGCAACCCGTTCGCGGTCAGCGCCGTCGTGCCCCTGGTCATCCAGTGCCGGCGCTTCTGGTACGCCTACCAGCACCAAGGCGACATAGGCGAAGGCGCACGCTGCCACCAGGTGCTGGCCCAGGCGATTGCCGACGGCCAGCCCGAGGCCGCCGGCCAGGCCGCCGATGCGCTGATCGACTACCTGCGCCGCTTTGCCCAGCAAGTGATTGATTGAATGAGCAGCCCCAGATTCATCGACTCCCATACCGGCGGTGAGCCGACCCGGCTGCTGATCGAAGGTGGCCCCGACCTAGGTTCCGGCACCATGCCGGAACGCCTGGCCCGCTTGCGCGAGCAGCACGATGCCTGGCGTCGCGCCCTCGTCAACGAGCCGCGCGGCTCGGACGTGATCGTCGGCGCCTTGCTGACCGAGGCTGTCGAACCCGGCAGTGCCTGCGGCGTGATTTTCTTCAACAACGTCGGCTACCTCGGCATGTGCGGCCACGGCAGCATCGGCCTGGTGGCGACCCTGGCCCACCTGGGCCGCATCCAGCCGGGCCTGCATCGCATAGACACGCCGGTCGGCACCATCACCGCCACGCTGCACGAGGACGGCAGCGTCTCCATCGCCAATGTGCCGGCCTATAGGCTGGCCAGCGATGTGGCGGTGGAAGTCGAAGGGCGCACGGTCCACGGCGACATCGCCTGGGGCGGCAACTGGTTCTTTCTCTGCGCCGACCATGGCCTGAGGCTGGACCTGGGCGAGGCCGAGGAACTGACCCGCTTCAGCTGGGCTTTACGCCAGCAGTTGCAGCAGCGAGGCATCACCGGAGCCGACGGCGCCGAGATCGACCACATCGAGCTGACCGGCCCGGCCCATGGCGCCGGCAACAGCGGCCGCAACTTCGTGCTCTGCCCGGGCAAGGCCTATGACCGCTCGCCCTGCGGCACCGGCACCAGCGCCAAGCTGGCCTGCCTGGCCGCTGAAGGCACACTGCAGCCAGGCCAGCTCTGGCGCCAGGAAAGCGTGATCGGCTCGGTATTCGAGGCCAGCTACCAGCACGGTGCCGCCCAGGGCCAGGTCTTGCCCACGATACGCGGCCGCGCCCATGTGGTGCTGGACGCGCGCCTGCTGTTCGATCCGGCCGATCCCTTCGCCTGGGGCATCACCTGAAACGCACGGCCGATGTGATCGTGATCGGCGCCGGCATCGTCGGCGCCGCCTGTGCCCGCGAATATGCCCGCCAGGGGCTCAGCGTGGCCGTGATCGAGCAGGGCGCCGTCGGCGCCGGCGCGACCGCGGCCTCGATGGGACATCTGCTCTGCGTCGATGCCGAGGGTGCGCCCGACACGCACGAGTACCAGCTCAGCCAGCGCTCCATGCAGCTGTGGGCCGAATGGCTGGCCGAGTCTCCCGCCCATGGCGAAGCCGCCGAGCATGATCAATGCGGCACGCTGTGGCTCGCCGCCGATGAAGAAGAAATGCAGGCCGCGCTGCGCAAGCAGGCCTGGTGGCGCGAGGTCGACCAGCCGACCGAACTGCTGGACGCTGACCAGCTGCAACGCGCCGAACCGCTCTTGCGCGCCGGCCTGTTCGGCGCTCTACATGTGCCGGCCGACGCCCGCGTCTACCCGCCTCGCGTGGTGGCACGCTGGCTGGAAGAAAGCCGGGCCACCCTGGTGCGCGGCGAAGTGGTGGACATCCAGGGCTCGACCGTCCGCCTGGCCGATGGCCGCCGGCTCTGGGGCGCCCTGATCGTCTTGTGCGGCGGCCTGGCCAGCCAGCGCTTTTTGCCCGCGGGCTGCCTGCAGCCCAAGAAGGGCCAGCTCGCGATCACGCAGCGAAGCGGTAGCTCGACGGTCCGCCACCAGTTGGTCGAACTGGGCTATCTGAAGAACGCGCACCGGACCGATGAAGACACCGTGTCCTTCAATCTGCAGCCGCGCCCCGGCGGCCAGCTCTTGATCGGCTCCTCGCGCCAGCTGAATCGCGACGACACAGAGCTGGACCTCGCCATGCTGCAGCGCATGCTGGCCCATGCCGGCAGCTTCGTGCCCACCTTGCCGCAGATGAGCTTGCTGCGCTGCTGGAGCGGCATACGCCCGGCCAGCCGCGACGGCCAGCCGCTGATTGGCGCTCACCCGCGACTTGAGCGAGTCTGGGTCGCCTGCGGCCACGAGGGCCTGGGCATCACCACCAGCCTGGCCACGGCCGAACTGCTGGCCCACTTGAGCCTGGCCCAGACTCCGCTGCTCGACGCCAGCCCCTATTCACCGACACGCTTCGCCGCCACGCCATGAAGCTCAAGATCAACCAGCAGGTTCACGAGGTCGAGCCAGGCATCAGCGTCGCGGCGGCGCTGGCCCGTGTCGGCCTGCCGGTGCTGCGTCGCTCGGCAAGCGGCGAGCCCCGTGGCCCCTTCTGCGGCATGGGTGTCTGCCAGGAATGCCGGGTGACGATTGATGGCCGGCCCGGCCGCCTGTCCTGTCTCACCCTGGTCGCAGAGGGCATGCAAGTGGAGACCGAGGCATGAGCCGAAAGCTGCAGGCCGATGCCGTGGTGGTGGGTGCCGGTCCGGCCGGAATCGCAGCCGTCCGGACCCTGGTGCACGCCGGCCGCTCGGTGATCTGGATAGACAAGCAGCCCCGCGCCGGCGGCCAGATCTGGCGCGGCGGGCCGCCACCGGCCTGGGCCAGGGAGCTCCAGGCCATGGAAGCCTCGCCCCGGCTGACCCGCCTCGCTTCGCATGCCGTGATCGCGGCCGAAGCCGGCCGGGAGCTGCTGCTGCACGACCAGGCGCAAGGCCTGGCCCTGCGGGTCCAGGCCCCGCAATGGCTGCTGGCCACCGGCGCTCGCGAACGCCTGTTGCCGATTCCGGGCTGGACCCTGCCCGGCGTCACTGGCGCTGGCGGATTGCAGGCTCTGGTCAAGAACGGCTGGCCGATAGCCGGCCAACGCGTGGTGCTGGCCGGCTCGGGGCCCTTGCTGCTGGCCACGGCCGACACGCTGAAGGCCAAGGGCGCCGAGATCCTCGCCCTCGTCGAACAGGCGCCTCGCGCCGCGCTGGCCCGATTCGCCCTGGGCCTGCCCGTCGGCAAGGCCGTGCAGGCATTGGGACTGCGCCGACGCTTGCGCGGCATTCCCTATTTGACGGGCACCTGGGTCACCGCGGCCCATGGCGAAGGCCGCTTGCAGAGCATCTCACTGAGCGATGGACGGACGCTGGCCTGCGATGCGCTGGGCCTGGGCTTCGGCCTGCTGCCCAGCAGCGAACTGGCGGCCCTGCTCGGCTGCCGCCTGGATGCCGATGGCACCATCGAAGTCGATGCAAGGCAGCAGACCTCGCTGCCCGGCATCTACGCCGCGGGCGAGTGCACCGGCATTGGCGGCGTCGACAAGTCGCTGATCGAAGGCGAACGCGCCGCACGGGAGATGCTGGGCCAACAGCCCGGCCTGGCGCGCGCCCACAAGGCCGCGCTGAGCTTTGGCCGCTCGCTGGCCCGCCACTTTGCGCTGCGGCCCGAGCTGCTCAAGCTGGCCGATGCCAAGACCACGATCTGCCGCTGCGAGGACGTGCGCCTGGGCGCCCTGCGCGGCGCGGCGAGCTGGCGCGAGGCCAAGCTGCAGACCCGCTGCGGCATGGGCGCCTGCCAGGGCCGCATCTGCGGTGGCATCGCTCGCGAACTGATGGGCTGGAGCGATGCGCCGGGCCGGCCGCGCATCCCGCTGGAACCGGCGCCGCTGCAGGTGCTGCTGGACGGTGCCGCCGGCTGTGCACAATCGCCCCATGACTCTTGACCGTCCCCAATCCCTGGGCGAGGAAATCGCCAACGCCATCAGCCATGGACTGGGCTGCGCCCTGGCCATCGCCGCCCTGCCCATCCTGGTCTACTTTGCCGCCCAGCAGGGCTCGGCCGTCAACGTGGTCGCGGCCAGCGTGTTCGCCGCGACCATGATCCTGCTCTACCTGGTCTCCTCGCTGTACCACGCGCTGCCGCAGGGCACGGCCAAGCGCTGGCTGAACCGGCTGGACCATGCGGCCATCTATGTCTTCATCGCCGGCAGCTACACGCCGTTCGCGCTGGGCGTGCTCAACGGCGCCTGGGGCTGGACCCTGTTCGGCCTGACCTGGGGCATTGCCGCCGTCGGCGTGGCGGCCAAGCTGTTCAACCGGCTGCGCCATCCGTTCTGGTCCACCGGGCTCTACGTGGCCATGGGCTGGGTGGTGCTGATCGCGCTCAAGCCGCTGCTGGACCGCATGGAAGGGGCTGGTCTTGCCTGGCTGGTGGCCGGCGGCGTGGCCTACACGCTGGGCGCCGGCGTGTTCCTGCTCGACAACCGCATCCGCTACGCCCATGCGGTCTGGCATCTGTTCGTGCTGGCCGGCAGCTGCTGCCACTTCTTCGCCGCCCTCTGGTACGCCATATGAACATCGAGCTGATCGAACTGGAATCCGGGCCCGAGCCGACGGCGGCCATCATCGTGCTGCACGGCCTGGGTGCCGACGGCAACGACTTCGTGCCCATCTGCCAGGAGCTGGACCTGGAGGCCGCGGGGCCGGTGCGCTACGTCTTCCCCAGCGCGCCGGAGATGCCGGTGACGCTGAACGGCGGCTACCGCATGCGCGCCTGGTACGACATCTACGGCCCCTGGCCCCAGCCCCGCGAGGACGAAGCCGGGCTGCGCCGCTCGCAAGCCATCGTCGACGCGCTGATAGCGCGCGAGATCGAGCGCGGCATTCCAGCCGAACGCATCGTGCTGATGGGCTTCTCCCAGGGTTGCGCCATGAGCTTGATGAGCGGCCTGCGCCAGCCCAACAAGCTGGCCGGCCTGGTCGCCCTGTCGGGCTATCTGCCGCTGGCCGAGACCGTGGCCACCGAGCGCAGCGAGGCCAATGCGGACACGCCCATCTTCATGGCCCATGGCAGCGCCGACCCGGTGGTCGTCATCGAACGGGCCCATGCCTCGCGCCAGCAGCTGGAAGCGCTGGGCTACGCCGTCGAGTGGCACGACTACCCGGTACAGCATTCGGTCTGCCTGGAAGAAATCCGCGAGCTGAACGACTGGCTGCTGCAGCGGCTGCCCCCTGTCGCGAGGGCCTGAAACACCGGTTTACAGCACCGTCCGCCGCCGCTACCGTCACAGCAGGGAGACTGCTGTGATCAAGAACCTGCCCTTGTTCTGGAAGGTCATGCTGCCCATCCTGGCCGGCATGGTGCTGCTGCTTTCGCTGGGCGCGTGGCTGACCTTGGACCTGCGCAGGCAGATGGCCGAGGAGTCCGGCCTGATGGCCGCCCGCAGCCTGGCGAGCACCGTGGTCAACATGCGGCGCTTCTACACCGAGCATGTGGTGGACCGGGCCCAGGCGGCCGGCATGCATGTCAGGCCCGACTGGGAAGCCGATCCGCAGGCCCTGCCCCTGCCCGCCACGCTGACCCGCGAGCTGTCCAAGCTGAACGAGCTGCCCGGCGGCGAGATGCGGCTGTTCAGCCGCTGGCCCTTCAGCAACCGCACGGCGGCCGAGACCCGGCTGGATGATTTCGAGCAGCAGGCCCTGGCCCATCTGGAAGCCGCACCCGGTACCGCCTTCTGGCGGGTCGAGCAACGCGAGGGCCAGCCCGTGTATCGATATGCGCTGGCCGACCGCATGTCCACCCAGGCCTGCGTGAACTGCCACAACGCCCATCCCCAGTCGCCCCGGGCCGGCTGGAAGCTGGGAGACGTGCGTGGCGTGTTCGAGGTCGCCATCCCGCTGGGCGGCATGAAGGCCGGCGTCGATGCCTTCATTGCCCGCACGCTGGCGCTGCTGGGTGTCTCGCTGTTGCTGACGGTCGGACTGATCTGGGTGGTGGTCCACCGCGTCGGCCGCGAACTGCAGCAGGCCTCGGCAGCGGCAGAACGCATTGCCCGCTTCGAGCTCGACGCCGCCGTGCCGGCCGCCCAGTCGAGCAACGAGACCGGCCGCCTGCTGCAGGCCCTGGAGCAGCTGAAATCGGCCCAGGCCGAGGTCGTGCAATCGGAGACCCTGGCCTCGCTGGGGGCCATGGTCGCGGGCATCGCCCATGAGGTGAACACGCCGATAGGCACGACCGTCACGGCGGCCTCCACGCTGAATGACCGCTTCGCCCAGATCCGCGCCCAGCTGGCCCTGGGCACCATGAGCAAGTCCAACCTGCAGGAGTTCCTGCAGACCGGCCAGCAGCTCAGTGAGCTGGCCCTGAACTGCGGAACGCGCGCGGCCGAGCTGATCGCCAGCTTCAAGCAGGTGGCCGTGGACCAGGCCTCGGAACGCCGCCGCGAATTCGAGCTGCGCAGCCTGGTGATGGACGTGCTGGCGACGCTGAGGCCCCAGCTGAAGAACCGGAGCTGCCGGATCGAGATGGAGGTCGAGGTGCCGGAAAACATCCAGTGCGACGGCTATCCCGGCCCGTTGGGCCAGGTGCTCAGCAATCTGGTGCTGAATGCGGCCATCCATGCCTTCGAAGGACGCGAACAAGGCCGCATCCGCATCACGGCGCGGCAGGAAACGCCCGAGACCTTGCTGCTGCAGGTCGAGGACGACGGCATCGGCATGTCGGCCCAGACGGCGGCCCGGGCCTTCGAGCCCTTCTTCACCACCCGGGCCGGCCGGGGCGGCTCCGGCCTGGGTCTGGCGATCTGCCAGCGGATCGTGCGCTCCCTGCTGATGGGCGAACTCGAGCTGAGTTCGACACCGGGGCAAGGTAGCGTCTTCAGCCTGAGGTTGCCGCGCGTGACGCCCGAGCTGCTACAGCCGGCCTCGGACGGAGTTCGCTAGGCTTCGCGCCGGTCGTCCAGCGGCAGCTCCAGCAGAAAAGTCGAGCCCTGGCCAGGCTCGCTGCTGGCACTGAGCTCGCCGCCCAGCACCTGAGCCGCCAGACTGCTGGCGATGTAAAGGCCGAGGCCCGAGCTCTGGCCCATGCGGGTGGTGAAGAAGGGATCGAAGACACGGCCCAGGTGCTCGGCCGCAATGCCCTTGCCGTTGTCGGCCACGCGCAGGGCAAGGCGGCCGGTCGCCGCATCGACCTCGCCGCGCAGCAGCAGCTGCCGCCCCGGCACGTCGGTCGCGAGGCCATGAATCAGGGCGTTATCGATCAGCTTGACCAGCACGGCGCACAGGGCGGCGCGGCAGCCGTGCATGGCCAGGCTTGCCGGCAGTTCCAGCTTCAGCTGGGCGCCGTTGGACTTCAAGGCCTCGCGCTGTTCGTCCAGGGCCAGGGCCACGGCCTCGTCCAGTTGATAGGGCAGGCGGTCCCACATCTGCGGGCTGATGGCCAGTTCCTTGAAGCTGCTGACCAGCTGGGCGCTGCGACGCAAGTTGCGCTGGGCCAGCTCGGCGCCGGTCTCGACCTGGCTCAGGAAATCGTCGAAGGCAGCCCGCTTAAGCCCCTGCTCCGCCATGCCACGGCGGAACTCGCGCAACTGATCGTCCAACGCCGTGACGGCCGTCAAACCGTTGCCCAGCGGCGTGTTCAGCTCATGGGCCACGCCGGCCACCAGGCTGCCCAGCGCCGCCATCTTCTGCGCCTGGACCAGCCGGGCCTGGGCCTGTTGCAGCTCTTTCAGCGCTGCCTGGGCCTGGCGCTGGGCCCGCTCGGCAGCCACATAGGCGCCGGCGTTGTCGAGCGCGATGGCGCCATAGGAGCAGAGGGTGCGGAAGATCGATCGCTCACGCTCGCCATAGGCCTTGGGCAGAGCCGACTGCAAGGTCATCACACCCAGCAGCCGCTCACCGATCTCCAGCGGCGCGAACAGCAGGCTCAGGGTCGGCAAGGTGCCGGGAATGACGCGGGCTTCTTCGCCATCCTGGCTCAGGTCGAACACCAGGTCCTGGCGCTCGCGAGCACAGCGCGCCGTCAGCGAATGCGGTGAATCGAGCGACACCGGCGACAGCTGGATAGGCAGTCCGGCCTCGCTGGTGAAGCCGGGCAGCAACTGGCCGGCCGCGGCATCGAGCAGGTAGATGTAGAACGAGGTGACCGGCAGCAAGGCACCTGCATGGCGGTGCAGGGCGGCGAACACCTCGTCGGGCTGCAGGCAGGCCGTGATCTCGCGGCCGACCTGGCTCAGGGTCACCAGCGTGGCCGTGGTCTCCTGCAGGGCCGCGGCCTCCTGGCGGTGGCGCGCGGCCTCGGCCTGGGCCAGCTCCAGCTCGTGGCGCACCTGCAGGGCCAGGGCCCGCGATTCCAGCTTGCTGCTCTGTACCTTGCGATGCGCTTCCAGCGCACGTCGGCTGAAGTCATAGGCACGTTCGTGCTGGCCGCGCTCGGCCTCGCAACGCGCCAGCTGCTGCAGCAGTTCGGGGATGACGGTGAAGCCGCTCAGGCTTTCGCACAGCGCCAACGCCGACTCGAGCAACGGCAGCGCGGCGTCGGTGCTTTCCTGCATGCCGGCCAGGGCTTGCAGCACCTCGATCTGGGTGACCGTGTTGCGGCGCTCGCGGGCCAGCTCCAGGGCTGCGAGCGCATCCCGGCAGGCCTCGTCACGGCGGCCCAGGGCAAAGCGCGCCTGGGCCAGGCCTCGCCAGGATTCCATCAACAGATCGGGCGTCTGCTCGGCATCCAGCCAGGCCAGGGTCTTCTGATACTCCGCCTCGGCCTGCTCGGCAGCGCCTTCGTCCTGCGACAGCCGGGCCCGGTCCTGCACCGCCAGCACATGGGCACGCCCGCCCACGGGTCGCGCCAGCAAGGGCTCGGCCTCGTCCAGGCAGCGCCGCGCTTCGACGTAGCGGCCGCTGCGGCGCATCAGCTCACCCAGGCGTCCCAGGGCCACGCCTATGTTGAAAGGCCAGCCGCCGCTGCGAGCCAGGGCCACGGTGCGCTCCTGCAGTTCCAGCGCGGCGTCCAGATCGCCGAGGCGCGAGAACGATTCGGCCGCATTGCTGGCCGCCACCACGGCGCGCCGCAGCTGGCCGCTGGCCAGGCCCATGCGGTGCGAGTCCATGAACAAGCGGATCGAGGCGGCCGGGTCGTCGGTCAGCGCAGCGACCAGGGCCCGCGCCGTGGCCAGCCAGCAGCCGGCGGCGGCACCGACGTCACGCTCCGGCGGGAACTCGGCCTCCAGGGTCCGGCCCACGCCGATGGGATCGCCGAACACGCCCTGGCTGAGCTCGCGGGCACGCAGGCAATCCAGGCGCGCCGTATCGCCGGCGGCCAGGTAGGCCTGACGCGCAGCGGCCACGCAGGCCGGCACCTGGTCGCGCCGCCCCATGTCTTCCATCAGGCTGGTGCGCAGCCAGTGCAGGTCGCCGATCAGACCTGTATCGCCCAGGTTCTCGGCCGCGACCAGCAGCGTCTGCAGTCGCTGCTCGACCTCGGCCGTCCGGCCCTGCAAGAGTGCGAACTCGGCCTCGACCAGGTCCAGCCGCAGCGCCTCGCCGGGCTCCAGGCCGCCGGTCTGGCGGGCCTCGGCAGCAAGCGCCAGCGCCCGGCCGCTGTCGCGCTGGCGCAGTTGCCAGCTCAGCGCGACTTGCAAGGACGCCGACCCAGGCTGGTCCGCCAGCGCCTGTTCCAGCAACGCCAGCGAGGCGTCGTCGGCAACCAGCTCGACCGGGATGGCAGCCATGCCTCAGGACCCGGGCCGGTATTGCTCGGCCACGGCCTGCAGGGCCTGCAGCACTTGCGGGTCGTATCCGCTGCCTGACTGCTGCTGCAGTTCCGCCAGCGCGGCCTCATGGCCGAAGGCGGCGCGCCAGGGCCGCGCCGAGCTGAGGGCCATATAGCCATCGGCCACGGCCAGGATGCGTGCCGCCAGCGGAATGTCCGCCGCGCCCAGGCCCTGGGGATAGCCGCTGCCATCGGGCCGCTCATGGTGGTGCAGGGCCAACTCGCGGGCCAGCTTCAACAGCCGCGCTTCGGGCCGCACGGCCAGCATGTCCTCGATCAGGGTAGCGCCGATGCGGACATGCTCGCGTTGCTGGCGGCGCTGCAGCTCGCTCAGCGGAGTGGCCTGCTCCAGCAGTTCCGCCGACAGCTTGGCGTTGCCGATGTCGGCCAGCTGCGAAGCGCCCTGGATCAGGGCTGGCAGCCGCCTGTCCATGGCCACGCCATCAGCCTGCATCTGCAGCGCGAGATCGCGGCAGAGCTGGCCGCGGTGGGCCAGGTAGCGGGCATCCAGGTAGCTGGCCTGGCTGCCCAGCAGACCCAGCAGGGACAACGCGCCCTCCTGGTCCTGGCGCCCCTGTTCCAGCGCATCGAAGTTCTCGCTGGCCTGGACGATCTTGCGGCAGAACATGGCGGCCAGCAGCAGCTCGGCCTCGCTGATCTGGCGCGATCCGCCCAGCATCAGCACCACCGGCGGCAGCTCTGCCAGCTCGATGCGGCGCAGGCTGTAGCGGCCTTCGCGGGCCGGCACACCATCGGCAAACAGCGCCATGATGCGGGCGACCAGGGCCGGGTCCAGCACCTGGTCGACCGGCTCTCCGGCAAAGGCGTCGAAGTTGCCGGCGGCCGCCATGATGCTGCAGCCGCCGCCGTCCTCGTCCTGGCGCAAGAGCAGCAGGTCCTGCTCGCCGACCTCCAGCAGCGCCGCCAGCTGCTGCAAGAGGCCCGAGGCGAACAGGCTGCGCGAGCGGAAGTCCATGCTGCTGGCCGCGTCGAGGATCTTGACCAGGCCGCGCCGGTTCGATTCGATGGTCTGCAGGTCGTTGTACGAGCGCAGCGCCGCCACCAGCGACACGTAGAGCTTCTGCGCAGTCAGCTCGGCCTTGGCCTTGTAGTCGTTGATGTCGTAGTTCAGCGTGACCTCGCGCTCCGGCGCCAGGCCCGGCTGGCCGGTGCGCACGATGATGCGCACCAGCTTGTTGCCCAGCTCCTCGCGGATTTTGCGCACCGCGCGCAGGCCGGCATCGTTGGACTCCATCACCACGTCCAGCAGCACGACGGCGATGTCGGGATTGGCCTTCAGCACTTCGCAGGCCTCGCTGCCGGAATAGGCGTGGATGAACTGCAGGCGGCGCTCCATGAAGCTGAAGCTGTTCAGCGCCATCTTGGTGACGCTGTGGACCTCGGCATCGTCGTCGACGATCAGCAGCTTCCAGGGCGGCGCCGGCGGACGCTGATCGGCCTCGGCGTCGCGGTCGTCGTCGTCGAACATCAGGCGTTCGTCGCCAGCGTCTTTGGGGGTGGTGCTCACGGCAGCCTCCTCGGCTTAGGGAACGGGCTCATGTCTCGTAGCCCCAGATGTGGTTGAGGCCGAGCTTGACGATCTTGTCGCGCTCGACCACGTCGCGGATCTCGTACTCGCGCAGTTCGGTGCGCCGCGGCAGCGCGCGCTCGTAGGGTGCACCGCGCGGGCCGACCACCGCCTTGGCGGCCGGCGCCTTGGGGTTGTCGCCGCGCTGGGTCACGATGGCCAGCTCGCCGCTCTGCAAGCGCACAAAGGCGCCCGGCGGATAGACGCCCATGGCCTTGATCAGCAGCAGGGCCAGTTCCTCGTCGACCTCGGCGCCGCGGCGCATGTAGATGTCGCGCATGGCCAGCTTGCTGATCAAGGGCTCGCGGTGGGCATGCGGCGCGGTCAGCGCGGTGTAGAGGTCGGCGATCTTGAGGATGCGTGCGCCCAGGCTGATCTCGCCGGCCTTGAGGCCGCGCGGATAGCCGCTGCCGTCGGGGATCTCGTGGTGCTGCAGCACGGTCAGCAGCCAGCTGCTGTCCTGCACGCCCATGCTGCTCAGCAGGCGCACCGATTCCTGCGGATGCTGATGAAGCTGGGCCCGCTGCGCCGGCAGCAGCGGGCTGGCCTGACGGACCAGCTCTTCCTGCAGCTTGAGCATGGAGACGTCGGCGGTCAACGCCGCCGCCAGCAGCGGCAAGCGCTCCTCCGGGAGCATGCCCTTGCGCCCGGCCAGCAGCTCGCAGACTATGGCCCGGTGCAGCGGATGGCGCACGCCGTAGCGGCCGCCGATGTCGAGGTGAACGGCGCCCAGCACCTCGTCGGGATGGCCCATGCACAAGGCCTGCAGATGCCTGGCAATACCGAGCAGGCGGCTGGCATCGCCGGGCTCGGATTCCAGCTGGCTGAACCAGCGCAGCAGGTGGCCGTGGTAATCGGCCAGCAGCTCGAAGGGCGTGGGGGGCCGGTCGTTGACCACGTCGACCTTGTTCTGCACCTCGGCCGGCTTGCCGAAGAGGCCACGGTCGATCAGGAAATCGACCTGGCGCTGCGAATCGATGACCAGGCCCTTCTTCAGCAGCAGGTTGCCCTGTGCGTCGTAGCAGTCGAAGGGGACGGCCTTGCCGACCACCAGATGGCTGCTACTGAGCCGGTTCATCGGTTCGACCAGGTACTGCCCGCATGGGCCGAGTCTAGGGCCGGGGCTCGGGCCCGAAAAGCCGTTATTCGGCTTCTTTCTTGCGGCCCAGGTAGGTCTCGACCACGCGGGCATCGCCGGCCAGTTGCTCGGCCGGGCCCTCCAGCGCGATCTCGCCGGTCTCCAGCACATAGCCGTAGTCGGCCACTTCCAGCGCGGCACGGGCGTTCTGCTCGATCAGCAGGATGCTGACGCCGGCCTCCCGCAGCGTGGCAACGATGCGGAAGATCTCCTTGACGATCAACGGCGCGAGGCCGAGGCTGGGCTCGTCGAGCATCAAGAGCCGCGGCTTGCTCATCAGGGCGCGGCCCACAGCCAGCATCTGGCGCTCGCCGCCGGAGAGCGTGCCGGCCAGCTGCTTGCGCCGCTCCAGCAGGCGCGGGAACAGGGCATAGACCTTGTCCAGTTCGGCCCGCCAGGCGCGCTCGCCCAGCTTCATCGGCCGGAAGCCGCCGAGCACCAGGTTGTCCTCCACGCTCATGGTGGTGAACAGCTCGCGCTTCTCGGGCACCAGGGCCAGGCCGCGCATCACGCGCTCCTCCAGGCCCAGGCCGGCGATGTTCTCGCCTTCGAACAAGACCCGGCCCCGCGCCGGCAGCACGCCCATCAGCGCATTCAGCGTGGTGGACTTGCCGGCGCCGTTGGGGCCGATGACGGTGACCACCGAACCGGCGGCCAGCTTCAGATTGAGACCGCTCAGCACCTCGGCGCGGCCATAGCCGGCATGCAGGTCATGGACTTCAAGCAGGTTCGTCGTCATTTTCTTCAATGCTCCGTGCCCAGGTAGGCGGCGCGCACCTCGGGGCTGGCTTGCACCTCGGCCGGCGTGCCCTCGATCAGCTTGGTGCCGAACTCCATCACGACGATGCGGTCGGTGAGGCCCATGACGAAGTCCATGTCGTGCTCGACCAGCAGGATGGACAGCCCCTCGCCGCGCAGCTGGCGCAGCACCTCGGCCAGGGCCTGCTTCTCCTTGTGGCGCAGGCCGGCGGCCGGCTCGTCGAGCAGCAGCAGGGCCGGGTCGGTGCACAGCGCGCGGGCAATTTCCATCAGGCGCTGCGGGCCCAGGGCCAGGTTGCCGGCCAGCTCGTGCATCTGGGCGGCCATGCCTATGCGGGTCAGCTGGGCTTCGGCCTCCTTGAACAGGCGGCGCTCCTCGTCGCGGTCCAGCCTCAGCATCGCGCGCAGGCTGCCGGTGCTGGAGCGCAGGTAGCCGCCCAGGGCCACGTTCTCAAGCACCGTCATGTCCGGGATCATCTTGACGTGCTGGAAGGTGCGCGACATGCCGCGCCGCGCGATCAGCCGCGAAGCCTGCCCGCCGACCGCCTGGCCACGGAACGCGACCTGGCCGCTGGTGAGCGGCAGCACACCACTGATCAGGTTGAAGGTGGTGGACTTGCCGGCGCCGTTGGGGCCGATCAGGCCGACGATCTGGCCGGCGCGGACCTGGAAGCTGACGTCATTGACCGCCACCAGGCCGCCGAACTGCTTGCGCACCTTGTCCACATCCAGCAGCAGTTCGCCGGGCACAGGCTTGTCGCGCGCCGGCAGCGCGGCGGCATCGGTCCAGTCGCGCTCTCGTGGACGCTGCGGCAGCCAGCGCCGCAGCTGTGTCTCGACAAAGGGCCAAAGGCCCTTGGGTGCGTACTTGAGCATCAGCACCAGCACGATGCCCAGCACGATGATCTCGAAGTTGCCGTTGGAGCCCAGCAAGGCTGGCAGCAGCTCCTTCAATTGGTCTTCGATCAGCTTGACCACGGCCGCGCCGGCGAAGGCGCCCCAGACCGTGCCAATGCCGCCGACCACGGCCATGAACAGGTATTCGATGCCCATCTTCAGCTCGAAGGGGCTGGGGCTGACCGAGCGCTGGAAATGGGCGTAGAGCCAGCCCGAGGTCGAGGCAAGCAAGGCGGCGATGACGAAGATCACGACCTTGTAGCGCAGCGTCGAAACGCCCATGGCCTCGGCCATGGTGGTGGCGCCGTTCAGCGCGCGAATGGCCCGACCCGGCCGCGAGTCGAGCAGGTTGCGCACCGCCAGTGCGCTCAGCAGGGCGATCAACCAGATCAGCAGGTAGAACGAGCGGCCGTCGGCCAGGCTCCAGCCGAACAGCTGCAGCGGGGGCAGGCCCTGGATGCCGTCGTGCTTGCCCAGGAATTCCATGTTGCCCATGGTGTAGTACAGGCTCAGGCCCCAGGCGATGGTGGCCAGCGGCAGGTAGTGGCCCGACATGCGCAGCGTGATCCAGGCCAGCACCAGGGCCGCCACCAGGGTGACGGCCAGGCCCAGCACCAGGCCCAGCCAGGGCGACAGGCCGTAGCGCGTGCTCAGCAGCGCCGTTGCATAGGCGCCCAGGCCCACAAAGGCCGCCTGGCCGAATGAGGTCAGGCCGCCCACGCCGGTCAGCAGCACCAGGCCCAGCGAGACCATGGCGAACATGCCTATGTAGTTGAGCTGGGTGATCCAGAACTCGGGAACCGGCATCCAGGGCAGGCCGAACAGCAGGATCAGACCCGCGAGAGGCAGCAGTTTGCGCAGCATGGCTTGTTGATCGCTCGTCTCAATGTTCTTCGGAATGCGGGTCGCGTAGCGAGCGCCACAGCAGCACCGGCAGGATGGCGGTGAACACGATCACCTCCTTGAAGGCGCTGGCCCAGAAGGAGCTGAAGGATTCCAGCAGGCCGACCAACAGCGCACCGACGGCCGCGCCCGGGTAGCTGGCCAGGCCCGCGTAGACGGCGGCCACAAAGCCCTTGAGGCCGATGACGAAGCCGCTGTTGTAGGAGATGGTGGCCGTCGGGCTGATCAAGAGGCCCGACAGCGCGCCAATGAAGGCCGCCATCGTGAACGAGAGCCGGCCGGCCCCGTCGCTGGAGATGCCCATCAGGCGCGCGCCCAGGCGGTTCACCGCCGTGGCCCGCAGCGCCTTGCCCTGCAGGCTGCGCTCGAAGAACAGCCACAGCAGCACGATCAGGGCGGCCGAGCTGCCGATGATGATCAGGGTCTGGCCGGACAGCAGCAGCGGTCCCAGGTTGAAGCTGGCGTCCCAGAAGCTCGGGTTGCGCGAGCCCTCGGGGCCGAAGAACACCAGGCCGAAACCGGTCAGCGCGAAGTGCACGCCAACCGACACGATCAGCAGCACCAGGACCGAGGCATCGGCCAGCTGCTGGTAAGCCAGGCGGTAGATCAGGGGGCCCATGGCCGTGACCAGGGCCAGCGTCAGCAGGGCCTGGGCGAGCAGGGGCAGTTGCTGAGGGCCGGCCCAGATCGTCAGCAGGGCAATCGCCACCGGCGTGGCGGCTGCCTTCAGCAGCTTCAGCAGCAGTGGTCCGGGCGCCTTGCCGGCTCGCAGGCCGGCCCAGGCGTCCAGCACCGCGACTCCGCCGGCCAGGGCCAGCAGGAACCAGGCAGTGCCCGGCGTCTTGCCCAGCTGCAGGCTGGCCAGGGTCAGGGCGCCATAAGCCACGAACTCGCCCTGCGGGATGAAGATCACCCGGGTGACGGCGAACACCAGGACGGTGGCCAGGGCCAGCAAGGCATAGATGGCACCGTTGGTGACGCCATCCAGCGCCAGGATGCTTGCGATCGAGAAATCCATGGGAACTCCGCGCACAGGGCTTGCGTTGCCGACCGACTCTACGCAAAAACCCGGATCCGGCCGCTAGGAGCAGGCCGTATTGACAAAAGTCGTCCGACCAGTCGGTCGAAAATACATTCGGGTCAAAAGTAGACTGCCGCCATGCCCGACAAGACCCCGTTGCTGAGCCTGGAAGGCGCCCTCGCCCGAATAGAACTGCGCCGCCCGCAGCAGGCCAACCGGCTGGAGCTGCAGGACCTGGAAGCCCTGCACCACCATCTGGACCTGATAGAGCGCACGCCCGAGGTCCGGGTACTGCTGCTCAGCGCCCAGGGGCGCTACTTCTGCAGCGGCTTCAACATTGACAGCGTGCCGGGCGTCGATGCCGGCGCCCTGTTCGAACGGCTGGCCGACGAGCTGGAGAACTGCCGTGCGGTCACCATCGCCGCGATCAACGGCGGCGTCTACGGCGGCGCCACCGACCTGGCCCTGGCCTGCGATTTCCGGCTCGGCGTCGCCGCCTGCGAAATGTTCGTGCCGGCTCCCAAGCTGGGCCTGCATTTCTACCGCGGCGGCCTGGAGCGCTATGTCACCCGGCTGGGCATCAACATGGCCAAGCGGGTGCTGCTGGCGTGCGAAACCCTGGATGCCCAGCAGATGCTGGAGGGCCAGTTCCTGGACCGCGTACTGCCCGATGCAGACTCGTTGCGCCAGGCGTCCGAAGCCCTGGCCCAGGACCTGGCCGGCCTGGCCCCGCTGGCCCTGCTGGGCATGAAGAAGCACCTGAACCGCATCGCCCGCGGCACGTTGGACGCGGCCGATCTGCGCTCGGACATAGAGCGGGCCAACGCCTCAGAAGACCTGGCCGAAGGGGTAAAGGCTTGGCAGGAAAAACGCAAGCCCGTTTTTCGCGGTTCCTGACCCTCCCCCATTCGGGTGAAAGCCCGGGCTAGGGCCGGGAGGGGCACATGGTGGAAAATAGCGCCCTGGCGCAATGCGCCCTCCCCCAGCAACACTAGACCAGGACCAGCGTGGCCAAGGAAAGTACCAAGACGACCATCGAAGCGGATGGTCTGCGCTATCGCTCAAAAGCACCGGGCTCGCCGTTCGCAGCGACCTCGTCGTTCGGAGCGGCAACCATGTCGTGCTTCTTGTGCGGCAAGCATCGCCCGCGCGCCATGCTCAAGTCCAAGAAGCTACTCGGCAAATCGCAGCCAGTCTGCGCGCCCTCCTGCAAAGAGCTTGAGGCGCAACTGACGGCCAAGTAAGCCTTCCTTCCCATCGCGGCCCTCCCGGGCCGCGATGCTTTTCTGCTCAGGCTTCTTGCCTGAAGCAGCGCCCGCAGACCGATCGGTAGCGGGCATTGCCCCCGATCTCGACCTGCGCGCCCTCCGTGACCTTGCGGTTGGAGGCGTCGACGCGCATGTTCATCGTGGCCTTGCGGCCACAGTCGCAGATCGTCTTCATCTCGTCCATCTCGTCGGCCAGCGCCAGCAGCACGGCCGATCCGGGGAACAGCTCGCCCTGGAAATCCGTCCTCAGCCCGTAGCAGATCACCGGCACATGGTGGTTGTGGGCAATCTCGTGCAGCGCCCAGACCTGGGCCTTGCTGAGGAACTGGGCCTCGTCGATCAGCAGGCAGGCCACGGCCTGGCCTTTGAGATCCAGGGCCAGGAAATCAGTGCCGGCGTCAAAGACCTCGGCATCTCGCTTGGGCCCCAGGCGGGACGTGATGTAGCCGCGCCCATAGCGATCGTCCACCGAGGACGTGTACAGGCGGACCTGATGGCCGCGCTCCTCGTAGTTGTGCGCGACCTGCAGCAGGGCGGTCGACTTGCCGGCGTTCATCGCCGCGTAACGGAAAAACAGCTTGGCCATCGGAACAGGGGCAGGAAGGGAGCCGCGATTGTGCCGCCCGGCCGCCGCCAGACCTGGGCGAGGCTCGCGCGGGGCGCCCCCGGACAAACCCTCTACATCGGGCAAGCGAGCAGACGCTTGTCATGATCTGCCGCCTAACATCGCTCAACAACGAGGGATTTCGATTGCATCTGGCCCGCCACCCACAAGGTGCGGATCCTTGGTAGCCGAGTACAACAATGAGCAAAGACACCTACACCGCCGTCAGCAACGACGGCCTGCGCTACGAATCCAAGGTGGGCGGCTCGCCCTTCCTGGGCAGCGGCCATACCCGCTCCTGCTTCAAATGCGGCAAGCACCGCCCGCCCAGCGCGTTGCAATCCAAACGCATCCTGGGCCGCACCGAGGTGGTCTGCAAACCCAGCTGCGTCAAGCCCAAGAGCGAAGAGCAGCAGCAGCCGCAACAGGCCCTGGCGGAAGCCGAGGCATAAGAAAGAAAAAGGCCGCGGATCGCTCCGCGGCCTGCTGGTCCGCCTGACAACTATCCAGTCGCGGCCGCTCAGGCCACGCGACGGAGCTGGGCCCGCCCTCCGCGGGTCAGCCTGAACAAGTCCTTGGGATCATCCTCCGCCGGCGGCACCAGGGCCACGTCCTCGCCCACCTGGCGCGCCAGCGCCAGCCGGTGCACATAGCTCAGCGCCGAGAAGTCTTCCAGCGCAAAACCCACCGAATCGAACACCGTGATCTCGCTGGTCGAACTGCGGCCCGGCGCTTGACCGGTCAGCACCTGCCACAGCTCGGTCACCGGATGATCAGCCGGCAGCTGCTGGATGTCGCCCTCGATGCGGGTCTGGGGCTCGAACTCCACAAAGATCTTGCCGGCGCGCAGCACGTCGGCATGCAGCTCGGTCTTGCCCGGACAGTCGCCGCCGACGCCATTGATGTGCATGCCCGGCTCGATCATGTCGGGCGTGATGATGGTGGCACGGGTCTTGTCGGCCGTAACGGTGGTGACGATGTCGGCGCCGCGCACCGCCTCGGCGGTCGAGGCGCAGCGGACCAGGCGCAGGCCCGGATAGCCGGAGAGATTGCGGATCAGCTTGTCCGTGGCCCGCGGGTCCACATCGAACAAGCGGATTTCCTCAATGCCCAGCTGGCTGTGGAAGGCCAGGGCCTGGAATTCGCTTTGGGCGCCATTGCCTATCAGGGCCATCACCCGCGAATCCGGCCGGGCCAGCGCCTTGGCTGCCATCGCCGAGGTGGCGGCGGTGCGCAGGGCCGTGGTCAGGGTCAGTTCGCAAAGCAGTTCGGGATAGCCGGTGGCCACGTCAGCCAGCACACCGAAGGCCATCACGGTGAACATGCCGCGGGCCGTATTCTTGGGGTGGCCATTGACGTACTTGAAGGCGTAGCGGGCGCTGTCCGCGACCGGCATCAGCTCGATCACGCCGACGTCCGAATGGCTGGCCACGCGCGGGGCCTTGTCGAACTCGCCCCAGCGGGCAAAGTCGCTGCGCAGGGTGTCGGCCAGCTCGGCCATGAATTGGGGGACGCCGACTTCCTGGACCAGACGGGACAGGGCGGGCACATCGATGAAACGGGTCATGGCGGATCTCCTGGAAAGGGCGCCTCGCCGCCGCGTGCACCTCGGCCTCCATTCTGGGAACTCGCGCGGCCAACAAATAGCCAGAAACCTGTCAGATCCAATAGCTAAACTAGCCACATTGACACCTTGAGCTAGCAATATGTCCGGACTCGATGATGTGGACCGCGAGCTGATCGCCCTGCTGCGCGACAACGCCAGACTGCCGGTGTCGGCCCTGGCCAAGAAGCTCAAGGTCGCCCGGGGTACGGTGCAGAACCGCATGGCCCGGCTGGAGCGGGACGGCGTGATCGTGGGTTACACGGTGCGGCTCAAGCCCCAGGCCGAGGGTCAACGGATCCGAGCCCTGACCACGGTGGCGGTCGAGGGCAACCAGGCCAGCGAGGTGCTGCGGGCCTTGCGGGGCCATCCCAACGTGTTTGCCCTGCACACCACCAACGGCCGCTGGGATCTGGTGGCCGAGCTGCGCGCCGACACGCTGGAAGACTTCGACCGCGTGCTGTCCAGCATCCGCCTGATCGAAGGCATCGCCCAGACCGAGACCAGTTTGCTGCTGTCGACCCACAAGCTCTGAGCGCTCTTTGGTAACCCGCTTGACGCTGCCGAGCGGGGTTTGACCGCATCCTGGGCCGGCAGGCCTGCTCAACAATGCCGCGATCGGCCGGCCCGCCCGGCCAGGAGTTCGTCGAGCATGCTGTCCCGTTTGAAGTCTTCCCTTGTCCTGGTGCTCGCCCTGGTCGGCACTGCAGCGCTGGCCGCGCCGGCGGTCGAGCTCAAGTCGCCCGACGGCCGCCTGAGCATCGCCGTCAGCCTCGACCGCGATGGCCGCGCCAGCTACAGCGTCAGCCGCCTCGGCAAGCCTCTGATCGCCCCCTCGTCGCTGGGCTTTCTGCTGGCCGACGCGCCCAAGCTCGACCGAGGCTTCGCGCTGGAGTCCAGGACCGCCGCCACCGAACACGACGAGCGCTGGGAGCAGCCCTGGGGCGAGCAGCAGTTCATCCGCAACCGTTACAAGGAGCTCGACCTGGTCCTGCGCGAGCAGGAAGGCCTGCAGCGCCGGCTCGGCCTCAGGCTCAGGGCCTATGACGACGGCGTCGCCCTGCGCTACCTGTTCCCCGAGCAGCCGAACCTGAAACAGGTGCAGATCGGCGAGGAGCTGACCGAGTTCAACATCGCCAGCCCTGGCACGGCCTGGTGGAACACGGCCTTCGAATGGGACCGCGAGGAATACCTCTACAAGCGCACGCCCATCGAGCAGGTCGGCCTGGCCCAGACGCCGATGACCTTGCGCATGGCCGATGGCGTGCACCTGGCCCTGCACGAGGCCGCCCTGGTGGACTACGCCGGCATGAACCTCGTGCGGGTCGAGGACCGCCGACTCAAGGCCCAGCTGACGCCGGGCAGTGGCGGCCAACCCAAGGTGGTCCGGACCGCCCCCTTTGCCACGCCCTGGCGGATGATCCAGATCGCCGACAGCGCCGCCAGGCTCGCCGAGTCGCGCCTGATGCTGAACCTGAACGAGCCCAACGCCCTGGGCGACGTCTCCTGGTTCAAGCCCATGAAGTACGTCGGCATCTGGTGGGAGATGCACCAGAACCTCTCCACCTGGAGCAGCGGACCCACGCATGGCGCGACCACGGCCAATGCGCTTCGCCACATCGACTTCGCCGCACGGCACGGCTTCGGCGGCGTGCTGATCGAGGGCTGGAACAAGGGCTGGGACGGCAACTGGGTCGCCGACAGCCACAAGTTCAGTTTCACCGAGCCTTATGCCGACTTCGACCTGGAGCGGATCACGGCCTACGCCAGTTCCAAGGGCGTGCAGTTGATCGGCCACCACGAGACCGGCGCCAATGCCGCCAACTACGAGCGCCAGCTCGGCCCGGCCCTGGACCTCTACGCCAGGCTGGGCGTAGGCAGCATCAAGACCGGCTATGTCGCCGATGCCGCCCAGGCCAAGGTCCTGGGCAGCGATGGCGTCGAGCGCTACGGCTGGCACGAGGGCCAGGACATGGTCCGCCACCACCTCAAGGTGGTGCAGGAGGCGGCCAAGCGCCGGATCGCGATCAATCCGCATGAGCCGGTCAAGGACACCGGCCTGCGCCGCACCTATCCGAACTGGATCTCGCGTGAAGGCGCGCGCGGCCAGGAGTACAACGCCTGGGGCAGCCCGGGCAATCCGCCCGAGCACGAGGTCAACCTGGTGTTCACGCGGCTGCTGTCCGCGCCCATGGACTTCACGCCCGGCATCCTGGCCATGAAGACGCAGCAGCCCGCCGGCGTCGTCACCACCTGGGCCAAGCAGCTGGCCCTCTACGTGGTGATCTACAGCCCTATCCAGATGGCCGCCGACCTGCTGGACAACTACGAGAAGCATCCGCTGCCGTTCGAGTTCATCAAGCAGGTGCCGGTGGACTGGAGCGAGACCAGGGTGCTCAACGGCGAGGTCGGCGACTACGTGACCATCGCCCGCAAGCAGCGCGGCGGCGAGGACTGGTACCTGGGCGCCATCACCGACGAGCACCCGCGAAGCCTCGAGCTGAAGCTGGACTTCCTTGAGCCCGGCGCCCGTTACCGCGCCCACATCTACCGCGACGGTCCCAGGGCCAACTACACGACAGCGCGTGAGGACCTGGTGGTCGAGCGGCGCGAAGTCGGCTCGGCCAGCCGGCTGGTGTTGAGACTCGCGCCCGGCGGCGGCCAGGCCATCCGCTTCGAGAAGCTGGCGGGGGCGCGATGAACAAAGGCTTGTTGCGCGCGGCCACGTTGGTGGCCTGCCTTGTTGTCGGTGGATCGGCGAATGCCAAGGATCCCAGGCCAGGCGTCGAGGCCCTGTTCACCGGCATGGCGCTGAAGGTCAGCCCCGACAAGCCACGCCACTTCGTCGTCGGCGACAACGTCGACGGCTACCTCGACGCCCGCACCGGCGGCCATGGCCTCGGCGAGGGCTACTGGATAGGCCAGCAAATCCTGTTCAAAGACCAGGCCAGCTATGTCGATGGCCGCCTGCTGGACCGCGCCTCGCCACGCGCGCAGGAGCGGGTGCTGCCCTATGGCCGTGAACTGCGCCTGGGGCCTGATCAAGAGCAACTGGTGATGCACGCCGGCAGCCGGCGCCTGTCCATGCAGGTCGGCAGCGACAAGGCCGCCCGGCTCGCCATCCAGCCGCTCTGGAAGAGCCAGCCGGCCACGCTGCGCTGGGAAGGTCAGGTCTTGCTGATCCAGTGGACGGACAGCCCGCTGGTCGCGGCGCTCAGCGCTGATCAGCCGTTCGAGATTGCCGCCGATGGCAGTGCCCTCGCGGCCGGCATGCCGCTGCTGCAGGCCAAGGAGAAGTCGCGCCGATTCACGCTGCATCTGGCCATCGCGGCCGACGAAGCATCGGCCCTGGCCCAGGCTCGTGCCATGTCCGGCTCGGACCAGGTGATCGCCCAAAGCCTGGCCAGCCTGCACGAGCGCCTGACCCGCAGCTGGCTGTCCACCGGTGACGCCAGCTACGACCAGGCCCTGCTGTGGGCCAAGGCCTCGGCCCTGGGCTTTCTGGTCGATGAATACGGCCGCGGCCTCTGGGCCGGCCTGCCCTGGTTCCGCGAGAACTGGGGGCGCGACACCTTCATCGCCCTGCCTGGCACCCTGCTGGTCAGCGGCCATTTCGAGTCGGCCCGTGAGGTGCTGGACAACTTCGCCCGCTACCAGAACCTGGAGCCGCCCAAGGACGGCGATGCCAAGGACCCGGTGGCCGGCCAGCGCGCCAGCCACTACGGTCGCATTCCCAACCGGGTGCGGGGTGAAGAGAAGATCTACAACACGGTGGACGGCACGCCCTGGATGCTGCGCGAAGGCCTGGAGTACGTGCGCTACAGCGGCGACACCGGCTTTGCCGAGCAGTTGCTGAAACTGGCCAAGCCCTACATTGACGGCGCGCTCAAGCATTCGGTCGACGCCGACGGCCTGCTGGTCCATGACGACGCCGACACCTGGATGGATGCGCGCATCGAAGGCCGTGAGCCCTGGTCGGCCCGCGGCCCGCGGGCTGTCGAAATCCAAGCGCTCTGGATCACGGCGCTGGAAGCCGCCGCCGAGCTGGCCGAATGGCAGGGCAAGTCCCTCGAACTGGCCAAGGCCTGGCGCTCTCATGCTGCCCGTGCTCGGCAAAGCCTGCTGCGCTTGTTCTGGGATGGCCGCGCAATGGCAGACCGGCTGCGCGCCGACGGAAGCCGCGACCTGAAGCTGAGGCCCAATCAGCTGATGCTGGTCTCGGTGCCGCTCGATCCTCTGCAACCCATCGTGCCGCTGGACGTCGAGGCCCGCATGCTGCGCAGTTCGGTCAACGGCCTGCTGTTTCCGTACGGCATCGCCTCGCTGGACCCGACGAGCGACTACTTCCATCCCCACCACGTCAACGACACCTACCACCACAAGGACGCGGCTTACCACAACGGCACGATCTGGGGCTGGAACGCCGGCTTCGCGATCACGGCCCTGAACAAGTTCGGCCAGCAAGACCTGGCCTGGCAGCTGAGCCGCAACCTTGCCGAGCAGGTGCTGGGCCGCAACGTCGATGGCACCCTGGGCACGATGAGCGAGCTGCTCGACGCCCTGCCCGGCGCCGATGGCCGGCCGGGGCCCTCGGGCACCTTCGCCCAGTCCTGGAGCGTGGCGGAGTTCGAGCGCAATGGCTTCCAGGACTTCCTGGGCTTCCGGCCCGACCTGCTGCGCGGCGAATTGCGTTTTTCGCCCGCCCTGCCGCAAGCCTGGCGACGCTTTGATGCCGTGCTGCCGTTTGGCCGCGGGGCCTCGCTGCAGGTGCAGGGTCAGCGCGAGCGCCATGGCTGGCGCTGGACCCTCAGGTCGCTAGGCACTGGCCAGGTGCAGAAGCTGGCCTTCGATGTTCTCGATGCCCGTGGTGGCCGGCAGCGCCTGAGCTTCCAGCTTCCGCCGGAGCGGCCGGTCGTGCTACGAATGGCTGGAACCAAAGCCAGCCTGGACGGCAAGCCGCTGAAGCAGCAGCCGGTCCAGGCCAGCCAGCAGGCCCTGCTGCAAGGGTTGCGGTTTGTGACGCCACCGGCTGCAGGTCAGTCATTTCCGATGACGGCCGGCAAGGATCAGCTCAAGGCGCTGATCCTGCGCGGCGACTTCCGCTGAAGCGCGACTTCAGACAAACATGCCGCCCGAAGCCTCGATGCGCTGGGCATTGATCCAGCGGCCGGCCGGCGCCAGCAGCGAGGCGATCACCGGACCGATGTCGTCCGGCACGCCGACGCGGCCGAGCGCCGTCTGGCTGGCGACAAAGCGGTTCACATCCGCCACATCGCGAACCAGGCCACCGCCGAAGTCGGTCTCGATGGCACCCGGCGCCACGGCGTTGACCGCAATGCCCCGCGGACCGAGTTCCTTGGCGAGATAGCGGGTCAGCACCTCGATGCCGCCCTTCATTGCCGCATAGGCCGAATAGCCCGGCAGCGCGAAGCGGGTCAGGCCGGTCGACAGATTGACGATGCGGCCGCCATCGCTGATCAGCGGCAGCAAGGCCTGGGTCAGGAAGTAGGGCCCCTTCAGGTGGATGCGCATCAGCTCGTCGAACTGCTCGGGAGTGGTCTCGGCAAAAGCCTGGTGGATACCGATGCCGGCGTTGTTGACCAGGAAGTCGAACTGCTCGGCGTCCCAGACCTCGCGCAGCTGCTGGCGCAGTTCGACAACGAAGGCCGGGATGCTGTCGGTCTTGGCGATGTCCAGCGGCAGGATGACGGCCCTGCGGCCCAGTGCCTGGACCTCGGCCAGCAGGCTTTGCGCCTCTTCGCGCTGGCTGCGGTAGGTGAGCACCAGGTCAACGCCCTGGGCGGCAAGTTGCAGGGCGGTGTTGCGGCCCAGGCCGCGGCTGGCACCGGTGATGAGGGCGATCTTGGGGTCCATGAGGATTCCGTTTCCTTGGTGGCGCGGCCCGGGATGGGCTGCGATGGATTCAGTCTATTAATCGCCAATGAAGAGATAAATGGCGATTGATTGCTTAGACTGATCAGGAAATCAGACCAATAGGAGCATCCATGCAGCCGATTGCCGCCATGCAGGCCTTTGTCCGGGTGGCCGAGCTCAGCAGCTTCACCCAGGCGGCCGATCAGCTCGGCCTGCCCAAGGCCGCGGTCTCGGCGGCGGTACGTTCGCTGGAAGCAGAGCTGGGCACCCGGCTCTTGCACCGCACGACACGGCGCGTTCAGCTGACCCAGGACGGCCAGCAAGCTCTGCAGCGCTGCCAGGACCTGCTGGCCGACTACGAGGAGCTGCAGCAGCTATTCCATGGCGACGGTGCCCCGCTTGGCGGACGATTGCGGGTTGACATGCCAATGGGTGTCGCACGGAATGTGGTGCTACCGGCCTTGCCCGCGTTCCTGCAAGCGCATCCGCAGCTGGAACTGGACCTGAGCAGCACCGACCGCCGCGTAGACCCGGTCCGTGAGGGCTTCGACTGCGTGCTGCGAGTCGGCCCGCTCGGCGAATCAAGCCTGGTGGCCCGGCCGCTGGGCCAATACCGGATGCTGAATGTGGCCAGCCCGGCCTATCTTGCGAGCCATGGCCGGCCGGAGTCTCTGCAAGACCTCGTGCAGCATCGGCTGGTTCACTACCAAGCCACCTTGGGACAGCGGGCCGCTGGATTCGAATACGTCGATGAGGCGCAGCAGGTCCGGTTCCAACCCATGGCCGGCATGCTGACGGTCAACAACTCCGAGTCCTACCTGGCCGCCTGCCTGGCAGGTCTGGGCATCATCCAGACGCCGGCACCCGCCATGCGCTCGCTGATCGACACTGGCCAGCTGGTCGAACTGCTGCCTCTATGGCAAGCAGCGCCCATGCCCGTCACCCTGCTCTATCCACACCGCCGCCATCAGCCCAAGCGGGTGCAGGTCTTCATGAACTGGCTGGCTGAGGTGATGCGGCCGTATCTGGCGGAGACCTAGCCTCAATCAACACAGCTTGCGCGCCAGACTCCGTTCAGACGCGACAGGTTGCGCAACGGAGCCCGGGGGCGGTACAGCTGGAGCGACAGACACCTTGCACGCTCCGAAATGCAAAACGCCAACCCATTGGGTTGGCGTTGGCGACTTGGTTGCGGGGGCAGGATTTGAACCTACGACCTTTGGGTTATGAGCCCAACGAGCTACCAGACTGCTCCACCCCGCGACTGATCTGTCTTCGTTCTCTAACGAAGAAGCCGCTCCTGGGATGAGCGGCTTCAGCGATGGGCCTAGGCCCGAAATTGCTGGTTGCGGGGGCAGGATTTGAACCTACGACCTTTGGGTTATGAGCCCAACGAGCTACCAGACTGCTCCACCCCGCGACTGAAGCTAGCAGTATAGCGCAATTCTCAGAGGCCGGCGAGCGCGAGCGTCGATTGAAAGCGCTGGGCGTCCTGATAGCCGATCAGGCGAGCCTCACGGATCTCGCGACCCATGGCATCGAAGAAGACGGTTCCGGGAGGGCCGAAGAGCTTGAAGCGCTTAAGCAGTTCCTTGTCGGCTGGACTGTTGGCCGTGACATCTGCCTTGAGCAGCAAGGCCCCGGCAAGGCGCTGACGGACTTGTGCGTCGCTAAAGGTGTAGCGCTCCATCTCCTTGCACGACACGCACCAGTCGGCATAGAAGTCCAGCATGACTGGGCGCGCGGCACTTGCAATGGCGGCATCCAGCTCGGCCACACTGCGCACGGGCTGGAAACTCAGGCCGCCCTGGCCGCTTGGACCGCTGGTAGCAGACTCGGCGCGAGCCACCGACAGGCCCGCCAAAGGCTTCAGCGGATCGGTACCGCCGGCCGCTGCACCAAGCAATTGGAGCAAGCCGTAGACCAGTGCTACGACAGCCACCGTCTTGCGCAACCAGGTCCTGGGGCGGCCTGCCGCATGCCCGTGTTCGAAGAGCCCCAGCATCGCGGCCGAAGCAATCAACAGCGCCCCCCACAGCGCTTGCGCCAGCGGCGCCGGCAGCACTGGCTGCACGGTCCAGAGCGCAACGCCGAGCAGCAGCATGCCGAAGAAATGCTTGACGCCATCCATCCAGGCACCAGCGCGCGGCAGCAGAGCGCCGGCCGATGCGCCGAGCAGTAGCAGCGGCACGCTCATGCCGCAAGCCAAAGCAAAGAGCGCGGCACCGCCAATCAAGACGTCACGGCTCTGGCTCAAATAGACAAGGGCCCCTGCGAGCGGAGCGGCCACGCAAGGGCTGACGATCAGAGCTGAAACTCCACCCATAACAAAGACGCCAGCAAAATGGCCGGCCGGCAGCTTTTGCGATGCGCTCGAAAGCCCGCCGGTCATCGAATGAGGCAACTGCAACTCGTAGACGCCAAACATCGAGAGAGAGAAACCCACCAGAGTCGTTGCAAACAGGGCCAGCACCCATGGCTGTTGCAACGCCGCCGCCAGACCTTCACCAGCCAAGCCGGCCGCGACCCCAAGGCCTGTATAGACGAGGGCCATGCCAAGCGAATAGCTCAGCGCGAGCAGGAAGCTTCGACCCCGTGACGCCCTGGCCGCGCCTTCGCCAACGATGATGGACGAAAGAATGGGCAACATTGGCAGCACGCAAGGTGTCAGGGATAGCAGCAGCCCAGCCACGAAGAACACGCCCACGACGGTCCAGAAGCGTCCAGACTGCAGCGCAGCGTCCAGGCGGCCGGACTCAGTCGAAGTTGCAGCTGGAACGGATTCGGATGCGGGCGACGATTTGCCCTTGGCCGCTTCGGCCGCTGGCAAGGTCACGTCAACGCTCGTCACCTGCGGCGGATAGCAGAGCCCCTTGTCGGCACAACCCTGACCAGTCACCGTCAGCTTGAACGGCCCTGGCGCCGCACTCACGGGAACTTGCACCTCGAGCTGAGCACGGTAGATCTCGACCGTCTTCTGGAAAGTCTCGTCGAACTTGGTCTTGCCTGCAGGCATGACGAGTTTGCCCAGCGTAGCCCCATGCGCCTCGACTCGAAATTGCTCCCGGTACATGTAGTAGCCCGGCGCAATTTGGTAACGCACCTCAACAGTGTTCGCATCAACGGCCCTCACGGTGAGCTTGAAGGCCTGCTCGGGCTCCAGAAAGTCGTCATCGGCTCTGACCTGGAAGGAGCCCAAGGACAGCAGGATCAGGAGCGACAGCAATACGAGTCGTTGCAGCGACAAACGAAGCATGGTGGGGATCAAGGTCTGGCCGCGCGAAGCACGGATATATCGGGACAAGAAGGCGCGCAGCTTAGCGCCATTCGACGCCGGACGCCCGCGGCGGGCGATCCTAAAAAGAAAAGGCCAGCACTAGGCTGGCCTTCTTGCTTCAGGAGCCCTGCGTTGAACGCACGAAGCGATCAACTCAAGGCCCTGCTGCCGACTTACTCGACGGCTTCGCCGGCGGTCTCGCCCTCGGGACGGTCCACCAGTTCGACGAAGGCCATGGGAGCGTTGTCGCCCACACGGAAACCCATCTTCAGGATACGGGTGTAGCCGCCCGGACGGGTCTTGAAGCGCGGGCCCAGTTCGTTGAACAGCTTGCTGACGATGTCGCGGTCGCGCAGGCGGTCAAAAGCCAGACGGCGGTTGGCCAGGGTGGGTTCCTTGGCCAGGGTGATCAGGGGCTCGACAACGCGGCGCAGTTCCTTGGCCTTGGGGACCGTGGTCTTGATGGCTTCGTGCTGCAGCAGCGAGACGCACATATTGCGCAGCATTGCCTTGCGGTGTTCGCTGGTGCGGTTGAGCTTACGGAGGCCGTTACGGTGACGCATGGTGCTATTTCCTTTCCTAGATTAATCCCAGCAGCCGTATCAGGTACTGCCCGGGTGCACCGGGTGGCTCTAGGCCACCCTTCCTTCAAAAATTAACGCTTGTCCAGACCTTGCGGCGGCCAGTTTTCCAGGCGAGCGCCCAGAGTCAAGCCGCGCGAAGCCAGCACTTCCTTGATCTCGTTGAGCGACTTGCGACCCAGGTTCGGGGTCTTCAACAGCTCGGTCTCGGTACGCTGGATCAGGTCGCCGATGTAATAGATGTTCTCGGCCTTCAGGCAGTTGGCCGAACGCACGGTCAGCTCGAGCTCGTCGACCGGGCGCAGCAGGATCGGATCGAAGCTGCTGGTGCGCTGGGCCGGCTGATCGAAGGCATCGACCAGGTCGGTGCCTTGCAGCTGCGCGAAAACGGCGAGCTGCTCAACCAGGATCTTGGCCGAAGCACGGATCGCTTCCTCGGGCGAAATGGCGCCGTTGGTTTCGATCTCCATGACCAGCTTGTCGAGGTCGGTACGCTGCTCGACGCGGGCGTTTTCAACGGCGTAGCTGACGCGCTTGACCGGCGAGAACGAAGCGTCCAAAACGATGCGGCCGATGCTCTTGGTCGGCTCGTCGCCATAACGGCGCATCGTGCCGGGCACATAGCCGCGGCCCTTCTCGACCTTGATCTGCATGTCCAGCTTGCCGCCTTGCGACAGATGGGCGATGACGTGGTCCGGGTTGATGATCTCGACGTCGTGCGGCGTTTGGATGTCGGCGGCCGTCACGGGGCCGTCGCCTTCCTTGCGCAGGACGAGGGTCACTTCTTCACGGTTGTGCAGGCGGAAAACCACGCCCTTGAGGTTCAGCATGATGTGAACCACGTCTTCCTGCACGCCATCGATGGCCGAGTACTCGTGCAGCACGCCGGCGATCGTCACTTCCGTCGGCGCATAACCCACCATCGAGGACAGCAGCACACGGCGCAGGGCGTTGCCCAGGGTGTGGCCATAGCCGCGTTCGAACGGCTCCAGAGTGACCTTGGCGCGGTGACCGCCCAGGGGCTCCACATTGATGGATTTGGGTTTGAGCAGATTGGTTTGCATGAGGTCTTTCTTTCAATACCCTCGGTTCGTTACACCGATAAGGCTGATGGACCAACCGGGCTGAGCCCGGACGAGGAAAAGCCGGCCGCACCCTCCAGGATGCCGCCGGCCAGAACGAGAGACTTAACGCGAGTACAACTCAACGATCAGCGACTCGTTTATCTCGGCGCCGAATTCGTCGCGGTCGGGCGTCTTCTTGAAGACACCTTCCAGCTTGCCGCCGTCGACCTGAACCCAGGCCGGCAGGCCGATGGACTCAGCCAGCTTGAACGACTCGGTCACGCGCAACTGCTTCTTGGCCTTTTCGCGCACGGCGACGGTGTCGCCGGCCTTGACCAGGTAAGAAGCGATGTTCACGACTTCACCGTTGACGGTGATGCCCTTGTGCGAAACCAGCTGACGAGCCTCAGCGCGGGTCGAGCCGAAGCCCATGCGGTAGACGACGTTGTCCAGACGCGATTCCAGCAGGGTCAGCAGGTTGACGCCGGTGGAGCCCTTGCGGCGCTCGGCTTCGGCGAAGTAGCGGCGGAACTGACGCTCCAGCACGCCATACATGCGCTTGACCTTCTGCTTCTCGCGCAGCTGCAGACCGAAGTCGGAGGTGCGCTGGCCCGAGGTGCGGCCGTGCTGGCCAGGCTTGCTGTCGAACTTGGCCTTGTCGCTGATCGAGCGGCGGGCGCTCTTCAGGAACAGGTCGGTGCCTTCGCGGCGGGAAAGTTTGGCCTTGGGGCCGAGGTAACGTGCCACTTTGAGTGTCCTTGTTCAAGCTGACGCAAAGGTCGTTAGCCGATGCGCGAGTCCGGCCGGTGTTTTAGTGGGCTCGGACGGTGGTCTCTGAGGAGCCGGCCATGCAAGGCCCAGGCACTTCAGCAAAACAGCCGGCGCGGCACTTGCGTGCCCGCCGGCGGTGGAAAACCGCGATTATCGCACCAAATGCGAATTAGATGCGACGACGCTTTTGCGGGCGGCAGCCGTTGTGCGGCACCGGGGTCACGTCCGAGATCGAGTTGATCCGGATGCCCAGGGCAGCCAGGGCGCGAACCGACGACTCGCGGCCGGGACCGGGGCCCTTGATCTTCACGTCCAGGTTCTTGATGCCCTGCTCTTGAGCGGCACGGCCAGCCACCTCGGCCGCCACCTGGGCTGCGAACGGGGTCGACTTGCGCGAGCCCTTGAAGCCCTGACCACCCGACGAAGCCCAGGACAGGGCGCCGCCTTGACGGTCGGTGATGGTGATGATGGTGTTGTTGAACGAGGCGTGAACGTGAGCGATACCGTCGGCAACGTTCTTGCGAACCTTCTTGCGAACGCGCTGGGCAGCCGAGTTATTGGGTGCTTTTGCCATGATGACCTTCTTTCAATGCTTGCCGAGCGTCACTTCTTGCCGGTGGCGGCCGACTTGCGCGGACCCTTGCGGGTACGGGCATTCGTGCGGGTACGCTGACCGCGCATCGGCAGACCACGGCGATGACGGAAGCCGCGGTAGCAGCCCAGATCCATCAGTCGCTTGATGTTGATCGACATCTCACGGCGCAGATCGCCTTCGATGGTCATGCGGCCGACTTCTTCACGGATCTTTTCCAGATCAGTGTCAGTCAGGTCCTTGACCTTCTTGTCGAACGGAATGCCGCAAGCGGTGCAGATCTTCTGCGCGGTCGTACGGCCAATGCCGTAGATCGAGGTCAGACCGATCTCGGTGTGCTTTTGCGGCGGAATGTTGATACCAGCAATACGTGCCATGTGCGTCCTCTAATTCGCTCTAGTCGTGCTGCAATCAGCCCTGGCGCTGCTTGTGGCGCGGATCGGTACAGATCACACGCACCACGCCCTTGCGGCGGATGATCTTGCAATTGCGGCACATTTGCTTAACAGATGCCGAAACTTTCATGGTCTGCTCCTTGACCTACTCTTAATCGCTCAACGCGAGTCCGGGGTACTCAATCGCTCACTTCGCCCGGAACACGATGCGAGCACGACTCAAATCGTACGGTGTCAGTTCCACGGTCACCTTGTCGCCGGGGAGGATGCGGATGTAGTGCATCCGCATCTTTCCGGAGATGTGTCCGAGAACGACATGCCCGTTTTCCAACTTCACACGAAACGTGGCATTGGGGAGGTTCTCGAGAATCTCACCCTGCATTTGAATGACGTCGTCTTTCGCCATGCCTCGTATGCGTGTGTTGATGGGTTCTTTAATTTACTACCTGGTTCGTCCAGCCTTTCAGCTGGCCTTGAAATTTGCCTTCTTCAGCAGCGATTCATACTGCTGACTCATCACGTAGGACTGCACTTGCGCCCAGAAGTCCATCGTGACGACCACGATGATCAACAGCGAGGTCCCGCCGAAGTAGAACGGTACGTTGTACTTCAGGTTCAGGAACTCCGGCAGCAAGCACACGCCGGTGATGTAGATGGCGCCGGCCATGGTCAGGCGAGACAGGATCTTGTCAATATGCTTCGCCGTCTGCTCACCCGGGCGGATGCCAGGGATGAACGCGCCGCTCTTCTTCAGGTTGTCTGCGGTCTCACGGCTGTTGAACACCAGGGCCGTGTAGAAGAAGCAGAAGAAGACGATCGCAGCAGCGTAGAGCAGCACGTAGATCGGCTGGCCCGGACGCAGCATGTCGGCGATGTCCTTCAGCCAGCGCAGGCTGTCACCGGTGGCGAACCAGCTGACCACCGTGGTCGGCAGCAGGATGATCGACGAGGCGAAGATCGGCGGGATCACGCCCGACATGTTGAGCTTCAGCGGCAGATGCGAGCTCTGGCCACCGTAGACCTTGTTGCCGACCTGACGCTTGGCGTAGTTCACCAGGATCTTGCGCTGGCCCCGCTCGACGAACACGACCAGGTAGGTCACGACGACGATGATGGCAGCCACGATCAGGAAGGACACAGGGCCCATCGCACCGGTGCGAACCAGCTCCAGCAGGCCGCCGATGGCGCCCGGCAGACCCGCAGCGATACCGCTGAAGATCAGAATCGAGATCCCGTTGCCCAGGCCACGTTCGGTGATCTGCTCGCCCAGCCACATCAGAAACATCGTGCCGGCCACCAGGCTGGACACCGCGGTCAGGCGGAATCCAAAGCCCGGGCTGATCACCAGGCCGGCCGAGCTCTCAAGCGCCAGCGCAATGCTCAGCGATTGGAAGATGGCCAGACCCAGCGTGGCATAGCGCGTGTACTGCGTGATCTTGCGACGCCCTGCTTCGCCTTCCTTCTTCAGCGCTTCCAGGCTCGGCACCACGTACGACATCAGCTGGATGACGATGGAGGCCGAGATGTAGGGCGTGATGCCCAGCGCGAAGACGGTGAAGCGCGACAGCGCACCGCCCGAGAACATATTGAACAGGCTCAGGATGCCACCTTCCTGACCCTTGAAGAACTGCTGCAGCTGGGCCGGGTCGATACCGGGCACGGGGATATGCGCCCCGATGCGGTAGACGACCAGCGCCAGCAGCAGGAACACAAGCCGGCGACGCAGGTCGCCGAACTTGCCGCTCTTGGCCAGTTGGTTAGCGGTGGTGGTAGCCACTGTGCCTTGGTCCTGTCGATTTAGGCGACGGTGCCGCCAGCGGCCTCGATCGCTGCCTTGGCGCCAGCCGTGGCAGCCACGCCCTTGAGCGTGACCTTGCGGCTGATTTCACCCGACTTGATGACCTTGACCTGCTTGGTCAGTTCGGGCACCAGGCCGACGGCCTTCAGCGTCAGCAGGTCGATCTCCTCGCCGACCAGGCCTTGCAGGTCGCTCAGCGTGACCTCGGCATTGAACGGGCGAGCCAGCGACTTGAAGCCACGCTTGGGCAGGCGACGTTGCAGGGGCATCTGGCCGCCTTCGAAGCCGACCTTGTGATAGCCACCGGCACGCGACTTTTGACCCTTGTGGCCACGGCCAGCGGTCTTGCCCAGACCCGAGCCAATGCCACGGCCCACGCGACGCTTGGCGTGCTTGGCACCAGCGGCGGGCTTGATGGTATTGAGTTGCATCTTGAAGTCCTCGATTTCCCGGCCGGCGCTTACAGCACCTGGACCAGGTAGGCGATCTTGTTGATCATGCCGCGCACGGCGGGCGTGTCTTCCAGGGTGCGCTGGCTGTTCAGCTTGCGCAGGCCCAGACCGGCCACAGTGGCACGGTGCGAGGCACGGCAGCCGATCGGGCTGCGGACCAGCTTGACCGTCACGGTTTTCTTGTCAGACATGTTTGTCACTCCAATGGGCGAATCAGCCGAGGATTTCTTCGACCGACTTGCCGCGCTTGGCGGCAACTTCCGACGCCGTGGTGGAGCGCTTCAGCGCGTCCAGCGTGGCGCGGACCATGTTGTAGGGGTTCGTCGAACCGTGGCTCTTGGTCACGATGTCGGTCACGCCCATCACTTCGAACACAGCGCGCATCGGGCCGCCGGCGATCACGCCAGTACCGGTTGCAGCCGGGATCATCATGACGCGGGCAGCGCCGTGCTGACCGGTCACGTTGTGGTGGATGGTGCCGTTGCGCAGGTTGACCTTGACCATGTTGCGGCGGGCCGATTCCATGGCCTTCTGCACGGCGACCGGAACTTCCTTCGCCTTGCCCTTGCCCATGCCGATGCGGCCGTCGCCGTCGCCGACCACCGTCAGTGCTGCGAAGGACAGCGTACGGCCGCCCTTGACCACCTTGGTGACGCGGTTGACCGCGATCATCTTTTCCTTCAGGCCGTCGTCATTGCCTTCGGTCTGCGCGCGGGGTTGAAACTTTGCCATTTCTAAATCCTTTGTGCGTCAGAACTGCAGGCCGGCTTCGCGGGCTGCATCGGCCAGGGCCTTGATGCGGCCGTGATAGGCGAAACCTGCGCGGTCGAAGGCAACCTTTTCGATGCCAGCGGCCTTGGCCTTTTCGGCGATGCGCTTGCCGATCAGGGCTGCAGCTGCAACGTTGCCACCCTTGTCGGTACCCAGAGCTTCGCGGACTTCCTTCTCGGCGGTCGACGCACTGGCCAGCACACGGGCGCCGTCGTCGGAAATGACGCTGGCGTAGATATGCAGGTTCGAGCGGAACACCGTCAGGCGTGCAACGCGCTGAATGGCAATACGGACGCGGGTTTGGCGCGAACGACGGATGCGCTGTTCTTTCTTGGTCATCATGTCGCTGCTCCTTACTTCTTCTTGGTCTCTTTGAGAGAGACCTTCTCGTCGGAATAGCGGATGCCCTTGCCCTTGTAAGGCTCCGGCGGACGGAAGGCGCGCACTTCTGCGGCGATCTGGCCCACCACTTGGCGGTCCGCACCCTTGATCAGGATTTCGGTCTGCGTGGCGCACTCAACCTTGATGCCCGCCGGCATATCCTTCACCACAGGGTGAGAGAACCCGATTTGCAGGTTGAGCTTCTGACCTTGGGCCTGGGCACGGAAACCCACACCGACCAGGTTCAGCTTGCGCTCGAAGCCCTTGCTCACGCCGGTGACCATGTTGGCCACCAGAGCGCGCATCGTGCCACTCATGGCATCGGCTTCCTTGGATTCATTGACAGGCGTGAAGCTCAGCTTGCCGCCTTCGTTCTTGACAGTCACCAGGGCATTGACCGGACGGGTCAGCGTGCCCAGGGTGCCCTTGACGCTGATCTGGTCAGCGTTGATGGTCACGTCCACACCTTGCGGGACGGCCACCGGCATTTTTCCAACGCGGGACATTGTCGTCTCTCCTTGCGCTTAGGCGACGTAGCAGAGCACTTCGCCGCCGATACCGGCTTGACGTGCCTTGCGGTCGGTCATCACACCTTGCGGGGTGGTGACAATCGCCACGCCCAGGCCATTCATGACCTGAGGAATGTCGTGGCGGCCCTTGTAGATGCGCAGGCCAGGACGGCTCACGCGCTCGATACGCTCAATCACCGGACGACCGGCGTAATACTTCAGCGCAATCTCCAGTTCGGGACGGGCAGCATCGCCGCGCACATCGAAACCGTCGATATAGCCCTCGTCCTTCAGGACCTTGGCGATCGCGACCTTCAGCTTCGACGAAGGCATCACGACGCTGCTCTTCTCAACGCTCTGGGCGTTGCGAATGCGGGTCAGCATATCGGCGATAGGATCACTCATGCTCATACGAAATCTCCTAAACCTGCCGATTACCAGCTGGCCTTGACGACACCGGGGATGTCGCCCTTGAAGGCCAGTTCACGAATCTTGTTACGGGCCAGGCCGAACTTGCGGAACGTGCCGCGCGGACGACCGGTCAACTCGCAGCGATTGCGCAGGCGAGTCGGGTAGGCGTTGCGGGGCAGCTTCTGCAACTCCAGGCGGGCGGCATAGCGCTCTTCTTCCGACTTCTTGAAGTCGTTGATGATGGCCTTCAGTTCCGCGTACTTCTTGGCGTACTTAGCGACCAGCTGTTCGCGCTTCAGTTCACGTTGCTTGATAGAGAGTTTTGCCATAGGGCACCTCAGTTCTTGAACGGAAACTTGAACGCAGCCAGCAGAGCCTTGGCTTCGTCGTCCGTCTTGGCGGTCGTCGTGATGCTGATGTTCAGACCACGCAGAGCATCCACCTTGTCGTACTCGATTTCGGGGAAGATGATCTGTTCTTTGACGCCGATGTTGTAGTTGCCACGACCGTCGAACGAGCGGCCGGAGATACCACGGAAGTCGCGCACGCGCGGCAGGGCGATGGTCACGAAGCGGTCCAGGAATTCATACATCTGGACGCCACGCAGGGTGACCATGCAGCCGATGGGCACGTTTTCACGGATCTTGAAGCCGGCGATTGCCTTCTTCGACTTCGTGATCACGGGCTTCTGGCCGGCAATCTTGGTCAGATCGCCGACGGCGTGGTCCATGACCTTCTTGTCCGCCACCGCCTCGCTCACACCCATGTTGAGCGTGATCTTGGTGATGCGCGGCACTTCCATGACCGACTTGTAGCCAAACTTCTCAACGAGGCCTGGCACAACTTTTTCGCGGTAAATCGCTTGCAAACGAGCCATGTCGGACCTCTTAAGCCTTGATCTCTTCGCCGGTCGACTTGTAGACGCGCACCTTCTTGCCATCGGCGAGCAGCTTGATGCCCACGCGATCGGCCTTGCCGGCAGCGGCGTTGAAAATCGCCACGTTGGATTGATGGATAGGCATCGTCTTGTCGACCACGCCACCGGTGGTGCCCTTCATCGGATTGGGCTTGACGTGCTTCTTGACGACATTGACGCCGTCAACGACGACGTGATCGGCATCAACGCGCGACGACACGACGCCGCGCTTGCCCTTGTCGCGGCCGGTCAGCACGATGACCTCGTCGCCTTTACGAATCTTGTTCATGGCAATACCTTTGACTTGACGAGGCCTTAGAGGACCTCAGGCGCCAGCGACACGATCTTCATGAAGCGCTCGGTACGCAGTTCACGCGTCACCGGGCCGAAGATGCGGGTGCCGATCGGCTCCAGCTTGGCATTCAGCAGGACAGCAGCATTGCCGTCGAACTTGACCAGCGAGCCGTCCTGGCGGCGCACGCCCTTGGCGGTACGCACGACCACAGCACTGTAGACCTCGCCCTTCTTGACGCGGCCACGCGGAGCAGCTTCTTTGATGCTGACCTTGATGATGTCGCCAATGCCGGCATAACGGCGCTTGGAGCCGCCAAGCACCTTGATGCACTGAACGGACTTGGCGCCAGTGTTGTCCGCGACATCGAGTCGCGATTGCATTTGAATCATGTCTATCCCCAACTTCTCCCGCATTGGCCGTGAGCAGCCGCAGCGGTCAGTCTTGGGCCCGTGAACCGATTGCACCCTCAGCTTGAAGGTACGCCCGGCGGTTAAGGGCGGATCCGAGGCCGAAAATGCGTAGACACGCACCTCGACGTTCGGCGAAGCTTTGCATTATGCGCGATTACCCGAGGTCGTGTCAAGCGACTTCGGCGCGCAATCGAAGAGGGCTGCCGAGCTGCCCCTCCGTCGATGACCAGGATCAGGCGGTCTTGGCCTGGCTCAGCAAAGTGCCGGCATCGCTGACTTCGAACTTGCCGGGGCCTTCGATATTCAGCGACTTGACCACACCATCCACCAGCAGCATCGAGTACCGCTGCGAGCGCAGGCCGAGGCCCTTGGCCGTCAGGTCCAGCGTCAGGCCAGTGGCTTTGGTGAAGTCGGCACTGCCATCGGCCATCATGCGGACCTTGCCGGCCGTCTTCTGGTCGCGGCCCCAAGCGCCCATGACGAAGGCATCGTTGACCGAGATGCACCAGATTTCATCGACACCTGCAGCGCGCAGCTCTGCGGCCTTGGCCACATAGCCCGGCACATGCTGGGCCGAGCAGGTCGGCGTGTAGGCGCCAGGCAGGGCGAACACGGCGATCGTCTTGCCAGCAACCAGCTTGTCGATGTCGAAGCTGTTGGGGCCGATCGAGCAGCCTTCGCCCTCGACCTCGATGAATTCCTGCAGCGTGCCCGAGGGGATGCGATCACCAATCTTCAGCATGGGTTGACTCCTGCTTCGCAAACGTCAAGAAAAACGGCCGGGTCGCTAGTATCCAGCGAACCGGCCGTTCGGAAGCCGCCGGGCGCAAGACCCTGCGGCAATCCCGTCTTCAGGCGATCAGACCAGCTGAGCCTTTTCGACCAGGCGGGTCACGACCCAGCTCTTGGTCTTGGACAGCGGACGGCCTTCGGCGATCTCGACCACGTCACCCATCTTGTACTCACCCTTTTCGTCGTGGGCGTGGTACTTGCGCGAGTGAGCGACGATCTTGCCGTACAGCTCATGCTTGGCGCGACGCTCGACCAGGACCGTGACGGTCTTGGCGCGCTTGTCGCTGACAACGCGACCGACCAGGGTGCGCGTGTTCTTGGTTTGAGCTTCAGTCATTTCGCGGCTCCCTTCTTCTTCTCGGCCAGGACAGTCTTGACGCGAGCGATATCGCGACGGGTCTTGCCCAGGGTCGAGTGGTTGGTCAGCTGCTGGGTAGCCTTTTGCATGCGCAGGCCGAAATGGGCCTTCAGCAGGTCAGTCACTTCCTTTTCAAGGGAAGCGACGTCCTTGCCACGCAGTTCAGATGCTTTCATCGTGTTCTCCAATCAGGCGCCGACCTGGCGGGCCACGAAGGTGCAACGCAGGGGCAGCTTGGCAGCGGCCAGCGTGAACGCTTCGCGAGCCAGAGCCTCCGGCACACCATTGATCTCGTAGAGCACCTTGCCCGGCTGAATTTCAGCCACGTAGTACTCCGGATTGCCCTTACCGTTGCCCATACGGACTTCGGCGGGCTTTTGCGAGATCGGCTTGTCCGGGAAGATGCGGATGAAGATACGACCACCGCGCTTGATATGGCGCGAGATCGCACGACGTGCAGCTTCGATCTGGCGGGCCGTCAGACGGCCACGCTCGGTAGCCTTGAGGCCGAAGTCGCCGAAGGACACGGCTGCGCCACGGGTGGCGATACCGGTGTTACGGCCCTTCTGCTCCTTGCGGTATTTGCGACGTGCAGGTTGCAGCATGTTTATTCTCCTTTGGCCTCGCCAGCGGCAGCGGCGGGCTTGCGGACCACGCGCTTGGCGGCAGGCTTGCTGTCGCCAGCGGCGTCACCAGCAGGCTTGTCACCGTCACGGCGGCCACGGCCGGCCGGAGCGCCCGGACGGGCGTTGCGACGCGGACGACGGTCGTCTTCGGCACCAGCCGGCGTGTTGATCACGGGGGCCTCGCCATTGGCCAGGCGGTCACCGCGGTAGACCCAGACCTTGACGCCGATGACGCCATAGGTGGTCTTGGCTTCCGAGAAACCGTAATCGATGTCGGCGCGCAGCGTGTGCAGAGGCACGCGGCCTTCGCGATACCACTCGGTACGAGCGATTTCGATGCCGTTCAGACGTCCGGCGGACATGATCTTGATGCCTTGGGCGCCCAGACGCATTGCGTTCTGCATGGCGCGCTTCATGGCGCGGCGGAACATGATGCGCTTTTCCAGCTGCTGGGTGATCGAGTCGGCGATCAGCTGAGCATCGATTTCGGGCTTGCGCACTTCCTCGATGTTCACGGCCACCGGCACGCCCAGACGCTTGGTCAGTTCGGCCTTCAGGCTTTCGATGTCCTCACCCTTCTTGCCGATCACGACGCCCGGACGTGCCGAGTAGATCGTGATGCGGGCGTTCTTGGCCGGACGCTCGATCAGAATGCGCGAAACCGCGGCATTCTTCAGCTTGGTCTTCAGGTAGTCGCGTACCTGCAGATCTTCGGCCAGCATGCCGGCGAAGTTCTGG
Source organism: Pelomonas sp. SE-A7 (assembly GCF_030345705.1). Taxonomy (NCBI): domain Bacteria; kingdom Pseudomonadati; phylum Pseudomonadota; class Betaproteobacteria; order Burkholderiales; family Sphaerotilaceae; genus Roseateles; species Pelomonas sp. SE-A7. Next base: position 2,654,957 of record NZ_JAUASW010000001.1, read on the forward strand.
TTGTTGGCGTACCAACGCGAAGCCCAGTTACGGGTGACGGGCAGACGGAAGCCGGTCGGATGGATTTTTTGTCCCATAGTCTTCCTCTTGGCCTCAGTTACCGACCGACACGAAGATGTGGCAGGTGGGCTTGCTGATGCGATTGCCACGGCCCTTTGCGCGAGCCGAGAAACGCTTCAGCGTGGCGCCTTGCTCCACGTAGATCGACGTGACCTTCAGTTCATCAATGTCAGCGCCGTCGTTGTGCTCGGCGTTGGCGATGGCGCTTTCCAGCGCCTTCTTGATGATCACAGCGGCCTTCTTCTGGGTGAATTCCAGGATGTTCAGCGCTTGGTCCACCTTCTTGCCGCGGATCAGGTCTGCCACCAGGCGACCCTTGTCACACGAAAGGCGAACGCCGCGAACGATTGCTTTGGTTTCCATCGTTGGCATCCTTACTTCTTCCCGGCCTTCTTGTCGGCCGGATGGCCCTTGAAGGTGCGGGTCAGTGCGAATTCGCCCAGCTTGTGGCCGACCATCTGGTCAGACACATAGACCGGCACGTGCTGCTTGCCGTTGTGCACGGCGATCGTCAGACCGATGAACTCGGGCAGGATCGTCGAGCGACGCGACCAGGTCTTGATGGGCTTCTTGTCCTTGTTGGCAACCGCTTTGTCGACCTTGGCCATCAGGTGGGCATCGACGAACGGGCCCTTCTTCAGCGAACGAGTCATGGCCTACCTCTTACTTCTTGCGACGCGAGACGATGAAGGTCTGCGTGCGCTTGTTGTTACGAGTACGGTAGCCCTTCGTGAGGGTGTTCCACGGCGACACAGGCGCCTGGCCCTCACCGGTACGACCTTCACCACCACCGTGCGGGTGATCCACCGGGTTCATGGCAACGCCGCGGACGGTCGGGCGGATGCCCTTCCAGCGGATGGCGCCGGCCTTGCCGTACTGGCGCAGGCTGTGCTCTTCGTTGCTGACCTCGCCGATCGTGGCGCGGCAGTCGATGTGGATACGACGCACTTCACCGGAGCGCAGGCGGACCTGAGCGTACGTGCCTTCACGGGCCATCAGGACGGCGGAAGCGCCCGCCGAACGGATAATCTGGGCACCCTTGCCGGGCAGCAGCTCTATGCAGTGGATCGTGGAACCCACCGGGATGTTGCGGATCGGCAGCGTGTTGCCAGCCTTGATCGCGGCCTCGGCGCCGCTCAGGATGGTCGAACCGACTTCCAGACCACGCGGAGCGATGATGTAGCGACGCTCGCCGTCGGCGTAGCACACCAGCGCGATGTGGGCCGTACGGTTCGGGTCGTACTCGATGCGCTCAACCTTGGCCGGAATGCCGTCCTTGTTGCGCTTGAAATCAACGACGCGGTAGTGGTGCTTGTGGCCACCGCCCTTGTGGCGCATCGTGATGTGGCCGTTGTTGTTACGGCCAGCGTTCTGCTTTTGCGGCTCCAGCAGCGAAGCTTCCGGAGCGCCCTTGTGCAGGTGCTTGTGAACCACCTTCACCACGGCACGGCGGCCAGGCGAGGTCGGCTTGACTTTAACGACGGCCATTACGCAGCCTCCCCGGAGAAGTTGAGCTCTTGGCCCGCCTTCAGAGCGACATACGCCTTCTTGACGTGGTCGCGACGGCCAGCACGGCCGCCGAAGCGCTTGGCCTTGCCCTTCACGTTCACCACGCTGACCGATTCGACTTCGACCTTGAACATCAGTTCAACGGCGGCCTTGATTTCGGGCTTGGTGGCGTCGCGCAGGACCTTGAACAGGACTTGGTTGTGCTTTTCGGCAACAGCCGTGGCCTTTTCGGACACGATCGGAGCCAGCAGCACCTGGGCCAGACGGCCTTCAGCAAACTTGGGGGCGCTCATGCCAGCATCTCCTTCAGTTGCTCCATCGCGGCCTTGGTGACCAGCACCTTCTTGTAATAGACCAGCGACAGCGGATCAGCGTAGCGCGGCTCAACGATCAACACGTTGGCCAAATTGCGCGAGGCCAGGGCCAGGTTGTCGTCGACCGAGTCGGCAATCAGCATCACCGAGTCCAGGCCCATGGCCTTGAACTTGGCAGCCAGCAGCTTGGTCTTGGGGGCTTCGACCGAGATCGAGTCCACCACGGCCAGGCGGCCTTCGCGGGCCAGCTGCGACAGAATGGCGGCCATACCGGCGCGGTACATCTTCTTGTTCAGCTTGTGCGAGAAGTTCTCGTCAGGCATGTTCGGGAAGATGCGACCGCCCCCGCGCCACAGCGGCGACGAGGTCATACCGGCGCGAGCGCGGCCGGTGCCCTTCTGACGGAACGGCTTCTTGGTCGAGTGCTTGACCTGTTCGCGATCCTTCTGGGCGCGGGTACCCTGGCGGGCGTTGGCCTGGAAGGCGACAACGACCTGGTGAATCAGGGCTTCGTTGTAATCACGAGCGAAGACGGTGTCAGGCGCGTCCACCTTGGAGGTGGCCTGACCCTGCTCGTTCAGGAGCTCGAGCTGCATCAGTTGGCTCCCTTCTTGACCTTGACCTTGACGGCCGGACGAACGACCACGTGGCCGTTCTTGGCGCCCGGCACAGCACCCTTGACCAGCAGCAGCTGACGGGCTTCGTCAACGCGCACGATGTCGAGGTTTTGGGTCGTCACGGTTTCGTCGCCCATGTGACCCGTCATCTTCTTGCCGGGGAACACGCGACCGGGATCCTGGGCCATCGAGATGGAACCCGGGACATTGTGCGAACGGCTATTACCGTGCGAAGCGCGCTGCGAGCTGAAGTTGTGGCGCTTGATGCTGCCTGCAAAGCCCTTGCCGATCGACGTGCCCTGCACATCCACCATCTGACCGACTGCGAACAGCGAGACGGGCAGCACAGCGCCCGCCTTGTATTCGGCAGCCACATCAGCGGCAACACGGAATTCCTTGAGGATTTCACCGGCTTCGACACCCGCCTTGGCGAGGTGGCCGGCTTCCGGCTTGGTGACGCGCGATGCTTTGCGCGTACCGAACGCCACTTGAATGGCGCTGTAGCCGTCAGTCTCTTCGGTCTTGACCTGGGTCACGCGGTTGTTGGACACGTCCAGCACCGTCACGGGAATGGCGTCGCCATCGTCCGTGAAGATGCGCATCATGCCCACCTTGCGGCCCAGCAATCCGAGACGATTGCTAAGACTCATGTTTTTTCTCCAAATGCCTGACATCGATTGGCCAGGCTGACCAAATGCACCGCCTTCGGTAAAGGCAAACGCGGCGCGCTTCAACCCACCCAGGGAGACACCGAGGGCGGAAAAGCGGCGAGTATAGCGTGAACCCTAGGTTCAACGCAAGCATACTCGCCAAGGACAAACGGCACCCCGAGAGGTGCCGTTTTCTAGATGCGACCCGAAGGCCGCGACCGCATTACTGCAGCTTGATCTCGACGTCCACGCCGGCCGGCAGGTCGAGCTTCATCAGAGCATCAACCGTCTTGTCGGTGGGATCGACGATGTCCATCAGGCGCTGGTGCGTACGGATTTCGAACTGGTCGCGCGAAGTCTTGTTGACGTGCGGCGAACGCAGGATGTCGAAACGCTGCATGCGCGTCGGCAGGGGCACGGGGCCCTTGACGATGGCGCCGGTGCGTTTGGCGGTTTCCACGATTTCCAGAGCCGATTGGTCGATCAGCTTGTAGTCGAAGGCCTTCAGGCGGATGCGGATCTTTTGCTTTTGCATGACTATTCCTTAAAGAACGTGCGGCTTAACGTCCTGTCTCGCCGCGAGTTTTGTGAGGCCGGGGCCGCCGAAGGCAGCCCTGACCAGTCACGCAAAACTTAGGCAATGATCGTTGCGACGACGCCCGAGCCGACGGTACGACCGCCTTCACGGATGGCGAAGCGCAGGCCCTGCTCCATGGCGATCGGAGCGATCAGCTTCACGGTGATGCTGACGTTGTCGCCAGGCATGACCATTTCCTTGTCCTTGGGCAGCTCCACGGCACCGGTCACGTCCGTCGTGCGGAAGTAGAACTGGGGACGGTAGTTGTTGAAGAACGGGGTGTGACGGCCGCCCTCTTCCTTGCTCAGAACATAGATCTCAGCAGTGAAGTGGGTGTGCGGCTTGATCGTGCCCGGCTTGGCCAGAACCTGGCCGCGCTCGACGTCTTCACGCTTGGTGCCGCGCAGCAGGATGCCGACGTTGTCGCCAGCTTGACCTTGGTCCAGCAGCTTGCGGAACATTTCCACGCCCGTGACCGTGGTCTTCTGCACTTCGCGGATACCGACGATTTCGATTTCTTCGCCGACCTTGATGATGCCGCGCTCGACGCGACCGGTCACCACGGTGCCACGGCCCGAGATCGAGAACACGTCTTCCACCGGCAGCAGGAAGGCGCCGTCAACGGCACGGTCCGGCTGGGGGATGTAGGTGTCCAGCGCGTCGGCCAGTCGCATGATGGCTTGCTCGCCCAGGTCGCCCGTGTCGCCTTCCAGCGCCAGCTTGGCCGAACCCTTGACGATCGGAGTGTCGTCGCCCGGGAAGTCGTACTTCGAGAGCAGCTCGCGCACTTCCATTTCCACCAGCTCGAGCAGCTCGGCGTCGTCGACCATGTCGCACTTGTTCAGGAAGACGATGATGTACTTCACGCCGACCTGACGGGCCAGCAGGATGTGCTCGCGGGTCTGGGGCATCGGGCCGTCAGCGGCCGAGCACACCAGGATCGCGCCGTCCATCTGGGCGGCACCCGTGATCATGTTCTTGACGTAGTCGGCGTGGCCGGGGCAGTCAACGTGCGCGTAGTGGCGGTTGGCCGTCTCGTACTCGACGTGCGCGGTGTTGATCGTGATGCCGCGGGCCTTCTCTTCCGGGGCTGCGTCGATCTGGTCGTAAGCCTTGGCCTCGCCACCGAACTTCTTCGACAGCACGGTTGCAATTGCAGCCGTCAGCGTCGTCTTGCCATGGTCCACGTGACCAATCGTGCCCACGTTCACGTGCGGCTTGGTACGTTCAAACTTGCCTTTTGCCATTTCAAATTCTCCAGATAAAGAGCATTGCGCCAGTCTGTTGGTTTAGCGTTTCCGCAGCGCCCTTGTTGCCCCGCCGACTGGCAGACGGGAGGTGCGCTGCGAAGACGATTCGCTTGAGTCTTAAGCCGCCTTGCCGCGAGCGGTAATGATCGCGTCGGCCACGTTCTTCGGAGCTTCGTTGTAGTGCTTGAACTCCATCGTGTACGTAGCACGGCCTTGCGACATCGAACGCAGCGTGGTCGAGTAGCCGAACATTTCCGACAGCGGCACTTCGGCCTTGATGACCTTGCCACCGCCGACCATGTCGTCCATGCCCTGGACCATGCCGCGACGGCTGGACAGGTCGCCCATCACGTTGCCGGCGTAGTCTTCCGGGGTCTCGACTTCCACGGCCATCATCGGCTCCAGGATCACCGGGCTGGCGCGACGGCAGGCTTCCTTGAAGCCCATCGAAGCGGCCATCTTGAACGCGTTTTCGTTCGAGTCCACGTCGTGGTACGAACCGAAGGTAAGCGTGACCTTCACGTCCACGACCGGGAAGCCAGCCAGCACGCCGTTCGGCAGGGAGTCGATGACACCCTTCTCGACCGCCGGGATGTACTCGCGAGGCACCACGCCACCCTTGATGGCGTCGACGAACTCGAAGCCCTTGCCAGCTTCTTGCGGCTCAACCGTCAGCACGACGTGACCGTATTGGCCCTTACCACCCGACTGGCGGACGAACTTGCCTTCCACGTCGGTAGCGGTCTTGCGGATGGTTTCGCGGTAGGCCACCTGCGGCTTGCCGACGTTGGCTTCCACGCCGAACTCGCGCTTCATGCGGTCGACAATGATTTCCAGGTGCAGCTCGCCCATGCCCGAGATGATGGTCTGACCCGATTCTTCGTCGGTGCGCAGACGGAACGACGGATCTTCCGCAGCCAGACGGCCCAGAGCCAGACCCATCTTTTCCTGGTCGGCCTTGGTCTTGGGTTCGACGGCCTGCGAAATCACCGGCTCCGGGAAGATCATCTTTTCAAGCGTGATGATCGATTCCGGATCGCACAGCGTTTCACCGGTCGTGACGTCCTTCAGACCCACGCAAGCTGCGATGTCACCGGCCAGAATTTCCTTGATTTCTTCACGCTGGTTGGCGTGCATCTGCAAGATACGGCCGATGCGCTCCTTCTTGCCGCGGATCGGGTTGTAGACGGTAGCGCCCGACTGCAGAACACCCGAATACACGCGAACGAAGGTCAGCTGACCGACGTAGGGGTCAGTCATCAGCTTGAAGGCCAGGGCAGCGAACTTCTCGCCGTCGTCAGCCTTGCGGCTGGCCGGCTGCTCGTCTTCGTCGGTACCCGACACCGGCGGGATGTCGACCGGCGAGGGCAGGAAGTCGATGACCGCGTCCAGCATGCGCTGCACGCCCTTGTTCTTGAAGGCCGTGCCGCACAGCATCGGCTGGATTTCGGTGGCGATCGTACGGGTACGGATGGCCAGCTTGATCTCTTCCTCGGTCAGGTCGCCCGTCTCGAGGTACTTGTTCATCAGCTCTTCGGTAGCTTCGGCAGCAGCCTCGACCATCTTCTCGCGCCATTCCTGGGCGACGCTCACCAGGTCGGCCGGGATGTCTTCGTAGCTGAACTTCATGCCCTGGGACGCCTCGTCCCAAATGATGGCCTTCATCTTCAGCAGATCGACCACGCCCTTGAAGTTGTCTTCAGCGCCGATGGGGATCACGATGGGCACGGGGTTGGCCTTCAGGCGCGTCTTCATCTGGTCGACGACCTTGAAGAAGTTGGCACCGGTACGGTCCATCTTGTTGACAAAGGCCAGACGCGGCACCTTGTACTTGTTGGCCTGGCGCCAGACGGTTTCGGACTGCGGCTGCACGCCACCCACGGCGCAATAGACCATGCAGGCGCCGTCCAGCACGCGCATCGAACGCTCCACCTCAATGGTGAAGTCCACGTGTCCGGGGGTGTCGATGATGTTGAAACGGTGCTCCGGATAGGACATGTCCATGCCCTTCCAGAAGCAGGTCGTGGCAGCCGACGTGATCGTGATGCCGCGCTCTTGCTCCTGCTCCATCCAGTCCATCGTGGCAGCGCCATCGTGCACTTCACCGATCTTGTGGTTCACACCGGTGTAGTAAAGGATGCGCTCGGTCGTCGTGGTCTTGCCGGCATCGATGTGCGCGGAGATACCGATATTGCGGTAGCGCTCGATGGGGGTCTTGCGGGCCATGGTCTTGCTCCAAATGCAGTGAGCCGCCATCGGGTTGGTAGAAACCCGAGGCGGCTGAGAGGGTGTAGTTTAGAAGCGGAAGTGCGAGAACGCCTTGTTGGCGTCGGCCATGCGGTGGACTTCGTCACGCTTCTTCATCGCGCCGCCGCGGCCTTCCGCGGCCTCCAGCAGCTCGTTGGCCAGGCGCTGGGCCATGGACTTCTCACCGCGCTTGCGGGCGGATTCCTTCAACCAGCGCATGGCCAGGGCCATCCGGCGAACGGGGCGAACTTCCACGGGAACTTGGTAGTTCGCACCGCCCACGCGGCGGGACTTGACTTCGACCATCGGCTTGACGTTGTTCAGGGCGACCATGAACACTTCCAGCGGGTCCTTGCCGGCCTTCTTCTCGACTTGGTCGAGAGCACCGTAAATGATGCGCTCGGCGACGGCCTTCTTGCCCGACTCCATGATGACGTTCATGAACTTGGACAGATCAACGCTACCGAACTTGGGATCGGGCAGGATCTCGCGCTTGGGTACTTCGCGACGACGTGGCATGGGAATCTTCCTCTTGCTTCAGTTGGCTTGGAGCTTGAGCTCCTCGCCTTGGAATGACCACCGGCTTCTGGGGTCATCCACTTACTCGGCTGCTACAGCCCTCTTGGGCCGCACAAACCGCTAAACATCCGGCGACAGCTGCTGTTCAACGCTGCGCCATGACAAACGCTATTGGCTTCTTACTTCTTGGGGCGCTTGGCACCGTACTTGGAACGCGACTGCTTGCGATCCTTGACGCCTTGCAGGTCCAGCGAACCGCGGACGATGTGGTAGCGAACGCCCGGCAGGTCCTTGACACGACCACCGCGCACCAGCACGACACTGTGCTCTTGCAGGTTGTGGCCTTCACCGCCGATGTACGAGATGACCTCGAAACCGTTGGTCAAGCGAACCTTGGCGACCTTACGCAGAGCCGAGTTCGGCTTCTTCGGTGTCGTCGTGTAGACGCGAGTGCAGACGCCACGGCGTTGCGGGCAATCCTGCATCGCGGGCGACTTGGATTTCGTGACCTCGGCCTGACGGCCTTGGCGCACGAGTTGATTGATAGTTGGCATAAGTAACTTGTTCCCGTTTGAAGTCACATCCCCCGGCAGCATCGACCACAGCGGCCGCAAACCTTGCTGTGCCATCGAATGTCGCCCTGTTTCTGGAAACGACTGAACGCACCACGCGGAGCGCAGTGCGTCAGGATTCCCAGGTTTTGGACGCGCGTAGGCGCAGCAAAGCCTGCCGGAGAGCCCGCGATTGTAGACCAGCTAGGGTTTTCCGCACAAGGGGCGGTGTTGAGTGCTGTACCAGGGCTATGCTGCGCGGCCCATGCAAGCCCCAAAGATCGTCATCGACACCCAGGTCGTCATGGACTGGCTGGTGTTCCGCGACCCCTCGGTCGTCCCACTGGTCGACGCGATTCAGTCAGGCGCCGTCGCCTGGATTGGGACGGCATACATGCAGGCGGAGCTACTGCATGTGCTGGGGCGCGGGATCGCTGCTGATCGCTTGCCGGATTTGCCCGCCATCAGCGAAGTCTTCTCTCGCTGGTGCGCGGTAGTCCAAGAGCCCCCTGCACCAGCGATCCGCTTGGTCTGCCGAGATCCCGATGACCAGATCTTCGTCGACCTGGCTGTCGCGAGCCAGGCACGCTGGCTGATTTCTCGCGACCGCGCCGTGCTGGCGCTGGCCAAGCGGGCTCAGAAACTCTGTGGCCTGACGATCCAGAAGCCCGAGGCCTGGATCAAGGCCTGGACAGAGACAGCACCCACCTGACCGGGCCGCAATGAAAAAGGCTGCCGCCCCTTGCGGGTGCGGCAGCCTTGTAGGCCTGAGCCAGTTGACCGATTACTCGGCCGAACCTTCGCCCGGGGCGTCGACGCTGGCCATCTGTGCAGCAGCCAGTTCCTCGGCTTCCTGCATGGCGATGGAACGGCGCTCGGCGTCGTCCATTTCTTCCTTGGCACGGCGTGCCTGGTGGAAGGCCATGCCGGTGCCGGCGGGAATCAGGCGACCGACGATGACGTTTTCCTTCAAGCCGCGCAGCTCGTCGCGCTTGCCCATGATGGCAGCCTCGGTCAGCACGCGGGTCGTTTCCTGGAAGGAAGCGGCCGAGATGAAGGAATCGGTCGACAGCGAAGCCTTGGTGATACCCAGCAGCACATCGGCGTGCGTGGCGGTCAGCTTGCCCTCGCCGCGCAGGCGGTCGTTGGTGTCCAGCAGCTCCGAACGCTCGACCTGCTCACCGACGATGTAGTGCGAGTCGCCCGAGTTCGTGATCTGAACGCGACGCAGCATCTGGCGAACGATCACCTCGATGTGCTTGTCGTTGATCTTCACGCCCTGCAGACGGTAGACGTCCTGCACTTCGTCGACGATGTAGCGGGCCAGTTCCTCGATGCCCAGCAGACGCAGGATGTCCTGCGGATCGGCCGCGCCGTCGACGATCAGTTCGCCGCGGTTCACCACTTGGCCTTCGTGCACCAGGATGTTCTTTTCCTTGGGCACCAGCTCTTCCCAGACCTTGCCGTCCGGATCGGTGATCTGCAGACGAACCTTGCCCTTGGTCTCCTTGCCGAACGACACGGTACCGGTCTGCTCGGCCAGCACGCCCTTGTCCTTGGGCGAACGGGCTTCGAACAGCTCGGCCACACGCGGCAGACCGCCGGTAATGTCGCGGGTCTTCTGGCCTTCGACCGGAATACGCGCCAGCACTTCACCGGGAGCCAGCTCCTGGCCATCGCGCACCTGGATCAGGGCGCCGACCTGGAAGGCGATGTTCACCGAGTGGTCGGTACCGGGGATCTTGACCTCGTGGCCGTTGGTGTCCAGCAGCTTGACCTGCGGACGCACGATCTTGGCAGCGCCACGGCGCTTCGGATCGATCACCACCAGGGTCGACAGGCCGGTGACCTCGTCCACCTGCTTGGCCACGGTGACGCCTTCCTCGACGTTCTCGAACTTCGCCTGGCCGGCGAATTCCGTGATGATCGGACGGGTCAGCGGGTCCCAGTTCGCCAGCACCAGGCCAGCCTTGATCTGCTGGTCGGCCTTGACGTTCAGGATCGCGCCGTACGGCACCTTGTGACGCTCGCGCTCGCGGCCATGCGGGTCGGCAATGATGATCTCGCCGGAACGCGAAATCACCACCAACTCGCCCTTGCCGTTCGTGACGTAGCGCATCGTGGCGTTGAAGCCGATGATGCCATCCGACTTGGCTTCGACGCTCGAGGCCACGGCGGCACGCGATGCGGCACCACCGATGTGGAAGGTACGCATGGTCAGCTGGGTGCCCGGCTCACCGATCGACTGGGCGGCGATCACGCCGACAGCTTCACCGGTGTTGACCAGGCCACCACGGCCCAGATCGCGGCCATAGCACTTGGCGCACAGGCCGAAGCGCGTGGCGCAGGTCAGCGGCGTGCGGACCTTGATCTCGTCGACACCGGCTTGTTCCAGCATGTCCAGCGTGTCTTCGTCCAGCATCTTGCCGGCGTCGAGCACGACCGCCTGGGTCTCGGGGTGCAGCACGTCGATGGCAGCCACGCGACCCAGCACGCGGTCACGCAGCGACTCGATGACTTCACCACCTTCGACCAGGGCGCGCATGGCGATGCCGTTGTCGGTGCCGCAGTCGCTCTCGGTCACGACCAGGTCCTGCGTCACGTCGACCAGACGACGGGTCAGGTAACCCGAGTTCGCGGTCTTCAGCGCCGTGTCGGCCAGACCCTTACGGGCGCCGTGGGTGGAGATGAAGTACTGCAGAACGTTCAGGCCTTCGCGGAAGTTTGCCGTGATCGGCGTCTCGATGATCGAGCCGTCCGGCTTGGCCATCAGGCCCCGCATGCCGGCCAGCTGGCGGATCTGGGCCGCGCTACCGCGGGCACCAGAGTCAGCCATCATGTAGATGGAGTTGAACGACTCCTGATCCACTTCCTTGCCGTTGCGGTCGATGGTCTTCTGCTTGGACAGCTGCGACATCATGACCTTGCCGACTTCGTCGCCGGTCTTGCCCCAGATGTCCACGACCTTGTTGTAGCGCTCGCCGGCGGTCACCAGGCCCGAGACGTACTGCTGCTCGATCTCCTTGACTTCCTTCTCGGCACGCTCGATCAGCTCGTACTTCTGCTTCGGCACCAGCATGTCGTCGATGGCGATCGAGATGCCGGCGCGGGTGGCGAGCTTGAAGCCGCTTTGCAGCAGCTTGTCGGCCAGCACCACGGTCTCCTTCAGACCGCACTTGCGGAAGGACGTGTTGATCAGGCGTGAGATTTCCTTCTTCTTCAGCGCCTTGTTGATATTCGAGAACGGCAGGCCCTTGGGCAGGATCTCGGACAGCAGCGCGCGGCCGACCGTGGTGTCCACCAGCTTGGTCTCGGGGACCCAGCTGCCATCAGCACCCTTGCTGTACTCGGTCAGGCGCACGGCGATCTTGGCGGTGATTTCGACAGCACCGTTGTCCAGCGCGCGCAGGACTTCGGCGATGTCCGAGAACACCATGCCTTCACCCTTACCGTTGATGCGATCGCGGGTGGCGTAGTACAGGCCCAGCACCACGTCTTGCGACGGGACGATGGAGGGCTCGCCCGAGGCCGGGAACAGCACATTGTTGGAGGCCAGCATCAGCGTGCGGGCTTCCATCTGCGCTTCGATCGACAGCGGCACGTGGACGGCCATCTGGTCACCGTCGAAGTCGGCGTTGAAGGCCGCGCAGACCAGCGGATGCAGCTGGATCGCCTTGCCTTCGATCAGCACCGGCTCGAAGGCCTGGATGCCCAGACGGTGCAGCGTAGGAGCGCGGTTCAGCAGAACCGGGTGCTCCTTGATGACCTCTTCCAGGATGTCCCAGACCACCGGCGTGCCGGCTTCGACTTCCTTCTTGGCAGCCTTGATCGTCGTCGCGATGCCCATGGCTTCGAGGCGCGAGAAGATGAAGGGCTTGAACAGCTCCAGCGCCATCAGCTTGGGCAGACCGCACTGGTGCAGCTTGAGCGTCGGGCCCACGGTAATGACCGAACGACCCGAGTAGTCGACGCGCTTGCCCAGCAGGTTCTGACGGAAGCGACCGCTCTTGCCCTTGATCATGTCGGCCAGCGACTTGAGGGCACGCTTGTTCGCGCCGGTCATGGCCTTGCCGCGGCGGCCGTTGTCCAGCAGCGAGTCGACAGCTTCCTGCAGCATGCGCTTTTCGTTGCGCACGATGATTTCAGGGGCCTTCAGCTCAAGCAGGCGAGCCAGACGGTTGTTGCGGTTGATGACGCGACGATAGAGGTCGTTCAGGTCGGAAGTCGCGAAGCGGCCGCCGTCCAGCGGCACCAGCGGACGCAGGTCCGGCGGCAGCACGGGCAGCACGTCCAGCACCATCCAGTTCGGCTTGATGCCGGACTTCTTGAAGGCTTCCATGACCTTCAGGCGCTTGGAGTTCTTCTTGACCTTGAGCTCCGAGCCGGTCATGTCGTTGCGGAGCTTGTCGATCTCGATGTCGAGATCCATGTCCTCCAGCAACTTCTTGATGCCCTCGGCGCCCATCAGCGCGATGAACTCGTCACCGTACTCGACGCGCTTGGCGTCGTAATCGTCCTCGCTCATGATCGAGAACTTCTTCAGCGGCGTCATGCCCGAATCGACCACGACGTAGGCTTCAAAGTACAGCACGCGTTCGATGTCGCGCAACGTCATGTCGAGCACCAGGCCCAGACGCGACGGCAGCGACTTCAGGAACCAGATGTGGGCGCAGGGCGCGGCCAGGTCGATATGACCCATGCGCTCGCGACGCACCTTGGTCTGGGTGACTTCAACGCCGCACTTCTCGCAGATCACGCCACGGTGCTTCAGGCGCTTGTACTTGCCGCACAGGCACTCGTAGTCCTTGATCGGGCCGAAGATCTTGGCGCAGAACAGGCCATCACGCTCGGGCTTGAAAGTCCGGTAGTTGATGGTCTCGGGCTTCTTCACCTCGCCGAAGGACCACGAACGGATCTTCTCGGGCGATGCGAGCCCGATCTTGATCGCGTCGAAATGCTCGTCCGGCGTGAACTGCTTGAACAGGTCCAGCAAACCTTTCATGTGTTCTCTCCTGTTCCTGATTAGTTGCGCTCGAGCTCGATGTCGATACCGAGCGAACGGATTTCCTTGACCAGCACGTTGAACGACTCCGGCATGCCGGCGTCGATGGCGTGCTCGCCCTTGACGATGTTTTCGTAGACCTTGGTGCGGCCGTTCACGTCGTCAGACTTGACGGTCAGCATTTCCTGCAGCACGTAGGACGCGCCATAGGCTTCCAGGGCCCAGACTTCCATCTCACCGAAGCGCTGGCCGCCGAACTGGGCCTTGCCGCCCAGCGGCTGCTGGGTCACCAGCGAGTACGGGCCGGTCGAGCGGGCGTGCATCTTGTCGTCCACCAGGTGGTGCAGCTTCAGCACGTGCATGTAGCCGACCGTGGTCGGACGCTCGAACTGCTCGCCGGTGCGGCCATCGTGCAGGTAGGCCTGCGTGCGGGTCGGGGTCAGGCCCTTCTTCGCAGCGATGTCGTCCGGGTAGGCCAGCTTCAGCATGGCGCGGATTTCTTCTTCCTTGGCGCCATCGAACACCGGGGTCGCGAAAGGCACACCCTTGGACAGGTTCTGCGCCATCTCGATGATCTCGGCGTCGCTGAGCTCGTCCAGGCTCTCCGGACGGCCACCCGACTTGTTGTAGAGCTCGTCCAGGAACTTGCGCAGCTCGCTAACGGCGGAATGCTGTTGCAGCATGTCGCCCAGGCGCTGGCCGATACCCTTGCCGGCCCAGCCCAGGTGGACTTCCAGCACCTGGCCCACGTTCATCCGCGAGGGCACGCCCAGCGGGTTCAGAACGATGTCGGCAGGCGTGCCGTCGGCCATGTAGGGCATATCCTCGACCGGAACGACCTTGGAGACCACACCCTTGTTGCCGTGACGGCCGGCCATCTTGTCGCCAGGCTGCAGGCGGCGCTTGACGGCCAGGTACACCTTGACCATCTTCAGCACGCCGGCGGGCAGCTCATCGCCTTGCGTCAGCTTCTTGCGCTTCTCTTCGAAGGCCAGATCGAACGAGTGGCGGGTCTGCTCCAGCGAGTTCTTGATGGACTCGAGCTGGTTGGCGATGTCGTCCTCGGCCGGACGCACGTCGAACCAGTGGAACTTCTCGACGCCAGCCAGGTAGTCCTTGCTGATGACGGTGCCCTTGGCGATCTTCTGCGGGCCGCCATTGGCGACCTTGCCGACCAGCAGCTTCTCGATACGGTCGAAGGCGTCGCTTTCGACGATGCGCAGCTGGTCGTTCAGGTCCAGGCGGTAGCGCTTCAGCTCGTCGTCGATGATCTGCTGGGCGCGCTTGTCGCGCTGGATGCCTTCACGGGTGAAGACCTGGACGTCGATCACCGTACCCTGCGTGCCTTGGTCGACGCGCAGCGAGGTGTCCTTCACGTCCGAAGCCTTCTCGCCGAAGATGGCGCGCAGCAGCTTCTCTTCCGGCGTCAGCGTGGTCTCGCCCTTGGGCGTGACCTTGCCGACCAGCACGTCGCCCGGGCCGACTTCGGCGCCGATGTAGACGATGCCCGACTCGTCCAGGCGGGCCAGTTGCTGCTCGCTCAGGTTCGGGATGTCGCGGGTGATTTCTTCGCTGCCCAGCTTGGTATCGCGGGCATTGACCACCAGTTCCTCGATGTGGATCGAGGTGTAGCGGTCGTCGGCGATCACGCGCTCCGAGATCAGGATCGAGTCTTCGAAGTTGTAGCCGTTCCAGGGCATGAACGCGACCAGCATGTTCTGGCCCAGGGCCAGCTCGCCGATGTCGGTCGAGGCGCCGTCGGCAATGATGTCTTCCGCTGCAACGCGGTCGCCACGCTTGACGATGGGACGCTGGTGGATGTTCGTGTTCTGGTTCGAACGCTGATACTTGATCAGGTTGTAGATGTCGACGCCGACTTCACCGGCCACGGTCTCGTTGTCGTTGACGCGGATCACGATGCGGTTGGTGTCGACATAGTCGACCACGCCACCGCGGCGGGCCGCGACCACGGTACCCGAGTCCTTGGCGGCCACACGCTCGACACCGGTACCAACCAGCGCCTTTTCAGGACGCAGGGTCGGCACGGCCTGACGTTGCATGTTGGCGCCCATCAGTGCGCGGTTTGCGTCGTCGTGCTCGAGGAAAGGCACCAGCGAGGCGGCAACCGACACGATCTGCGTCGGGGCCACGTCCATGTACTGGATGCGCTCGGGCGAGGTCAGCACCGATTCGCCGTTTTCACGGGCAGACACCAGTTCATCGATCAGTTGGCCTTGCGGGTTCAGCGAGGCATTGGCCTGGGCGATGACGTACTTGCCTTCTTCGATGGCCGACAGGTAGTCGATCTGGTCGGTGACCTTGCCGTCCACCACGCGACGGTACGGCGTCTCCAGGAAGCCGTACTCGTTCAGCTGGGCGTACAGGGCCAGCGAGTTGATCAGGCCGATGTTCGGGCCTTCCGGCGTTTCGATCGGGCAGACACGGCCGTAGTGGGTCGGGTGCACGTCGCGGACTTCGAAGCCGGCGCGCTCGCGCGTCAGGCCGCCCGGGCCAAGGGCCGAGACGCGACGCTTGTGCGTGATTTCCGACAGCGGGTTGGTCTGGTCCATGAACTGCGACAGCTGCGAGGCACCGAAGAATTCCTTCAGTGCAGCCGAGATCGGCTTGCTGTTGATCAGGTCATGCGGCATCAGGGCTTCGGTCTCGGCCTGGCCCAGACGTTCCTTGACGGCCTTTTCGATACGAGCCAGACCCGAGCGGTACTGGTTCTCGGCCAGTTCGCCGACGCAGCGGACGCGACGATTGCCCAGGTGGTCGATGTCATCGACTTCACCTCGGCCATTGCGCAGCTCGACCAGGATCTTGACCACGTCGAGGATGTCCTCGTTGGACAGCACCATGGCGCCTTCCGGCGTGTCGCGGCCCACGCGGGCGTTGAACTTCATGCGGCCGACGCGGGACAGGTCGTAGGTGTCTTCGCTGTAGAACAGGCGGTTGAACAGGGCCTCGACCGCGTCTTCGGTCGGCGGCTCGCCGGGGCGCATCATGCGATAGATGGCGACACGTGCGGCCAACTGGTCGGCGGTCTCATCGGTGGCCAGGGTCTGGCTGATGTAGGCGCCTTCGTTCAGCTCGTTCGTGTACAGCGCCTGGACTTCCTTGATGCCGGCCTGGCGCAGCTTCTTCAGCAGCGAATCGGTCAGCTCGTCGTTGGCCTTGGCGATGATCTCGCCGGTGTCGCCATCGACCATGTTCTTGGCCAGCACGCGGCCGACCAGGAAGTCCTCGGGCACGCTGACGTGCTGCGTGCCGGATTGCTCCAGCTGGCGCACGTGGCGGGCGGTGATGCGCTTGTCCTTCTCGACGATGACGGCACCGCTCTTGTCGGTGATGTCAAAGCGGGCGACCTCGCCCTTCAGGCGGTCGGCCACGAATTCCATCTGGGCACCGGAGTCCATCAGACGGAAGTTGTCGAACACGAAGAAGTGGGCCAGGATCTGCTCGGGGTTCAGGCCGATGGCCTTGAGCAGGATGGTGACCGGCATCTTGCGGCGACGGTCGACGCGGAAGTACAGCACGTCCTTCGGGTCGAACTCGAAGTCCAGCCAGGAGCCGCGGTAGGGAATGATGCGCGCCGAGAACAGCAGCTTGCCGGACGAGTGCGTCTTGCCCTTGTCGTGCTCGAAGAACACGCCAGGCGAACGGTGCAGCTGGGAGACGATGACACGCTCGGTGCCGTTGACGATGAAGGAACCGTAGTCGGTCATCAGGGGCACTTCGCCCATGTAGACCTCTTGTTCCTTGATTTCCTTGACCGTCTTGGCCTGCGGGCTCTCACGGTCGTAAATGATCATCTGCAGGCGGGCGCGAACGGCCGCTGCATAGGTCAGGCCGCGCTGCTGGCACTCACGGGTGTCAAACGGCGGCTTGGCAATGTTGAATTCGAGGAATTTCATCTCCACGAACCCGTTGTGCGACACGATCGGGAAAGCGGAGAGGAAAGCCGCCTGCAGGCCCTCGGGCTTGCGCTTGGCAGGGGGTACGTCCTTCTGCAGGAAGGCGACGTACGAGTCCTTCTGCATGGTCAGGAGGTAGGGAACGTTGAGAACGCTCGCGCGCTTGCCGAAGCTCTTGCGAATCCGCTTGCGCTCGGTATAGCTGTAGGGGGTTGTTTGCGCCATAAACACTCCGTGTCGAGAGCCCGCACCTGGCCGTGGTACGGGCTTCGTCGGCGACTGGCTATTCGGTCATTGCGACCGAAGCTTGGTGGTTGGCCACTACCAACCGCTGGCGGACAACCCTGGCGTTGCACCAGGGCCCGACCAAACCGGCTCTCTGCAGTCGGATCAGAGAACACTTGAAAGAACCGCGCATCATACCTGATGCCAGGCCCTTTCAACTGCCCTCAATGGGACTAACCCTTAGACGACTAAAGGGGAGGCCCTCGCGGACCACCCCTTTAGCGCAGCGGAGGGGAGAACCCCTCCCCAAAATCTTACTTGAGTTCGACCTTGGCGCCGGCTTCTTCCAGCTTCTTCTTGGCGGCTTCGGCGTCGGCCTTGGCAATGCCTTCCTTGACGGGCTTCGGTGCGCCGTCGACCAGGTCCTTGGCTTCCTTCAGGCCCAGGCCGGTGATTTCGCGGACGGCCTTGATGACGCCGACCTTGTTCGAACCGGCTTCGGCCAGGACGACCGTGAATTCGGTCTTTTCTTCAGCGGCAGCAGCGCCACCAGCAGCAGCGCCGCCAGCAGCCGGAGCAGCCATCGAAGCGGCGGACACGCCGAACTTCTCTTCAATTGCCTTGACCAGATCGTTCAGTTCCAGAACGGTCATGCTGTCCAGAGCGGCCAGGAATGCGTCTTTATCGAATGCCATGATGTGTTTCCTAAATACAGATTGGTTGCGTGTGACGATGTCGTCGTCTTAGGCAGCAGCCGGGGCTTCGGCCGATGCTTCGGCACCACCACCACGTTGCTGAGCCAGGGCTGCCAGCACGGCCGCGGTGCGCTGCACCGGCGACTTGAGCAGGCCGGCGATTTGCGACAGCAGGACTTCCTTGCTCGGAACTGCCGCCAGCGCCTTCACGCCGTTGACGTCCAGAGCCTTGCCGCCGTAGGCACCACCCTTGATGACGAGCTTGTCGTTGGTCTTGGCAAAGTCAGCGATGACTTTGGCAGCCGCGACAGCGTCTTCCGAAAAGCCGTAGATCAGCGGACCGACCATGCTCTCCGAGGCAGCTTCGAACGAAGTGCCGGCGACAGCACGACGTGCCAGGGTGTTCTTCAGGACATGAAGGTACACGCCTTGGGCACGCGCGGTGACGCGCAGCTTGTTCAGAGCTTCCACGGTGAGGCCACGGTACTCGGCCAGCGCCAGCGTCTGCGACTTGGCAGCTTGTGCTGCGACGTCGGAGACAACGGCTGCCTTCTCGTTGCGATTGAGACTCAAGGTCTACTCCTCACATTACGCCCTCAGCCTTGCGGCTTCAGGCACCGGAATCAGCGACCTTCTGTTTCGGGAAACCGCTCCAGCCGAGACTCGACATGGAACCAGATCCTTTGCAGCGGGTTCGCCATCTGCGCTGGCTGTCGGGCTTGCGCCCTCCGATTAAGCGTTGCCCTCAATACAGCAGGGCTTCACACCAGCGGTCTTGGATGACGCGCGGAAGTTGTTGACTCCCACGCCCCACCAATTCATCGGCGCGACGCCAGACTCGCGTCGCACCTCAATCGAATGAGCCTTAGGCGGCAGCGCCCGAGGCAGCGATCGACGCGATTTCGACGCGGGCGCCAACGCCCATGGTCGAAGACACGGCGACCTTGCGCAGGTAGATGCCCTTGCTCGAGGCCGGCTTGGCCTTGTTCAGGGCGTCGATCAGCGCGCGCAGATTGCCTTCCAGCTTGTCGGTGTCGAACGAACGACGGCCGATCGTGCCGTGGATGATGCCGGCCTTGTCGACGCGGAACTGGACCTGGCCAGCCTTGGCGTTCTTGACGGCGGTGGCGACGTCCGGGGTCACGGTGCCGACCTTGGGGTTCGGCATCAGGCCGCGCGGGCCCAGGATCTGACCCAGGGTACCGACGACACGCATGGTGTCCGGCGAGGCGATCACCACGTCGAAGGGCATGTCGCCCGCCTTGACGCGCTCGGCCAGGTCTTCCATGCCGACCACGTCGGCGCCGGCGGCCTTGGCTTCTTCAGCCTTGGCGCCTTGGGCGAACACGGCGACGCGCTTGGTCTTGCCGGTGCCGTGCGGCAGCACGACAGCGCCACGGACGACTTGGTCCGACTTCTTGGCGTCGATGCCCAGTTGGACGGCAACGTCAATCGACTCGTCGAACTTGGCGGTAGCCAGGCTCTTCACCAGGTTCAGCGCATCGCCCAGGCCGTACAGCTTGGTGCTCTCGACCTTGCCTTGCAGGGCCTTTTGCTTCTTAGTCAGCTTTGCCATGATCAGACGCCTTCCACGATGATGCCCATCGAGCGGGCCGAGCCAGCGATGGTGCGAACGGCGGCGTCCATGTCGGCGGCCGTCAGGTCCTTCTGCTTGGTCTTCGCGATTTCTTCCAGCTGGGCACGGGTCAGCTTGCCGACCTTGTCCAAATGCGGGCGCTGCGAGCCCTTTTCGATCTTGGCAGCCTTCTTCAGCAGCACGGTCGCCGGGGGCGACTTGATGATGAAGGTGAAGCTCTTGTCCGCGAAGGCGGTGATCACCACCGGCAGCTTCAGGCCCGGCTCATAGCTCTGCGTCTGGGCGTTGAACGCCTTGCAGAATTCCATGATGTTCAGGCCGCGCTGACCCAGCGCGGGACCGACCGGCGGCGAAGGATTTGCCTTGCCAGCCGGAATTTGCAGCTTGATGAAGCCGACAATTTTCTTGGCCATGATTTCTCCTAGGAGCACCACGGCGGCCACGCCGCGATGCCTGAGTGCTAGCGCGAAGGACTGGGGCTTGCGCCTTTACCTTCGCTCCTCTTGTCCGCCTCTCGTTGCAGACTGACTACGGGCAGCCAATCAGGCGGCTGCCAGGCCCAGAGACCTTTTGCCTTCGATCCTGCGGATCTCCGGCGAAAGGTTTAACAAACTGCGTTTGTTAAACCTTTTCCACCTGACCGAAGTCCAGCTCGACCGGCGTGGCACGACCGAAGATCGTGACCGAGACGCGAACCTTGGATTTGTCGTAATTGACTTCCTCGATCGCTCCGTTGAAGTCGGTGAACGGGCCTTCCTTGACGCGGACGATCTCGCCAACGGTCCATTCCACCTTGGGTCGCGGCTTCTCGATGCCTTCTTGCATCTGGTTGACGATTTTCATCACCTCGGCTTCCGAGATCGGAGCCGGGCGATTCTTGGCGCCGCCGACGAAGCCCGTCACTTTGGACGTGTGCTTCACCAAGTGCCAGGTGTCGTCTTCCATCACCATCTCAACCAGCACGTAGCCAGGGAAGAAGCGGCGCTCGGTCACGGCCTTCTTGCCGTTCTTCAGCTCGACAACTTCTTCGGTCGGGACCAGGATGCGGCCGAACTTGTCCTGCATGCCAGCACGGTCAATGCGCTCACGCAGATTGCGCTCGACAGCCTTTTCCATGCCGGAATAGGCGTGGACCACGTACCAGCGCTTGGGCAGCCCGACGGGGGCGGCAGCAGCTTCTGCGGCGACGTTCAGTTGTTCGGTCATCTCGTCGTTCCTCTTACGCTCAGCGCTTCCAGCCCAGGATCAGGTCGTACAACACCCACTCCAGCGTCTTGTCGGTCAGCCACAGGAACAACGCCATCACGACGACGAAGGCAAACACGTAGCCCGTCATCTGCATCGCTTCCTTGCGGGTCGGCCAGACCACCTTGCGCACTTCGCGCAGCGAGTCCTGACCATAGGCGATCAGCGACTTGCCCGACTCGGCGGTGAAGAATGCGCCGGCAGCAGCAGCCAGCAGCACCAGCAATGCGGCCCATTGAGCGATCGGGCCCTGCTTGGCCAGCGCGTAGTACGCGGCCAGTGCGGCAACCACCAGCACCACGGCGCCGGCCAGCTTGGCCTTGTCGGCGCTGGTAGTGACGGTTTCGACTTGCGTATTGGACATTGAACTCTTTGCGTATCAGGCAAGCCCCTGCGGACCCGACCCATCAGCAGCAAAGCCCGCCGGGATCAACTCCCGCGGGCTGCTTGCTGGACCACTGGAACCGGCGATTATCGCAGACGACTTTCGCTGGCAGGGGCAGAGGGTCTCGAACCCCCAACCTTCGGTTTTGGAGACCGACGCTCTGCCAATTGAGCTATGCCCCTGTGGCCTTCTAAAACTTAGGCAATGATCGTTGCGACGACGCCCGAGCCGACGGTACGACCGCCTTCACGGATGGCGAAGCGCAGACCCTGCTCCATGGCGATCGGAGCGATCAGCTTCACGGTGATGCTGACGTTGTCGCCAGGCATGACCATTTCCTTGTCCTTGGGCAGCTCCACGGCACCGGTCACGTCCGTCGTGCGGAAGTAGAACTGGGGACGGTAGTTGTTGAAGAACGGAGTGTGACGGCCGCCCTCTTCCTTGCTCAGAACATAGATCTCAGCAGTGAAGTGGGTGTGCGGCTTGATCGTGCCCGGCTTGGCCAGAACCTGGCCGCGCTCGACGTCTTCACGCTTGGTGCCGCGCAGCAGGATGCCGACGTTGTCGCCAGCTTGACCTTGGTCCAGCAGCTTGCGGAACATTTCCACGCCCGTGACCGTGGTCTTCTGCACTTCGCGGATACCGACGATTTCGATTTCTTCGCCGACCTTGATGATGCCGCGCTCGACGCGACCGGTCACCACGGTGCCACGGCCCGAGATCGAGAACACGTCTTCCACCGGCAGCAGGAAGGCGCCGTCAACGGCACGGTCCGGCTGGGGGATGTAGGTGTCCAGCGCGTCGGCCAGTCGCATGATGGCTTGCTCGCCCAGGTCGCCCGTGTCGCCTTCCAGCGCCAGCTTGGCCGAACCCTTGACGATCGGAGTGTCGTCGCCCGGGAAGTCGTACTTCGAGAGCAGCTCGCGAACTTCCATCTCCACCAGCTCGAGCAGCTCGGCGTCGTCGACCATGTCGCACTTGTTCAGGAAGACGATGATGTACTTCACGCCGACCTGACGGGCCAGCAGGATGTGCTCGCGGGTCTGGGGCATCGGGCCGTCAGCGGCCGAGCACACCAGGATCGCGCCGTCCATCTGGGCGGCACCCGTGATCATGTTCTTGACGTAGTCGGCGTGGCCGGGGCAGTCAACGTGCGCGTAGTGGCGGTTGGCCGTCTCGTACTCGACGTGCGCGGTGTTGATCGTGATGCCGCGGGCCTTCTCTTCCGGCGCTGCGTCGATCTGGTCGTAGGCCTTGGCCTCGCCACCGAACTTCTTCGACAGCACGGTTGCAATTGCAGCCGTCAGCGTCGTCTTGCCATGGTCCACGTGACCAATCGTGCCCACGTTCACGTGCGGCTTGGTACGTTCAAACTTGCCTTTTGCCATCTTGCGCTCCGAGCGGTCAGATCAAAAAGAAAAGGGAAAGGAAGGGAGGTGGTGCCCATGACGCGGATCGAACGCGTGACCTCTCCCTTACCAAGGGAGTGCTCTACCACTGAGCCACATGGGCATCGACACAGGTTTGACGGCCATCTTGCGGACCGACCGGCAAACCCGTGCCGACATCTCTAACACTGCAGAACCGACACCTTTGCTGGAGCGGGAAACGGGAATCGAACCCGTGTCATTAGCTTGGAAGGCTAAGGTTCTACCATTGAACTACTCCCGCCCGGGAGTCGCCGCCACGGACCCGACCAAGCCGGATCAAGGCGTTCGCTTTGGTGGAGGAGGCTGGATTCGAACCAGCGTACGCGTTAGCGGGCAGATTTACAGTCTGCTGCCTTTAACCACTCGGCCACCCCTCCGAAGCGAGCCCACGACTATAGCACAGCAATTGTTCGGGACAAACATTTTTTGAGCCAGGGCATCGAGATCGCGACCGACGCCGCCCGCTCAAAGCCCGTCGACCACCCACGCGCCGGCAATGCATACGCATCGCCCCAGGCACATGCCGTCACGCACTCGCTGCCTTCGCGACCATACCAATCTGGTACCAAGCACAACGAGCCGGACGAATACAAGACCAAGCCCGGGCGCCACAGGAAAAGTGTGGTCGCAGCGCATCAAGGCCGGCAGGTGGCAGGGAAAACACGAACCCGAAAGTGGTAGCAAAGTGGCACTACCGAGGGATATAGTGGCATGGCATTGGTTGCATCAAGAGGTCCCCTGGAGGCACCAGCCCCATGCCACTTCATAGATTGGTATGCGCTGGTTCCGCGTTTCAACAGGCCGAATTCGAATCCGTTGGCCAAATCGAGGAGCAGTTCATGAAGGTCAGACAGACCCCCATCGCCGCCGCCGTGGCGCTCACCCTGCTGAGCACCGGCGCCCTGGCGCAAGCCCAGCAAACCGCGCCGAAGCCGGCCGAGAACCAACAGCTCGAACAGGTGGTGGTGACCGGCATCCGCGCCTCCCAGGAAAAGTCGCTGAGCGTCAAGCGCAATGCTGACGCCCACATCGACGTGGTCTCGGCCGAAGACATCGGCAAGATGCCCGACAAGAACGTGGCCGACTCGCTGGCCCGCATTCCCGGCGTCACGGTGCTGAACAGCCCGGCCGGCGGTTCCGGCGGTTTCGACGAGCGTGACCGCGTGGGCCTGCGTGGCACCAATCCCAGCCTGACCCAGACCTTGGTCGACAGCCACGCCATCGCCAACGGCGACTGGTTCGTGCTGGACCAGTCCGGTGCCGGCGTCGGCCGCAGCGTCAGCTACTCGCTGCTGCCCTCCGAACTGGTGAGCCGCGTCGAAGTCCGCAAGAACGCCGAAGCTTCGCTGGTCGAAGGCGGCACGGCCGGCTCGGTCAACATCATCACTCGCAAGCCGCTGGACTTCAGCAAGCCGCTGACGATCGAGGCCAGCGTCGGCGCCGTCTATGCCGACCTGCCGCGCAAGACCGATCCGCAGCTGAGTGCCCTGCTGAACTTCCGCAGCGACGACAAGACCTTCGGCGTGCTGGTTCAGGCCTTCTCCGAGAAGCGCAGCCTGCGTCGCGACGGCGTCGAGACCCTCGGCTGGATCAACCAGTTGACCAAAGCCAATGCCGCCGAACTGATCGCCCAGGCCCCGGGCCTGGAAGGCGCCTACATCCCCGACCTGATCGGTGCCGCCTACTTCACCCAGGAACGTGAACGCAAGGGCGGCCTGGTCCGCGCCGAGTTCAAGCCGACGAAGGACGTCGACCTGATCCTGACCGGCTTCTCGTCCAAGATGGATGCGGACAACTACAACCGCAACTACATGCTGATCAACCGGCCGGGCTTCACGGCGTACAGCACGGCCAAGCTGGGTGACTACAGCGTCGTGACCGACAAGAACGGCGTGAAGACCGTGTCCAAGCTGAATCTGACCTGGACCACGCCCTCCGCCGGCGGTGTCTACGACATGATCTCGCGCAAGG
The DNA here is from genome assembly GCF_030345705.1 of Pelomonas sp. SE-A7. Classification (NCBI taxonomy): domain Bacteria; kingdom Pseudomonadati; phylum Pseudomonadota; class Betaproteobacteria; order Burkholderiales; family Sphaerotilaceae; genus Roseateles; species Pelomonas sp. SE-A7. The sequence goes on from NZ_JAUASW010000001.1 coordinate 2,679,718, forward strand.
CTTCGGCCGAGAGCAACTTCCTGGGCCTGGAAGGCACGTTCAAGGTCAACGACGCACTGACCCTGTCGGTCAACGGCGGCACCTCCAAGGGCAAGGGCAAGACAGATTCGCAAGACGTCTACGAAGCCAACATCTACACCCAGGCCGCCGGCTACCAGCTCAATGGCAACAGCGCGGCACCGGCGTTCTCGGTCGGCATCGACCCCAAGAAGGGAATCAACAACCAGCCGGGCACGAGCGCGGCCGGCATGGGTTTCGGCTGGATCTTTGGCGTCGAGAACCTGGTCGTGAACGACAAGGACACCTGGGCCCAGGTGGACGGCGAATACACCATGGACGCCGGCGTGCTGAAGAGCCTGAAGTTCGGCGCCCGCAGCGCCACCCACGACCGCGGTACCGGCTCTACGGTCAACCAGCGCCCGGGTTGCAGCACCGGCACCGCCTATGGCGCCAGCATGTTCCCCTGGTCGGGCACCTTCTACTGCGGCGCCAACGACAACAATGCCGCCAGCTCGCCCTCGCCCTACACCATCGCCAACTCGCCGGCCTTCAGCCAGCTCTATCCGAGCAACTTCGGCGGCGGTCTGGGCGGAGGCTTCCCGACGAGCATCGCCTACGTCTCGGCAGCCGACCTGGCGGCCTTCAACGCCAAGTACACCAACCGTGACCCGAACAGCGCGGCCCTGGTGCACTCGCCCATCCAGGGCGGTGAATACGGCGTGAAGGAAACCACCACGGCGATGTACGTGCAGGGCAACCTGGAAGGCCAGGCCTGGAGCGGCAACATCGGCCTGCGTGCCGTTCGCACCAAGCAGTCCTCGCACGCCTGGACCTACACGCCGAACGCGGCCAAGCCGGACGTGACCTCGGCCTGGGGCGCGGAGTACCTGACGAGCAATTCGCGCAGCTACACCGACCTGCTGCCCAGCGCGAGCATCCGCATCGACATCTCGAAGGATCTGGTCGGTCGCCTGGCCCTGAGCCGCACCATGACCCGCGCGGACTACACGGCGCTGTCGGCCGCCGCCAACCTGTCGCCGCCGGCCAACCTGCAGGACCAATCGGTTGGTGGCGGCTCGGCCGGCAACCCCAACCTGAAGCCGATCCGTTCGAACAACTTCGACGCCAACCTGGAGTGGTACTTCGCCCCGCGCGCCTTTGTGTCCATGGGTGCCTTCCACATGCAGATGGGCAGCTACATCAAGGACGGCACCTTCAGCGCGACCCTGCCGACGCTGCTGGCCCCGGCCGGTGGTGGCGCCGCCCAGATCGTGGACCGCAAGTACCTGCTGACCGGCCCGATCAACACGAGCGCCTCGGTCACCGGCCTGGAGTTCGCGTTTGAATCGCCGATCAACAAGAACTTCGGCGTCAGTGCGAACTACACCTTCGCCGACGGCCACGACAGCAATGGCCATGTGCTGCGCGGCAACGTCCGACACTCGGTCAACCTGGGCGGCTTCTACGAAGACGACAAGTTCTCGGCCCGCGTTAACTACGGCTATACCGACAGCATCTACATCGGTACCGACCGTGGCACGGACTACTACCAGAAGGGCTCCGGCGTGCTGTCCGCCTCGATCGGCTACAAGCTGACCGAGAACTTCGGCATCAGCCTGGATGGTCAGAACCTGAACAGCCCCAAGCTGAAGTACTTCGCGTCCGACACCCAGCCGCGCGCGATCTACAACAACGGCCGTCAGTACTACCTGACTGCCCGCGTCAAGTTCTGACGCCTTGGCAAACAGCCGGCTGCCTTCGGGCACCGGCTGCTGCAATGCAAACGGCCCCTCGGGGCCGTTTTTTTGGCTCTCGCCGACAGGAAAAGGCGGACTGCCTGCGTCAGGGCTTGCCCAGTTGCGCGATGAGGTCCTTGCGGATGGCCGCGTCGGCTTTCACATCGAGCTCGCCAAACATGTGGCGCTGGTCGGCGGGAATATGTGCAAGAGACTCGCCCCGCGCACCGAACACATAGTGCTCGAACAGCGCTCGCCACCCCTCGCGCTCGCCGTCGGGCAAGTGCCGGAACGCCAGCATCGCCAGGCGCATCGCCGCCAGATGGAGGTCGTCCTTGCGTTGCGCAGCCGGCGCGTCCCGCCACCAGTAGTTCATCAGGATGTTCAGGTCCGGCGCCAGCGCTTCGACCTGGTGGAACCACAGCGGCGGAATGTAGAGCGCATCACCCGGCCCGAGCTCGGCCACCAGCGCCTGCTCCAGTGCCTGGCGCACCAGCGGGAAACGCTCGGCATCGGCCGTCTGCAAGTTGGGCAGGACCGACATGGGCGCAGGCGTGGGCGCGTGGTCGGGCGGCCCCATGTAGAGCAGCGGCGCGCATTGCGGCGGCAGCAATGTGAAGCGGCGGCGGCCGGCGGCCACGCAGGCGATGTTGTGCGAGTCGTCGAAATGGGCCGGCACGCTCGCCCGGTTGCCAATCCAGATCCGCGGCCGCACCGCGGCATCCAGCAGCGGGCAGGCATTGGCCTGCTCCAGCCCCGGCAACACCTCGGCCACCAGGGCGCTCTGCGCCGCCAAGGCCGGCGGATCCGGGAAATGGCTGTAGCGCCAGAGCTGCTCGAACAGCGCCGCATAGGGCCGCTTGTCGTGCACGAAGCTGAAGCCGCTCAGGCCCGGCCGGTAGCCGAAGGCGCGCGCCGGGTCCGGCCGCGCCAGCACCGCATCGACGGGCTTGCCGCCATCGAAAGCCATCAGGTACTGGAGGCAAGCCTCCAGGCCCGCCCGGCCCTGCGCCACCAAGGGCCAGTCCGAGACCAGGCCTCGCATCACCACCGGCCGGTAGTCCTGCAGCACCTCTTGCTCGAAGCCTTGGCGCGTGAGGCCGGCCAGCTCCTTGATCGCTTGCATGCGGCCTCCTTGCGCGGTCAACGCCGACGCGCCAGCACGCCGTGCCAGGCCGCTGGAATATGGGCGGACGGATCCTCGTCGCGCTGCACCACGTAGTGCTCGAACATCGCGGCCCAGGCCTCGCGCTGATCGGCCGGCAGCGCATTCAGAACCTGGATGGCCTGCAGCAGGCTGGCCACCGGCGTGGGCAGCTTGGCGTCCCCCACGACCGGCCACCAGTAGTTGACCAGCAGATTGACTTTCTCCAAGGCTTCGACCTGATGGAACCACAGGGGCGGAAGATAGAGCGCATCGCCCGGCTCCATCTCGGCGACCTGGGCGTTCGCCAGCGCCTCGCGATAGCGCGGATAGCGTTCGAAGTCCGGATCCTTGGGATGGACCACCGAGATCGGCGCGCCCGAAGGCGTGTGCTCCAGCGGGCCTATGTAGAGATTGCCGACCTGCTCGGGCGCAAACAGCGTGAAGCGTCGCCGCCCGGCCACCACGCAGGCCAGGTTGTACGGATGGTCGTGGTGCACCGGCACGGTCAGCGCATTGCCCAGCCAGAAATTGGGGATCACGCCGGGCAGGGCCTGCAGCAGGTTCTCGTCCAGGAAGCCGGGGATGATCTCGCTCACCTTGGCGCATTGCGCAGCGATGGAAGGCGCGCCCTCGACCGTCAGATAGGTCTGCAGATGGCTCATGAACTCGCCCAGGCCCATGCGCGCCTTGACGAAGGCGAAGTCGCTGAGGCCTTCGTTGTAGCCCATCACGCCGCGGGCAGCGGCCCGCGTTTTGGTGGCGATCACCTCGTTGCCGCGGTCGAAGCGGTGCAGGTAGTCGCAGATGCCCAGCACGCTCGCCCGGCCGGCCTGCACCGCGGGCCATTCCTTGACCAAGCCCTTCAGCAGCACCGGCTGTGCGCGCTGCTCCAAACGCTGCTTGAGTTGCGGCTCGTCGGCCGCCGACCAGATTTCAACCGGCTTCATCGCTTGTCTTCATTTCCCCGCCGATGGCAGCGGCTCAGACCTTGATCACCAGACCGCGCCGCTTCATCCAGCGGGCCAACAGGCCGAAGGCGAGGACGAAGCAGAGGGCGAATGCCAGCGATTGTCCATAAGGCCCGATCCAGGCCTGCAGCCAGCCAAAGCCTGTCGCGTAGAGCTTGGGCATCCAGCCCAGGCCCTCGAGCAGGACGGTCGCCATCCAGGCGCCGGCATAGACCGCAATCGCGTTGATGCCGAAGGCCTGGCCGAGCGCAGGCGCGCGGTGCTGATCGACCAGCCAATGCGCGCCCGCCAAGGCCAGCGCGGCCAGGCCACCGGTCCACAGCACGAAGGAAGGCGTCCACAGCTGCTTGTTGAACGGCAGCAGCTCCGACCACACCAGGCCCAGAGCCGCCGCTGCGATGCCGGTCACCACCAGCGCAGCCACCCGCCCGCTCCGCAGCTGGGCGCCGCAGAGCAGACCGAGCACGCAAGTCCCCAGCGCGCCCAGCGTGGAAAGCAGGCCTTCGGGATCGAAGGCAATGCCGCTCGCGGCATCCCATTCGTAGGCGAAACGACCGAGCACGGCGGTGTCGATCCGCTGCGCCAGGCTGCCCGACTTCTCAAGCGTCGCACCGCCATGCAACAAGGCGCCGTAGCCGACCAGCAAGCCCGCCAGCAGCAGGCACTGAGACCGTTCCCTCAACTGGATTGCCACCAGGCCGACGAATGCAAAGCACAGGCCTATGCGTTGCAGCACGCCCATCAACCTGAACTCGGGTCGGTTCATCAGCCACCAGGCCAGCAGATGCAGCACCAGGCCCAGGCCGATGATGCGCAGGCTGCGCACCAGCACCGACTTGCGCAACGGGTCAGGTTCCGCACCGGCCTCGACGCGGGCGCCCAGGCTCAGCGCACAGGACACACCGACGATGAAGAGGAAGAACGGAAAGATCAGGTCGGTCGGCGTGCAGCCATGCCAGGCCGCATGTTCCAGCGGCGCGTACACATGGCCCCAGTCGCCCGGGTTGTTGACCAGCAGCATGGCCGCCACGGTCAGGCCGCGCAGCGCGTCGACCGATTGCAGGCGGGCGGCCGTCATCGTCGTGACGCCCGGATTCAGATATCGCAGCGGCTGTCGAGTCCGCTGGCAGGCACGCTGTCTTCGCGCGCCACGCCGCGCCGGCGGTAGTCAAGCACCGCCGCCTCGACCTGGGCCGGGCTCAGGATCTCGTTGCGGGCATGCAAGACCCAGTCCACATCCTGCTGCCAGCGCCGCGGCTGCTCGGACTTGGGCAGCAATCCGCCCGGCGAGAACCAGAGGTTGAAGCTGATGGCCATGGGCTGGACCGGATAGTTGCGGCCCCCATGCTGGGTCAGCTCGCGGCCGTCCAGCAGCCAGCGGACCTTGCCCTCGCCCACCTGCATCATCAGCACATGCCAGCCGTCCAGTGCGCCGACTTCCTCGTGCTGCTGGTTGTGGGCATCCCAGGGTTCGATGCGCACGGTCTGCCAGCTCACGCTGTAGAGCCGCGTCTTCTCGCTGCCCCAGCCGCCGTTGGCCAGGTATTCCCAGTCCAGCTCGCTGAACCTGGGGTCGTAGTCGTGCTTCAGCGGCGCCACCGCGTAGAAGGTCTGGATCACCGGATCGCCATCGACGCCGGCCGCCGGCTTGTCGTTGAATCGGACCCGCGCGGCGTAGGTGCCTTCCAGGTACTTGCGCTGATGGCAGAGCTGGACCTGCTCGGTGCCGGCGCCGCTGCCATCGGTCTGCGCCGTCATGCGCAGCAGGCGGTTGCCGGGCTGGGCCGGATCGGCCAGCAGGCTGATGCCCGCCGGATTCCAGCGCGCCCCTTCCACGCCCGGGTGACCGGCCTTGCTGCGCGCGGTCCAGCCCTGGGAGAACAGGCTGTTCAGGTCGGCCTGGCTGAAGTCGTCGAACAGACGCTCCGGCGGCGCGGCCAATGCGCCCGCCGAGACCAGCAGGGCCAGCAGGGCCGCCTTCATGCGCCGGCCGTCGCTTCGCCAGCCGTGGCAGCCGGCACCGCTTCGCGGCCCGGAATCCGCACGAAGAACATCAGCACCAGGGCCGGCAGGCCGCAGGCGATGGTCCAGAGGAAGAACTGCTGGTAGCCCATGGCGACCTGGATGTCGCCGCTGATGGTCTTGGACAGGATGAAGCCCAGCTGCATCACGCCCGAACCCAGCGCGTAATGGGCCGTCTGGTACTTGCCCGGCGCCACCGCCTGCATGATGTAGAGAATCATGCCGACGAAGCCGAAGCCGTAGCCGAACATCTCGATGCTCACCGCGGTGCCAACGTGGAACATGCCGCGCGCGGTATTGACCTCGGGCATGGCCATCGACAGGTAATAGAAGACCACGTTGGGCACGGCCATCGCAATGATCAACACCGGCATGGCCCGCTTCAGGCTCAGCCAGGACGTGAAATAGCCGCCCAGGATGCTGCCCACCAGGAAGGCCGCCGTGCCGGCCGTGCCGTAGATGCCACCCACCTGCTCGGTGGTCAGGCCCAGGCCACCCTTGTCGCGCGCCTCGACCAGGAACAGCGGCCCAATCGTCTGCACCTGGCCTTCGGCGAAGCGGAACAGCACGATGAAGAGGATGGCCAGCCAGATGCCGGGCTTGCGCAGGAAGTCCTCGATCACCTCGCCGAGTGTCTTGGCGACGCTGGCCACGCTCAGGTCGCTGTGCTCGGTATTCAGCGCGCCGGGCAGGGCCCAGGCGTTGTAGCTGGCCAGCACGGCCAGCAGCACGGCCAGCATGACGAAGATGGTCGACCAGGCGTTGAAAACGCCGATCGACTTTTCCAGATGTCCCGCCAGCACCAGCAGGCCGCCCAGGGTCAGGAACTTGGAGGCATTGAAGAAGGCGCCCTGCCAGCCGGCATAGGCCGCCTGACTCTTGGCATCGAGCGAGGCCATGTAGAGACCGTCGCAGGCGATGTCGTGCGTGGCCGAGGCATAGGCCAGCAGGAACAGCACGGCGATGCTGGCGCCGAACCAGGCCGGCAGCTGCAGCGCGCCGGCCATCAGGGCCAGGCCCACGGCTCCGGTGAACTGCATGGCCACGACGATCAGCTTCTTGCTGCGCGCCAGTTCCAGGAAGGGGCTCCACAGCGGCTTGAAGGCCCAGGCCAGGCCCAGCACGCCGGTCCAGCGGGCGATCTGGTCATTGCCCACGCCCATGTTCTTGAACATCAGGCCGGCAATCAGCATGACGACGAAGAACTGCATGCCCTGCACGAAGTACAGGCTGGGCACCCAGCGGATAGGCGAAGCTTGTTGAGTTGCTGCGGCTGCTTCCATGCGGGGTCCCCTCGTAGGTCTTGTGTGTTTGTGAGTCGTCAGTGCAAGGTCACCGGCGGCCGCGCCGAAGCGCTGAGCTCGCCACGCAGCCAGCGCCTGAGTGCTTCAAGCGCGCCGTCCGCATAGCCCCAGCTGACGACGGCCGGAGCGGCGATGTCCAGCACCTGGAACGGATTCCAGATCGCCAGATGCAGGTCGGGCCGGGCCGAGCCGGCGCTGGCCTGGTAGCGGCCGCGCTGGTTGGACACCAGGATGTTGATGCGCCCATCGGCCGGGATGTCGGCCGAAGAGAGGGCGCGCAGATTGGGCAGGTGCAGGAACTGCACGTCGGTGAACCAGCCTTCAAACAGCGCGGCCACCTGGGCCACCGAGGCACCGGCCTCGGACACGCCGTCGCTGGCCACGCTGGCCTGGCAGATCACGCGGATCGGTGCGGCCCGATCGGGTGCAGCGGCGCCGCGCAAGGCGCTCAGGCCGCGGGCCCAGGTCTCGCGCATCAGCTGGTCGTCGGCCTCGCGCTGGCCGGCGTCATAGTCGCGGCGGGCCAGCGGGTAGCGGGTCGCCAGCCGGTCCAGGCGCAGCTTGGCCTGGTCGAGTCGCTCCGCCGTCAGCTCACCGGCCGCCAGGGCCGCCGCAATGGCGTCTATGGCCTCGGCCTGCTCGGCGATGGAGCCCTGGGCCAGCGGCATGTCGGCACCGGCTTGCAGGGCCAGCACCGACGCGCGGGCATAGCCGTAGCGCTCGAACACGGCCTTCATCATCAGCGCGTCGGTGATCACCACGCCGTCGAAGCCCATGCTCTCGCGCAGGATGCCGGTCAGGATGGTCTTGGACAGAGTCGCCGGATGCTCGTCGTCGAGCTGCGGATAGACGATGTGGGCGGTCATCACCGCCGGTGCCGCCTCAGGGCCCGAGGCCAGGGCGCGGAAGGGCTTGAGCTCCAGCGCTTCCAGCGCGGCCAGCGACTTGTCGACCGTGGGCAGCGCATGGTGCGAGTCCACATGGGTGTCGCCATGGCCGGGGAAATGCTTGACGCAGCAGGCCACACCCTCGCGCAGCGAGCCGCGCATCCAGGCCCGGGCAAGCCGGGTCACGGTCTCGGCGTCCTCGCCGAAGCTGCGCTCGCCGATGACCGGGTTGGCCGGGTTGTTGTTGATGTCCAGTACCGGCGCGAAGTTCCAGTTGATGCCCAGATGGCGCAGGCCGCGGGCCACGGCGGCGCCCACTTCCTCGGCCAATGCTTCGTCGCCGATGGCACCCAGCGCCATGGCGGCCGGCGCCTGCGGCAGGCTGATGGCGCGGATCACCGAGCCGCCTTCCTGGTCGATGCCGATCAGGGCCTGCTCGCCCATCACCGCGCGCAGGTCGGCGGTCAGCTGGCGGATCTCGTCTTCCGTGCCCAGGTTCTTGCGGAACAGGCAGACCGCGCGGACCTGGCGTTCGCGCAGGAAGGCCGCGGTCTCGGCATCGAGCGACTTCCCGGGAATATCGACCATGACCAGCTGGCCAGGATGGACGTTGGACTGCTGCGTCATCGCCGAACCTCAGTGAGTCTTGGTGACCTTGGCCAGATGGCGGGGCTGATCCGGGTTCAGGCCGCGCGCACGAGCCAGGGCCTCGACCATGGGATAAAAGCTCTGCACCGCGGCAATCGGATCCAGGTCCTCGTTGCCGGTGCAGGCCAGCGGCAGCTCGGCACCCGGCGTGCCGACCGGTGCGGCCAGCAGCACGCGGGCGCCGCGGCCGCGCATCTCCTCGGCCAGGGCGATCAGGCCGGCCTGGGCCGGGCCGCGCGGCGCGAACACCAGCAGCGGATAGCCTTCCTCGACCAGGGCCATCGGGCCATGCTTGACCTCGGCGCCCGAGAAAGCCTCGGCCTGGATGCCGCAGGTTTCCTTGAACTTCAGCGCCGCTTCCAGCGCGATCGGTAGGCTGGTGCCGCGGCCGATCACGAACAGGCGGTCGGCGTCCTTGAGTGCATCGACCGCCACGCTCCAGTCCTGGCGTGCTGCCTCTTCGAGCGCCGCGGGCAGCTGCTGCAGCGCGGCCGACAAGTCTTCGTCGCCCTGCCAGGCGGCGACCACGCGGGCACCGGCCACCAGTTGGGCGATGTAGCTCTTGGTGGCGGCCACGCTCTGCTCCGGGCCGGCGTGCAGGCCGAACATATGCTCGCTGGCCTCGGCCAGCGGCGAGCCGGCGGCATTGACGAAGGCCACGGTGCGGGCGCCACCGGCGCGGAAGAACTTCTGCGGCGCCACCAGGTCGGGGCTCTGGCCCGACTGCGAAAAGGCCAGCGACACCAGGCCCTGGCATTCGATCTTGCTCTGGTACAGCGTGATCAGCGACATCGGCAGCGAGGTCACCAGGCGGCCGAGGCGCGCCATCACGAGGTAAGCCATGTAGTGGGCCGCATGATCCGAGCTACCCCGGGCCACGGTCAGCAGCGAGCTGGGCGGGCTGGCGCGCAGCGATTCTCCGAGTGCGGCATAGGCGTTCTGATCGGCGGCCAGCTGGCGCGCCACGGCGGCAGGAGCGCTCAGGCACTCCTCAAGCATTCGCGAGGTCAATCTCTTCCCCTTCAACGACCACGCGCTGCAGCTGCAGCTCGCGGTCCATCACCACCAGATCCGCCCAGGCGCCCGCGGCCAGGCGGCCGCGATCATCCAGGCCCATGTAATCGGCCGCATGCGTAGACACGCGACGCGAGGCGTCCGCAATTTCCAGCCCCAGCTTCTGCACCAGGTTGCGCAGCGCCTGGTCCATGGTCAGGGTGCTGCCGGCCAGCGTGCCGTCGGGCAGGCGCACACCGCCCATGCACTTGGTCACCGTGTGGCGGCCGAGCTTGTATTCGCCGTCGGGCATGCCGGCGGCCGCGGTCGAGTCGGTCACGCAGAACATGCAGGGAATGGCCCGCATGGCCACGCGGATCGCGCCCGGATGCACATGCAGCAGGTCCGGAATGATCTCGGCATAGCGCGCATGGGCCAGGGCCGCGCCGACCATGCCGGGCTCGCGGTGATGCAGGCCGCTCATCGCATTGAACAAATGGGTGAAGCCGCCCGCGCCCTGCTGCAGGGCAGCCACGCCGTCCTCGTAGGTGCCGGCCGTGTGTCCGATCTGGACGCGGAAGCCGGCTTCACGCAGCTTGGGGATCAGGGCCAGCAAGCCCTCGATCTCGGGCGCCAGCGTGATCAGCTTGATAGGCGCCAGCGCGTCGAGGGCTCGCACCTCGTCCAGGCTGGCGTCCTTGGCGAAGTCGGGCTGGGCGCCCAGCTTGCCGGGGTTGATGTAGGGGCCTTCCAGATGGACGCCGAGCACGCGCGCGCCCTGCGGGTCGCGCTGGCGGCACAGCGGGCCCAGCGCGGCCAGCGCCGCGCGGATCTCATCCAGCGGGGCCGTCATCGTGGTAGCCAGCATCGAGGTTGTGCCGTGCCGGGCATGCTGGCGCGCGATCAGCGGCGCTGCATCGCCGCCTTCCATGGTGTCGCGGCCGCCACCGCCATGGACGTGGATGTCGATGAAGCCTGGCAGCACGATGGGCAGCTCGCCGGCGCGCACCTCGGCCTCGGTCACGGCCTGGCCGCTGATCTGCGTGATGCGGCCCGCGTCGATTTCGAGCTGGCCACGGACAAAGCCCTGCGGCGTCAGCACATGGCCGGTGATCGCCTTCAGCCCGCTCATCCTTCGCGCCTCATTTCCGCGACGAAGTCGTAGTAGTCGCTGCGGCAGTAGCTGTGGGTCAGCTCCACCGCCTGGCCGCCGTCCAGATAGCCGACGCGGGTGATGAAGAGCACGGCCTGGCCCACCGGCACCTGCAGCAGACCGGCGAGGCGCGGGTCGGCGTTGATGGCGCGGATGTGCTGCAGGGCGCGCACCGGCGCACCGCCATGCTTGGACAGGAAGTTGTAGAGCGAGCTTTCGACCTTGTGCGGGTCCGGCAGCACCGAGGCCGGCAGCACGCTGACCTCATAGGCCATCACCACGTCGTCGGCCAGGCGCAGCCGCTCGAGCCGGGCGATGCGCTCGCCGGTAGCCAGGCCCAGCGACAGCTGCTCGTCCGGCGCCGCCAGCGAGAAGCCGCGGGCCAGCCAGCGCGAGCTGGGCTTGAAGCCGCGCTGGTGCAGTTCTTCCGAGAAGCTGGTCAAGCGCGACAGCGGCTGCTCTAGCTTGGGCGCGATGTAGTTGCCCGAGCCGCGCTTGCGCACGATCAGGCCCTGCTCCACCAGGCGGTCTATGGCCTTGCGGGCGGTCACGCGCGACAGGTCCAGCGACTCCGACAGCACCCGCTCCGAGGGCAGGGCTTCATCGGCGTGGTACTGACCTTCGCGGATCGCCTGCGCCAGCTTGTGGGCCAGCTGCATGTACAGCGGCGAAGCGGCTTGCGGATCCGGCTTGAACTGGAAGGGCAGCTTGTTGTTGCTCATGAAAGATGACCCGTTTCAGGAAAGAGCACGACGAATCAGCAGCAGCGCGCCGGCGGCCGAGTCGCCCTGGGGCGGCACGCAGCGCTGGCGCAAGGTGGTGGAGAACAGCGGGCCCAGGCGCACGGCGATGCTGCCGCACAGGGCCATGGGCAGGTCGCCCGCAGGGTCAAGCGCGGCGGCCAGCTTCTCCAGCTCGATCACGGCCTCGCCGACAAAGCCTTCGGCGACCGCATCGCCGGCTGCATGTTCAAAGACCAGCGGCGCCAGCGTCGCATAGCCATGCTGGCCGGCCGCTGCACACCAGGCGATCAGCGATTCGCGGTCCTGGCCGGCCACGCGCCAGATGCCACGGGCCAGCGTGCCGGCCTGGGCGCGGCCATCCAGCGCCTGCATGGCATGACGCATGGCCTTCTGGCCCAGCCAGGCACCGCTGCCTTCATCGCCGATGATCCAGCCCCAGCCGCCAACGCAGACACGGCTGCCGTCGCGGCGCAGCGCTTCTCCCACCGAGCCCGTGCCCGAAGCGATCACCGCTCCCGGCTCGCCGCCATGGGCGCCGAGCACCGTGGTGTAGCCATCGTTGTCCAGCACCACACGCGCATAGCCGGGATGGCCGGACAGGAACTCGGCCACCGCCTGCGCATTGCCGGCACCCGACATGCCCAGGCCGATGGCGCATTCGGCCAGATCAAGCTGCTCCATGCCGGCGCCTCGGCAAGCCACTTGCAGCGCTTGTTGCACATGGGCCCAGGCCTGAGCGACGCCCTGGCCCAGGGCCGAAGGACCGGCATCACCCTGGCCAAGTTGGCGGCCATCGACGGTGGAAAGACGCAGCCGTGTGCCGGTGCCGCCGCCATCAACGCCGATCAGAAAGCGCACAGGGCCAGCAGCTGGGTTGGCCGCGGCGGATCGGGTCTGGAATGCGGTACTCATCGTGATACCAGTCTAATACCAACGGCTTTGAAGCGTCAATTGGTATTTCACTGGTTTTGGTGGGCCGCCCGGCCGCGGGTCACAGGGAAAAAGGCGAGGGCCTAGGGCTGCGGGCGTGCAATCACCATACCAGTTTAGAACCAAGCCGCGGATCAGGGCCAGCCCTAGGATTGGTATCTATCCGTGCAGCGTCCAGTCGAGGGTTCGCCCCTGCGCCGCCAGCCAGGCACGGGCCTGGGAAAAATGGCCGCAGCCCAGGAAGGGCACGGGTGGCCGCATCGCCGAAAGCGGCGAAGGGTGATTGGCCTGCAGCAACAGATGGCGGCCGCCCGCCGCTTCAATCAGGGCCGCCTTGGCCTGGGCATGGGCACCCCACAGCATGAAGACCTTGGGGCCGGCGTCGCGGGCCGCGGCCGCTATCAGCGCATCGGTCAGCGCCTCCCAGCCCTTCTTGGCATGGCTGGCGGGCTGGCCGTCTTCCACCGTCAAACAGGTGTTCAACAACAGCACACCGCGGCGCGCCCAGTCGCCCAGGTGCGGGCTCATGGGTGGCTGCTGGCCCAGGTCGCGCTGCAGTTCCTTGAAGATGTTGCGCAGGCTGGGCGGCACTTTCTGGCCAGCCGGCACCGAGAAGGACAGGCCCTCGGCCTGGCCAGGGCCGTGGTACGGGTCCTGGCCCAGGATCACGACCTGAATTTGGTTCAGCGGCGTCAGCTGCAACGCTCGCAGCGGCTCGGGCGGATAGATGGTCGCGCCGGCCGCCTCGCGCTGCGCCAGAAACGCCAGCAGCGATTGGCCGGCCGCACTGTTTCGCCAGGCCTGCAGAGCCGGCTGCCAGCCGGCGTCAGCGTCGTCCCAGTCCAGCTTCATGGAAAGAACAGCTCGGCCAGCGCCTGGCCCGGCACCGGCGCGCGCATGAAGGCCTCGCCGACCAGGAAGGCATTCACCTCGGCCGCCCGCATCGTCTGCACATCGGCCCGGCCCAGAATGCCGGACTCGGTCACCAGCAGCCGGTCTTCAGGCACGTGCTTCAACAGGCCCAGCGTCGTTTCCAGCGTGACGTCGAAGGTCCGCAGATTGCGGTTGTTGATGCCCACCAGCGGCGTCTTCAGTCGCAGGGCCCGGTCCAGCTCGGCGCCGTCATGCACCTCGACCAGAACGTCCAGCCCCAAACTCAGCGCGCAGGCCTCGAGGTCGACCATCAGGGCGTCCTCCAGGCTGGCGACGATCAGCAGGATGCAGTCGGCACCCATGGCCCGCGCTTCGTAGACCTGGTACTCGTCGACCATGAAGTCCTTGCGCAGCACCGGCAGCTCGCAGGCGGCTCGGGCCTGCTGCAGATAGGCGACCGCGCCCTGGAAGAAGCGCTCGTCGGTCAGCACGCTGAGGCAGGCCGCGCCATGCTCGGCGTAGCTGGCGGCGATCTCGGCCGGCCGGAAGTCCTCACGCAGCACGCCCTTGCTGGGGCTGGCCTTCTTGATCTCGGCGATCACGGCCGCGTCACCGGCGGCGACCTTGGCCCGCAGCGCACGCTCGAAGCCGCGCAGGTCGCGCCGGGCTTCGGCCTCTTCACGCAGGCTGGCCAGCGAGCGACGCGCCTTGGCGGCCGCCACTTCCTCGTGCTTGACCGCGTTGATCTTGTTCAGGATGTCGGACATGAATCGGTTCCCGTCTTGCTCAGAGGCTCAGGCCTTCGCGGCCCAGGCCCAGCCGCGCGGCCAGCACATCGGCCAGCTCGCTCGTCAATCGATGCTCTTCTCGGTCGGCCCCGCCGCGGGTCTGGAACAGGCGCAGCGGCCGTCCGCCATCGTCATGGCGCAGCTCCAGCGCCAGCGAGCGCCGCTTGCTGCCGGCCACGCAGAAAAGCCGCCAGCCCTCGCCTTGCAAATCCCGCGGCTCGCCGACTTCGCCCAGCGGCTCGGCCCGCTTCTGCTGCAGATCCAATTGCCAGCCCACGCCTTCGCGGCGCATCAGCAAGAACATCAGCATGCCGACCAGCACCAGACCCAGGGCCAGCCAGCCGAGTTCGCTGCGCCAGGCCCAATCAGGATTGCGGGCCGCGGCCAGGCCGAGGCCCGTGCCGCCCAGCGTGACCACCAGGGCCGCCGGATGCGGCTCCAGGCGCGGCAGCAGCAGACTGCCCGCGGCCCGCGCCTGATCGATCAGGGCGCGCAGCAAGGTGGCATCGGAGCGCAGGCCCATGGCGCTTCAGTGGCCCGCTTGCGTGGCCGCCACGAACTGGGCGAGCTTGGCGCGCGCGGCACCGCTGGCGATGACTTCACGCGCCTGCTCGATGCCCTCGGCGATGGAGCCGGCCACATTGGCGGCATACAGCGTGGCCCCGGCATTCAGCAGCACGATGTCGCGCGCCGGGCCGGGCTCGTTGTCCAGCACGGCCAGCAGCATGGTCTTGCTCTGCGCCGGGCCGTCGACCTTGAGGCTGCGGTTGGAGGCCATGGCCAGGCCGAAGTCCTCGGGATGGATCTCGTACTCGCGCACCTCGCCGTTCTTCAGCTCGCCGACCAGGGTGGCGGCGCCCAGCGAGATCTCGTCCATGCCGTCCTTGCCGTAGACCACCAGCGCATGCTCGGCGCCCAGGCGCTGCAGCACGCGCACCTGGATGCCGACCAGGTCGGGGTGGAACACGCCCATCAGGATGTTGGGCGCGCCGGCCGGGTTGGTCAGCGGGCCCAGGATGTTGAAGATGGTGCGCACGCCCAGCTCACGCCGCACCGGACCGATGTTCTTCATCGCCGGATGGTGATTGGGCGCGAACATGAAGCCGATGCCACTGCTGGTGACGCAATGCGCCACCTGCTCGGGGCTCAGGTCCAGGCGCGCGCCCAGGGCTTCCACGGCATCGGCGCTGCCGGTCTTGCTGGAGACGCTGCGGTTGCCATGCTTGGCCACCTGGGCGCCGGCCGCGGCGGCCACGAACATCGAGCAGGTCGAGATGTTGAAGGTATGGGCGCCGTCGCCGCCGGTGCCGACCACGTCGACCAGGTTAGGCAGCTTGGGCAGCGGCACCTTGACCGAGAACTCGCGCATCACCTCGGCCGCGGCCGTGATCTCGCCAATCGTCTCCTTCTTGACGCGCAGGCCTATCAGCAGAGCCGAGGCGATCACCGGCGACATCTCGCCGGCCATGATGCGGCGCATCAGGGCCAGCATCTCGTCGTGGAAGATCTCGCGGTGCTCGATGACGCGGGTCAGGGCTTCGTTGTCGGTGATCGGCATGGCATCAAGCTCCGAAGTATTCGCGCATCGCGGCGACGGCACGGTCGATGCCGGTGGCATCGACATCGAGATGGGTGACGAAGCGCAGGCGGTACAGGCCGGTGGCCAGCACGCCGCGCGACTTCAGGAAGGGCACGACGCCGGCGGCCTGGTCGGCGGCCGTGACATCGACAAAGACGATATTGGTCTGCGGAGCCTCGACCGTGAGGCCGTTGATGCCGGCCAGCCCGTCGGCCAGGCGGCGGGCCAGGGCATGGTCGTCCGCCAGGCGGTTCACATGATGGTCCAGCGCATGCTGCGCAGCCGCGGCCAGCAGGCCGGCCTGTCGCATGCCGCCGCCGCACATCTTGCGCCAGCGGTGGGCCTGCTTGATGAAGTCGCGGCTGCCGCACAGCACCGAGCCCACCGGCGCGCCCAGGCCCTTGGAGAAGCAGACCGAGACCGAGTCGAAATGGCTGCAGATGGCCTTGGCCGCCGCATAGGCATCGCCATTGAACTCGCCGGCCACGGCCACCGCAGCATTGAAAAGCCGCGCGCCATCGAGATGCCGTGCCAGCCCCTTGCGCGAAGCCAGCTGGGTGGCCTCGGCGAGGTAGCTCATGGGCAGGACCTTGCCGCCAATGGTGTTCTCCAGGCACAGCAGGCGACTGCGCGCGAAATGCGCATCGTCCGGCTTGATCTGGGCCTCGATCTCGGCCAGCGGCAGCGAGCCGTCCGGCGCATGGGCGATGGGCTGGGGCTGGATGGACCCGAGCACGGCCGCGCCCCCGCCTTCCCAGCGGAAGGTGTGGGCGTACTGGCCGACCAGGTATTCGTCGCCGCGCTGGCAATGGCTCAGGAGCGCGCAGAGATTGCTCTGCGTGCCGCTGGGCATGAACAGGCCGGCCTCGAAGCCGAGGCGCGCTGCAGTGGCGTCCTGCAGCGCATTGACGCTGGGGTCGTCGCCGAAAACATCGTCGCCCAGCGGCGCGGCCGCCATGGCGGCTCGCATTGCGGCCGTGGGTTGCGTGACGGTGTCGCTGCGCAGATCGATGACGGGGCTCACAGCGCCAGCTCCAGGAAGTTCTTCAGCTGCGCATGGCCATGCTCGGAGAGTATGGATTCCGGGTGGTACTGCACGCCTTCCAGCGGCGTGGCCGTGCCGGCCAGCTCGCGGTGGCGCACGCCCATGATCTCGCCGTCCTCGCTGCGGGCCGTGACCTCCAGCTCGGCCGGCAGCGTGGCTTCCTCGATCACCAGCGAGTGGTAGCGGATCACGCTGAATTGGCGCGGCAGGCCCTTGAACACACCCTTCTGGTCCGTGGTCAGCGTGCTGGCCTTGCCGTGCATTTGCGTCTGGGCCCGCACGATGCGGCCGCCCAGGGCCGCGCCAATGCTCTGGTGGCCCAGGCAGACGCCCAGGATGGGCAGCTTGCCCTTGAAGGCGCGGATCGCCTCCACGCAGACGCCCGCCTCGGCCGGCGTGCAGGGCCCGGGCGAGAACACCAGGTGCCGCGGCTTCAGCGCGCCGATTTCCTCGACCGTGATCTGGTCGTTGCGCACCACCTTCACCTCGGCGCCGAGTTCACCGAAGTACTGCACCAGGTTGAAGGTGAAGCTGTCGTAGTTGTCGATCATCAACAGCATTTCAGAACCCCTCTTCCACAAGTTCAGCCGCACGCAGCAAGGCACGCGCCTTGGCTTCCGTCTCTTTCCATTCCAGCTCGGGCACCGAATCGGCCACGATGCCGGCCGCAGCCTGCACGTAGAGCGTCTGGTCCTGGATCACGCCGGTGCGGATCGCGATGGCCAGGTCCATGTCGCCGGCAAAGCTCAGGT
This sequence comes from Pelomonas sp. SE-A7, assembly GCF_030345705.1. NCBI lineage: Bacteria > Pseudomonadati > Pseudomonadota > Betaproteobacteria > Burkholderiales > Sphaerotilaceae > Roseateles > Pelomonas sp. SE-A7. The sequence goes on from NZ_JAUASW010000001.1 coordinate 2,697,286, forward strand.
AGCCGCAGGCGCCGCCGTAGATGCCGCGCTTGACCGGCTCCAGCTCGTCGATGATCTGCATCGCCCGGATCTTGGGTGCACCCGACAGCGTGCCGGCCGGGAAGGTGGCGCGGAACACGTCCATGCTGGACAGACCCTGCTTCAGCGTGCCCTCGACGTTGGAGACTATGTGCATCACATGCGAGTAGCGCTCCACCGCGAAAGCGTCGGTCAGCTTGACCGAACCGGTCTCGGCGATGCGGCCCACGTCGTTGCGGGCCAGGTCGATCAGCATCAGGTGCTCGGCCCGCTCTTTCGGGTCAGCCTTCAGTTCGGCTTCCAGCGCCAGATCCTTCTCCACCGTGCCGCCGCGCGGCCGGGTGCCGGCCAGCGGGCGGATGGTGACCTGCTGGCCGCCCGCGGTCTTTTCCTGGCGCACCAGGATCTCGGGCGAGGCGCCGACGATCTGGAAGTCGCCCATGTCGTAGAAGTACATGTAGGGGCTGGGGTTCAGCGAGCGCAGCGCCCGGTACAGGCTCAGCGGCGAGCCGGTGTAGCGCTTGCGCAGGCGCTGGCCGAAGACGATCTGCATGCAGTCGCCGGCGGCGATGAATTCCTTGGCCTTGAGCACGTTCGCCTCGAACTCGGCCCGCGGGAACTCGCGCTCCACCGGATGGGCCTCGCTGCGCACCACGCGCGGCGCGCTGACGCTGTAGGCCAGCTTGTCGCGCAGCTCGGTCAGGCGCTTCTTGCCGCGAAAATAGGCCTCGGGCTGGCCGGGGTCGGCATAGACGATCAGGTAGAGCCGGCCGCTGAGGTTGTCGATGACCGCCAGCTCCTCGCATTGCAAGAGCATCACGTCGGGCGTGTTCAGGCCGCCGCTCTTCTCGGTCTGGGCCAGCTTGGGCTCGATGTAGCGCACGGCGTCGTAGCCGAAGTAGCCCGCCAGGCCGCCGCAGAAGCGCGGCAGGCCCGGCCGCAGCGCCACCTTGAAGCGCTGCTGGTAGGCCTCGATGAAGTCGAGCGGATTGCCCTCGTGGGTCTCGACCAGCTCGCCGTCGCGCAGCACCTCGGTACGCTGGCCGGCGCTTCTCAACACCGTGCGGGCCGGCAGGCCTATGAAGGAATAGCGGCCGAAGCGCTCGCCGCCCACCACCGATTCCAGCAAAAAGCTGTGCTTGCCCTGGCCGGAACCGGCGCAGAGCTTGAGGTAGAGGGAGAGTGGGGTTTCCAGGTCCGCAAAAGCCTCGCTGATCAGCGGGATGCGGTTGTAGCCTTCGGCGGCCAGGCTCTGGAATTCAAGTTCTGTGATCACGTCAACACACCTTGCTAGTGTGCGCAGCCTTCACGAGCGCGCACCAATCTACAGGCGCTGCGCTGGCCGGATCAGAGAAGAGTGAGGGCCCGGGTCGCGGGCAGGTCGGCAAGCAGCAGCGGCTTCAAGTGAAGTCGGTTGGGCGACGCCAGGGCCAGGCTCCCCGGTCGTTCGACCCCTTGATCTGCTTGCGCGTGATGAACATGCGGGCGAGTGTACTGGCAATCGAACGTCCGTGAATTCGGCCGCGGACAAGGCTCGCTCGCCTGGCTCATACTCGGCCTCTGGCATCACAGGCCGGGCTTGGCCCCGGCCGACAACAACGGAGTGGGACATCAGAATGCGTAGCCGTCGATCACTGATTGCGCTGGCCGTGGCCGCCACCGCCGCCCTCCTGCTGCCGCTGGGCAGCCAGGCCGACACCGTCGAAGTGGCAGGGGTCAAGTACGACACCCAGGCCGAGGTGGGTGGCAAGAAGCTGGTGCTCAATGGCGCCGGCATCCGCTACGCGGTGGTGATCAAGGTCTATGCGGCCGGCCTGTACCTCTCCGAGAAGACCAACGATCCGGATGCCTTGCTGGCCATGGCCGGCCCCAAGCGCCTGCACATCGTGGCCCTGCGCGACATCGACGGCAACGACCTCGGCAAGAAGTTCACCAAGGGCATGGAAGCCAATGCCCCGCGCGAGGAATTCGTCAAGTCGATCAACGGCGTGCTCAAGGTGGCCGAACACTTCGCCGCCAAGAAGGAACTGGCCAAGGGCGAGAGCTTCACGGTGGACTACATCCCCGGCGTTGGCTCGCAGATCCTGATCAATGGCAAGGTCGCCGGCGATCCGATCAAGGAGCCCGAGTTCTTCACTGCCCTGATGCGCATCTGGCTGGGCAAGTCGCCCGCCGATGACTCGCTGAAGGAAGCGCTGCTCGGCATCGAGCGCAAACGCCGCCGCTGAGTATCTTCCTTAGCCCAGCTCGACCAACGAGTCGATGAAGCGGTCGGCATCGACCGCTTCGATAGGTTCGCCATGGTTGTAGCCGTAGCGAACCAGCACCACCGGACAACCGGCCGCCCGCGCGGCCTTCGCGTCGTTGCTGGAGTCGCCGATCATCCAGCTTGATCCGGGCGGCGTGCCCAGCGCCTCGCAGGTCTTCAGCAGGGGCATCGGGTCGGGCTTCTTGCGCTCGAAATCGTCGCCGCCGAAGACCTGGTCGAAGAAGCCGTCCAGGCCCTTGCGGCGCAAGAGCTCGCGGGCAAAGCGGGCTGGCTTGTTGGTCAGGCAGGCCATGGGCAGGCCGCGTGCCCTCAAGAGCTGCAGGCCCTCGGCCACGCCGGGGAACAGATCCGAATGCTCGCCGTTGGCCGCCTCGTAGTGCCGCTGGTAGCGGGCCCAGGCCTCCTCGTAGAGCGCGGCCGGCGCGCCGACCTCGGCCAGCGTGCTGCGTATCAGGTGCTCGCTTCCCTGCCCTACCGTGTGCTCGACGAAGCGCCGGTCCACGCCGCGCTGGCCCAGCTCGGCCAGCACCTGGTTCAGCACGAAGACGAAGTCGCCGAGGGTATCGACCAGGGTGCCGTCCAGGTCGATCAGGAAGGCGGTGGGCAAGGGAAGTTCGTGGGGCATCAAGCAAAAAGGACGACGGGGAGGAAGTGACTAGCCGCCGGCCCGGGCGATCTCGGTTTCGACGAAGCTCCACAGCCGGACCTCCTCGCTGAAGGCCACGTTGAAGCGCAGCCAGCCGGTCTCGCGGGGCTCGGGATAGAACAGATGGCCGGGGCCCAGCATGATGCTGTGGCGCGCGGCCTCCTGCGACAGCAGGCCGGCATCGGGGATGTCGGGGTGGCGCGCCCACAGATACATGCCGCTCGTGCCCTGGGTGTGGAGCTCGAAGCCGAGCTGGCTCAGCCGCGAGGCCACCACCAGCTGGGCCGCTGCCAGCCGGCCGCGCAGCTTGCCCAGGTGCTTGCGCCAGCGGCCTTCGGTCAGGGCGCGCAGCACCAGGCGCTCGTTCAGGTCGGACGAGGTCAGGCCCGAGACCATCTTGCGCGTGGCCAGGTCTTCCAGCAGCTTCGGGGCCGCGGCCACATAGCCGACCCGCAGATTGGGCGAGATGGTCTTGGAGAAGCTGCCCAGGTAGGCCACGCGCTGCAGCTGGTCCAGGCTGGCCAGGCTGGGATTCAGCTGCTCGTCGAGGTCGGCATAGATGTCGTTCTCGACGATGGCGAACTCATGCTGATGGGCCAGCTGCAGCAGGCGCAGCAGCTGGTTCAGCGGCACCGTGGAATTGCTCGGGCTGTGCAGGCGCGGCTGGGTGAAGAACACCTTGGGCTTGTGCTCGGCCAGCAGGGCTTCCAGCGCGGCCAGGTCGTAGCCCTCGGGCGTGCGCGGCACCGGCAGCAGCGTGGCACCGAGGTAGCGCAGGATGTAGAGCATGTTCGGATAGCCGGGCGAGTCCACCAGCACCGCCTCGCCGGGCTTGACGAAGTAGCGGGCCAGCAGGTCCATGGCCTGGCTGGAGCCCTGGGTCAGCAGGATGGCGTCGGCCTTGGCCTTGATCTGGCGCTCCGCCAGCAGCTCGGCCAGCAGTTCGCGCAGGCCGGCATGGCCATAGGGCGAGCCGTAGCCGCCCAGCTCGGCGCCCTCCTGCGCCAGTTGGCGGAAGGCGCGGTGCACGCCCTCTTGGAACAGCCAGTCCTGAGGCAGCCAGCCGCAGCCGGCCTTGATGTCCAGCTCGCGGGTCTCGAAGATCTGGCGCAGGTACCACTTGGCGTCGAACTGCACCTGCACCTCGGCGGCCGGTTGCGCCGCCGCCGTGGCGCGCAGCCGCACGAAGAAACCCGCATTCGGCTTGGAATGCACCAGGCCCAGGGCCACCAGCCGGTCATAGGCCTCGACCACGGTAAAGACGCTAACGCCTTGAGTCTGCGCAAACTGGCGGATGGACGGCAGCCGGCCGCCCGGCCGCAGGCCCTGCGTGGCGATCAGCTGCTGGAAGCCGCCGACGATCTGGGCCACCAGGGGCGTAGTCGAGTCGTGCTCAAGGGAAAACATGGGTGGAGAGCATCTGTACAGGCCCGCGCACCAGTACGGCGCGGCGCTGTGTGCCGGCAACTGTACCTGTTGCCCTGGGCGGCGGACTCCTAGAGTGCCTCGCATCAAGACCCAGCACAGGATTCCCTCACCATGACCCAATCCACAAGCAATGCCCAACTGATGGCGCGCCGCCGCGCCGCCGTGGCCCGAGGCGTCGGCCAGGGCCACGAGATCTTCATAGACCGCGCCGCCAATGCCGAGGTCTGGGATGTGGAAGGCAAGCGCTACATAGACTTCGCCGGCGGCATCGCCGTGCTCAACACCGGCCACGGCCATCCGCAGGTGATCGATGCCGTGCGCCAGCAACTGGGCCTCTACACCCACACCTGCTTCCAGGTGCTGGCCTACGAGCCCTATGTGGAGCTGGCCGAGAAGCTCAATGCGCTGGCCCCGGGCGACTTCGCCAAGAAGACCCTGCTGCTCTCCAGCGGCGCCGAGGCGGTGGAGAACGCGGTCAAGATCGCCCGCGCCTACACCCGGCGTTCCGGCGTCATCGCCTTCAGCGGCGGTTATCACGGCCGCACGATGATGACCCTGGGCCTGACCGGCAAGGTCCTGCCCTACAAGACCGGCTTCGGCCCCTTCCCGGGCGAGATCTTTCATGCCCGCTTCCCCAATGCCCTGCACGGCATCAGCGTCGATGAGGCGATGGCCTCGATCGAGCAGATCTTCAAGAACGACATCGAGCCCGAGCGCGTGGCAGCCTTCATCGTCGAACCGGTGCAGGGCGAAGGCGGCTTCTACGTGGCGCCGGTGGAGTTCATCCGCCGCCTGCGCGCCCTGGCCGACCAGCACGGCATCCTGCTGATCGCCGACGAGGTGCAGACCGGCGCAGGCCGCACCGGCACCTGGTTCGCCAGCGAGCAATGGGGCGTGGCGCCCGACCTGATCACCACGGCCAAGTCGCTGGCCGGCGGCTTCCCGATCTCGGGCGTGGTCGGCCGTGCCGAAGTGATGGACGCCCCCGCCCCCGGCGGCCTGGGCGGCACCTATGCCGGCAGCCCCATCGCCTGCGCCGCAGCGCTGGCCGTGCTCAAGGTCTTCGAGCAAGAGCAATTGCTGGCGCGCAGCCAGGCCATGGGCGAGCGCATCCGCCAGCGCCTGAAGGCCATGGCACGCGAGCTGCCCGTCATAGGCGACGTGCGCGGCCTGGGCGCCATGGTGGCCTTCGAGCTGTTCTTCACCAGCCAGGGCCAGGCCGACCTCAAGGCCCCGCATGCCGAGCTGACCCGCCACGTGCTGGCCCTGGCCGCCCGGCGCGGCCTGATCCTGCTGTCCTGCGGCAGCTATGGCAACGTGGTCCGCATCCTGGTGCCGCTGACCGCCTCGGACGCGCTGGTCGACGAAGGCCTGGACATCCTGCAAGCCTGCCTGCGCGAAGCGAGCCTCGCATGAGCGCCGGCCCCTTGCTGCAGCTGCAGGACCGCGCCCTGCTCAAGACCGCGGCCTATGTGGGCGGCGCCTGGCTGGAGCGGCCGCAGCAGTTCGCGGTGAGCGACCCGGCCACCGGCCTGGAGCTGGCGCGCGTGGCCAATCTGGGCGCCGCCGAGGCCGAGCAGGCCATAGCCGCCGCCAACGCGGCTTGGCCCGCCTGGCGCGACAGCACGGCCAAGGAGAGGGCGGCCCTGCTGATGCGCTGGCATGCGCTGATGCTGCAGCATGCCGACGACCTGGCCCGGCTGATGACGGCCGAGCAGGGCAAGCCGCTGGCCGAGGCCCGCGGCGAGGTGGCCTACGGCGCCAGCTTCGTCGAATGGTTCGCCGAAGAGGCGCGCCGGGCCACCGGCGAAATCATTCCCACGCACGACAAGAGCAAGCGGCTGCTGGTGCTCAAGCAGGCGATCGGCGTCTGCGCGGCCATCACGCCGTGGAACTTCCCGCTGGCCATGATCACGCGCAAGGTGGCGCCGGCCCTGGCCGCGGGCTGCACGGTCGTCATCAAGCCGGCCGAGCAGACGCCGCTGACCGCCCTGGCCCTGGCCGAGTTGGCGGCGCGCGCCGGCTTCCCGGCCGGCGTCTTCAATGTGCTGACGGCCGACGGCCCCAACTCGGTCGCCATCGGCAAGGCCCTGTGCGAAAGTCCGGTGGTGCGCCACCTGTCCTTCACCGGATCGACCGAGGTGGGCCGCATCCTGATGCGGCAATGCGCGACTACGATCAAGAAGCTCTCGCTGGAACTCGGCGGCAACGCGCCCTTCATCGTGTTCGACGATGCCGACCTGGACAGCGCCGTCGAAGGCGCGCTGGCCAGCAAGTTCCGCAACGCCGGCCAGACCTGCGTCTGTACCAACCGTTTCTATGTGCAGGACGGCGTCTACGAGGCCTTCGTCGCCAAGCTGGCCGAGCGCGTGGGCCAGCTCCGGCTCGGCAACGGCTTCGACCCCGAGGTGCAGGTGGCCGCGCTGATCGACGACCCGGCCGTGGCCAAGGTCCAGCAGCATGTGGTCGACGCCCAGGCCAAAGGTGGCCGCGTGCTGACCGGCGGGCAGTTGCGCTCGGGCCGGCTCTACGAACCCACGGTGATTGCCGAGGCGAGCGCCGACATGCTCTGCGCCCGCGAGGAATCCTTCGGCCCGGTGGCGCCGGTGTTCCGCTTCAAGACCGAGGCCGAGGCCATCGCCCTGGCCAACGACACCGAGTTCGGCCTGGCCAGCTACTTCTACAGCCGCGACATGGCCCGCATCTTCCGCGTGGCCGAGGCGCTGGAGTACGGCATGGTGGGCATCAACACCGGGCTGATTTCAACGGCTGAGGCGCCGTTCGGCGGGGTCAAGCAATCGGGCCTGGGGCGCGAAGGATCGCGGCATGGGATCGAGGACTATCTGGAGATGAAGTATTTGTGTTTGGGGGGTGTTTGAGGTGGGGTGACTGCTGCGCACCACCTTCCCCGTTGAAGCCGAGATCCCTCCTCGGCCATGCAGTTCATGATGGGCTTGGGCACTGCCCGCGGCCCGCTGGGTCCGGCGCCTCGAACGCCACCACGTCCCGCTGATCTTCATCCACGTTGCGGATGCATTCCCTGGGCAACGGATCAAATATGCGTCCTAACACAGTTCAGACGCGTCCGCACTGCAAGTCAGGCCGCCAGAAGGCAGCCGCCCGAGCGGCGACTTGAATTCTTGTCGCGCCCAGCCCCATCACAAACAACTCCTTGATGGGAGCTTTCTACAGAAAAAGTAGCGCCCAGACTGTTGTTCGACTGCGCCGACAAAACAATTCCAGTCGGCAGCCACGCAGATTCAATCGATATTGTCGGGAGGGGAAAATGCGCAAATCGTACTCACGTATTGCGGACTGCAAGCCAGTCGTCGCCAGCGCTCGAACCAGACTGCTTATTGCCCTGCGAAAACTCGCAGCTGTAAGCATATGGCCGTTGATGCTGGCCTTGACGTTCCTCGTGCCAATGCAAGATGCCAGCGCGCTTGGGTTCGTCCAAAAAAAGGTGCAATCTGGTTGGTGCGACGTCTATTACAGCGGAAATTTCTGCGGTACGAGCCCCAATGAAATATATACCGTAGTATTCCACAAACTGTACGACAACCAAGTTGGCCCAGGCCCACGCTGGGAGTACGTGCACGTGATTCGCGGCTCCGCCAAATGCACCCCGATACCTGTTCCAGCCGGAGCTGTTGATTGCTTCGGGCTCGGCTTGTGTACTGATTACAAGGACGGGAGCAGTTCACCCTGCACGGGATTCACGATGGCGATTCGCCCAGTCCTGGACAAGATCTGTCCGTCGAATTCGGTCGACGCACCTCCCGGCTCACCCGGACCTTGTCAATGCACGAAGAACTTCTACCCATTGGACAACACCACCTGCATTCCCTATCGCGACGAGATCAAAGACAAAGCCAGCAATTGCAACACAACTAATCCTACATGGGGCAATCCTGTGCATCCGCTGGCTGGATCCAAGAGCATTGAAGTAGCGCTCGGGAATATTTTTGGCAGCACACTCAGCCTAAATTACAACACGCGCACCAAGGTGCCAACTTCAGCAGGTGACACCAAAGGGATCGAATACGACGGAAGCACGTTGGTGGCGGAAGGATGGGGACTATCATTTATTAGATCATTGGTCGTCCAAGCTGCCGACGCCCAGGGGAGTGGGGGCATTCAGCTTATTCGCGCTCCCGGCAATTTCAGTTCATTTACTTTAGGATCCGGTGTCTACACACCAATTTCAGACACTGCAGATCGGCTGATCGTAGTGAGCGGGGGCTTCCTTCATTACGACAGGGCAAAGAGCAGAATCGACAAATATGATTCGGGCGGCAAGTTACTGACCAGCCAAAGCATTGGCGGTCAAACCATCACCTACAAATACAGCGACCCTGCCACGCCTGCGGTTAACGCCGGAAATTGGGGCATGCCAATAGAGTTGCAGGACCAAACCGGTAGAAAGCTTCAGGTTTTCTACAAGAACAATGGAGTACGCGAGTCCCTGAGCAAGCTTTATTTGGACGCGCTGGAGATCTCGTCATTTTCCTATGACTCCAAGGGCCGGCTTGAATCGGTAGCGTGGCCCGATTTGGCTTCACAAGTTTTCGTCTACGAGGCAACCGCCTTGCCATGGGCCGTCACAGGGATCAAGGAAGGCTCGGCAAGATACGCGCGCTACGAGTACGACGACACTGGCCGCGCAATTGGCACTGAACTCGGCAGCAATGCAAACCGGCACACTGTTGAATGGGGTACACCACCAAGCCGGAGAATTTCCGTCGACTTGTCACAAGCCCCTGCCTTGGCTGTTCGGACAATTGAATGGGACGCACCTGTCGGGACACGGGTGCTATTGCCCAATGGCGAATCGACGGACCTATCGGTTTCAACCATTCAAGGCTCGCCCTATCTCACCGGTCAATCGCAACCTGCGGGATCGGGCTGTTCCGCGAGCAGCAAGAACCAGACGTTTGATGCACTGGGCAATGTCGAAAGACTAGATGGCTTTGATGGCAGGCGCAGTTGCTTTGCCCATGACCCAAGTCGCGGTACGGAGACGGTGCGGATAGAGGGGCTTGGCAGCGGAAATTCGTGTACATCGGTACTTGCCGAGGGCGTTGCGCTTCCCGATGCAAGTCGCAAGGTCTCCACCCAATGGCATCCCGATTGGCGGCTGGTTGTTCGGCGGGCAGAGCCGCGCCGAATCACCACCATGGTCTACAACGGTCAGCCCGATCCGTTCAATGGCAACGCCATTGCGTCATGCGCGCCAGGCTCGGCATTGTTGATGGACGGCGCACCCCTGGTTGTGTTGTGCAAGCAGGTTGAGCAGGCAACGACGGACCTGAATGGACGCCTGGGCTTCAGCGCGCCGCTGCAGAGCGGAGTCACAGCACGGATTTGGCAGTACACGTACAACGAGAGGGGTCAGGTCCTGACCATGAGGGACCCAAGAGGCAACACCACAATGAGCGCCTACTACGGCGACACCACCTCCGGTCACACCACAGGGGATCTGAAAAGCGTGGCAAATCCGTTGGGGCAAGTCACGCAGTACACGAAGTACACCTCATCGGGGCAGGTATTGGAGATGTCAGACGCAAACGGCGTCGTCACAAGCTTTACCTACGACGTTCGCCAGCGCCTGACCAGCGTCAAGATTGACGGCGCAACAACGACCTATACCTACTGGCCGACAGGTCTGCTCAAGCAGGTCAGTCAGCCCGACGGCAGCTTCATTGGCTACCAGTATGACGACGCGCATCGACTCGTTGGAGTCAACGACAGCCATGGCAATAGCATCGAGTACACGCTGGACAGTAGTGGCAATCGAACTTCGGAAAAGATCAAGGATTCAAGCGGCCAGTTGGCAAGCCAAATCACCCGGATATTTGACGCGCTCGGACGGGTGCAACAGTTGACACAGGGGGTGCAGCCATGAATGGCGAAAGAAGCCTCCGCCGCTGGAGCATCGCGATGCTGGCTGCGGCAACTGCATTGATTTACGAGCCTGCCATAGCTCAGACGGCGACAGCCTCCAAGCTGTACTTGGGCACGAACTCGATAGCGACGAGTCAGAGTTTGACGCTCGATGCGAGAGTTGCGCCTGGCGTCTTGGGGCAAGTCAGTTTCAAGGCCAACCAACAGGTCCTGGGTACCGTCTCCGTCGACCTTCGCGCGACCGAAGAATGTGCTCCAACTATGCTTCCCAAGCCGCCACCTGGGCCAGCAGGCATTGTTCTGCCGCCATCGTTGGAGTGTTGGTTGGTATTGCGAGGATTTGCCTCGTTGACCATTCCCGGCGGAACCCTGGTCCCGGGGCAGTACACAGTCACGGCCAGTTTTTCCAGCGCAGACGCTGCGTACGGAAATAGTCAGTCTGCAACCGCGAACTTGATGGTCACTGGGACGGGTGGCAATCCACCCCTCTCGTCAGCATCCTCCACGCTAGCGCATAAGTTCGAGTACGACGCCGATGGCAACCTGACCAAGACGGTTCAGGCCCCCGATCTGGTGGGCGGCAATTTCGCGACCACGAATGTCTATGACTCATTGGGTCGACGCCGGTCGATCACAAACGCCAGAAATGGCGCGGTTCAGCTGACCTATGACCTCCGCGACGAGCTGACGCAAGTCACGGACCCGCGAAGCCTTTCGACGCAGTACCAAGTCTCGGCGATGGGCGGCGTCACGCAGCAGACCAGCCCCGACACCGGCGTGACCAGCAATACCTACGACGTCGCCGGAAACTTGGTGACCAGCACCGATGCCAGGGGGTTCATCAGCAGCTTCAGCTATGACGCTCTAGATCGCCCTACGCTTCGCTCAGTGCGCAATCTTGCCAACAGCGGCACCCGCCAAATCACTTGGACCTACGACCAGGTTGGGAGCGGATTCAGCTACGGTGTCGGCCGCCTGACCACAGCGACGACGCCCGAGGCTTCAACGACCTTCAAGTACGACCCGACTGGCCGCGCAACACAGGTCGCCACGAAGATCCTGAATGAGGGAACACGCAGCGTTGGCTATTCGTACAACTCCGCGGGGCACATCACACAGCTCACCTATCCCTCTGGCCGTTCAGTCGTCTACACCTACACAGACGGACTAGTCACCGGTGTCGGATTGAAGGCCGCCAGCGGCTCAACATCGAGTCCCTTGCTCAGCCAGATTGTCACGAGCCCCTTGGGGGCTCCGACGGCGTGGCGCTGGAAAATGGCTAGCGGAGAGCAAACATATGCGCGGGAGTTCGATACCATGGGCCGAATCGTTCGCTACCCGCTGGGCACCATGGTGCGGGACTTGGCCTACGACGCCGCTGGCCGCATCCTTTCTTACCGCCATTCAGACGCCAGCACGGGTTCGCCGCTAGCCAATCTGAATCAGGACTTCGGCTACGACGAGTTGGGTCGGCTTCTGTTGGCCACCATGGGCACCAGCTCTTGGACCTACAGCTATGACGCCAATGGCAACCGAACCCTGCTCGGCAATGCCAGCGGCACAAGCACGTACACCACGGCCACCAACAGCAATCGTCTGTTGAGCATCACGAATCCGGCCCAGAGCTTCAGCTATGACGCGGCCGGCAATCAACTGACTGGCACCGCCATCTCAACGTACAACAACGAAGGCCGGCTCGCAAAGATGGTGGTGGGCAGTGCCAGTTTTGAAGCTGCCTACGATGCGTTGGGTCAACGTGTACGGAAGAAGATCACTTCCCCGGCCACGACGACGACAACGCACCTTGTCTACGACCTGAGCGGCCACCTGATCGGCGAGTACCTCAGCGATGGCAGTGCAAGCATGGAGTACATCTGGCTGGCGGATCTGCCGATTGCGGCTGTGCGAACCGCTGGAACCGGAACTCCGGAAGTTTTCTATATCCATGCCGACCATTTGGGTGCACCGCGAGTTGCCGTGGATCAGCAGAATCGGTTGCGGTGGCGCTGGGCGGGTGAGCCGTTTGGAGCTTGGCCGGCGGAAGCGAACCCGAGCAATGTGGGTGAGCTGAAGCTGTCGTTGCGATTTCCGGGTCAGCAGTACGATGAGTTCATTGGGACGCATTACAACTACTTCAGGGACTATGACCCGACCACGGGTCGGTATGTTCAAAGTGACCCCATCGGGCTTCAAGGGGGCGTCAACACCTATGCCTATGTTGACGACAATCCGCTCAACTATTCTGATCCATTGGGTTTATTTACGACCCTCAATCACGTCTCCATCACGATTGCAGCCTTACGGCAGTGTGGATTTACCTATCGGCGAGCCAACGAGCTCGCTTGGGCGGCTGCCGCGGGAGATTGGACGCCTTCATGGAAAGTATCTCAGAGTATTGGCTCAGCAAACTGGCACGCAATGGCACGGCCACGCCAAAGCGTTTCCGACGCACGGCGATCAACTGAGGCTTTTATTAAGGTTCAGTTGGCGTTTGGAACGACCGAGAGCATCGGACGGGCCATTCACGCGGCGCAGGACAGTGCAGCTCGAGGACACAAAGGCTACCAAACTTATACGGGGTACTCGGACCTTAACCATTTGGCAGGTGACGAATTCCCATCACCTGCCGAAATTCGAGATGCCATCCAAAAGACAAAGGCACTCTTCCCAGAGTGTAGATGCAAGTAACCATGCGACTCAATCGACGCATAGCAATCCGACTAGTACTTTGCACTTACGCAAGCATGGCGATAGCTGTAGCCTTAGCAATGAGTTGCATGGGTGGCGCATCCGCCCTAGAAGAGATACCCAGCTGGGCTTTTCTCTTGATCGGTCCGATGATTCCGTTGGGAATCGGTCATGGCATTGAGTTTTCTTTGCTCGCGAGTTTAATCTGCGTGCCGATCATAGTATTTGGACTGTTATCCAGCAGCCGATGGTTAGCCAGAGGACTAATTACCGCGGCAGCAGTCATCTGGGTCGGGATTGGGTATTTTCTTGGCCGCTAATAAACAATTTAGGCGCATCGATTTCAAATGCGCCGCAGCAAGAGTCAATGGGTCAAAGTTTGCATCACGCACTGCAAGCGATACGGTCATCTGTTGCCAGCGCACTTTTGGGCTGATGTGTTTGCTCAAGTTCTGCTCTTGGCCGTTCTCATAAGTTAGCGGCGTTCAACCGAGGCAGAGAACGACTTGAGGGCCTGACGCTTGTCCGCTAGGTCGACTTCACGTTGTCGAAGGCAGCTTGGGGACGTCGCCGGCGCTCTCTGCCCTGCTTGACCAAGCGACACTTCGTAGCAACTCTGAACAGATCATTCATCGACAAGCCGAGCGCAACTTCGATCTCTGGCAGTCGGTTCGGCCGTAACCTGGCTGGCTGCGCCTCGGAGTTGGCCGCCATAGGCTGAGAGATCCGGATCAACCACAAGCTCGACTTGCGTCGATCCGGAAGACTCCCCCAGAGGTGCAAGCACGGAGTATTTCTGGCTACCGAATTCACCGACGCCAATACTGCCTTTGTCGGCCTTTCTTAGTACCCTCGCCAAGGCACCAAACCGCAAAGACCACGACCAACTCCAGCGATTGCAAAGGCGCGGCCAGGCCAGGTCATCAAGCCGCCCACGGTGCTGCGGCTCACCGACAGACAGGAGATCAAACGATGGCGCACAGGAAAGTAGAGCTCATCTTTGGACTGCTGCTCGCGTCCGCAGGAACAAGCTTTGCAAACGGGAGCAACGCACCCGCCCCGTCAATCGAAGCCAACAAGGCCTTGGTCCGACGCCTCTTCCAGGCCTTCAACGACGGCGACCTGGCCGCCTTGAATCAGCTGGGCGATCCCAAGGCGGCGTTTCATACGGCCACGGTGGACCAGGTGGGCAAGGGCGAGCCGGCGAAGACGCTGCGCGAAGCCTGTCCCATGTGTTCTTTTCTGAACCCGCGCCAGATCACCATCGACTTCATGATGGCGGAGGGCGATCTGGTGACCGTCCGGTCCACCTGGCGGGGCAGGTACACCAACGTTTATCGCGACCTGCCCATCGCGGGAAAGGACGTCGTCGCGTCGTACACCAACGTCTACCGGATTGCCAACGGACGCATCGTCGAGAACTGGGCGGCCTACGACAGGTTGCACTTGGCCGAGCAGCTGGGGTTCAGCTTGAGCCCGGCCGCGCCTGCCAGTGCAGCGAAGTGACGTGAAGTGACGTGAGCGCCTAGAGCTGAGGCTGCAAGAACTTCCTCAGCACATTGTTCGTAATCCCCTCCACGCTCACATCCCGCCTGATCAGCCCGGTCACCCAGGCGCAGCAGCCGGCGTTGAACACCTGGCCGCGGCCGCGTTGGAAGGCGACGACCATGCCGGCGCCGAACTCGGCCTGCTCGGGCGTGCGGTCGTTGATGGACGGCACGGCCTGCATCAGGCCCAGGCCGTCGGCCAGCGGTGCGTTCAGGACCTGACCGGGCGCGGCGCGCTCACCCTTGGTGGCGGGCACCATGGCGATGATTTCCAGGTCCTGCGGCGCGCCGTCGCGGCCGGTGGCATAGGGCTGGCCGAAGCGCATGCCGTAGTCGGCGCCATCGACCTCGAAGCCAACGATGCGCGACTCGCCGGCACCGAACACGTCGCCGTAGAACAGGCCCGAACCTGCGAGCGCCCAGTGGTCCGGCTTGTAGACCGTGTAGCCGCCGCTGGCGCGTGGCGAGCACAGGCCGTAGCGGTGGTAGCCGCCTGAGGAGGCCGTGATGCCGAAGCTGGCCGCGGCCGGCCGGTTCACGAGGACCGAGTCCCAGTAGGTCGTCGTGCGCCTGGGCTCTTCGCTTTCATGCACCGGGTCGTAGGACGCGAGCTTGTAGCAGGTCTGCAGCCCCGCCTCCAGGTCGAGGCGGATCTGCCAGAGCATGTTGCCGGCAAAGCGCGCCAGGCGTCCGCCGCGCTCGACGAAGGCATCCATCGCGTCGCGCATCTCCCAGCTCCAGTACTCGTCATGGCCCACCAGCAGGGCCACGCCATAGCCGTCCAGGCAGGCCGGCCGAAGGTGCAGGTCTTCCTGCGTGAGCAGGTCCACCTGGTAGCCCTGCTCGATCAGCCAGTGGTGGAAGGGCCGCTCGTAGAAGGCCCAGCCGGCGTCGCTGCAGTGGCGCGAATAGCCGCGCTCCAATGCCCAGTCGATGCAGGGATAGGAAGGACCCTCGCCCGGCGCGAGATCGCCGCTTGCATCGCCGTGGCGAGGCATGTCGGCCGGCAGGCTCAGGAAGCCGCGGGCCCAGGGGCGCTGAGTCGAAAGCACCGGGGCCGGCATGTCGATGGAGGCACCGTCCTCCTGCACGCTGCGATACGAGTTGGCGCCGCCCCAGTCGTTGTAGGCATTCCAGGTCGAGGTGGTCAGCACCATGGCGATGCGCGAGGCCCGGTTCGCCTGGGCTTCGTTCCTGAGGACGAAGAAGGCTTCAGCCTGCAGTTGCTCGCCGTCCTGCTCGGCGCTCAGCTCGACCCGGTAGGGCCCCGGCCGCCAGCCCGAGGTCAGCGGCAGGATGACCGGCGAATGCCAGCCGCAGCCGTTGACGGCCGCGTCCTCCGGCGTGTGCTGGCGCAGGCCGGCCAGGTCCTTGAGCTCCCAGGCCACGGCCTGGCTGGGGTCGTCGAGGACGACGCGGACCGAGAAGCGCTCCGCCGTGCAGTGCACATAGAGGCGGACCGGTTCTGCCGGCCCGTGGCTCACGCCGTCGAGGTACGCCCAGAGCTCGCGCGCTGCCGGGTCGTTCGAGGCCCGCTCGACCTGGTCGGCGAGCGGATGGGCATTCCAGTAGTTCTGCTTGAGAGGATGTGTCATGGGCTTGTGGCCTGATGGGGTCCGGAGACTGGCTCCGGCCTGGGGTCTTGATTGAGCGGACGAACGCTGGGCAGCGGCACGTGGTGCAGGACGGCGTAGAGCAGCGCCGCCACGCCGCAGGCGCCACCGGCCAGGGCCAGGGCCAGCGGCATGGAGCTGTGCTCGGCCACCACGCCGGCCACCAGGGCGCCGAGGCCGAAGCCCAGGCCCAGCACGCCCGGGCCCAGGGTGGCGTAGCGGCCCACGGCGTCGTAGCGCGGAATCGTGGCCAGCAGCAGCACGGCCGCGGCCGACCAGGTGACCAGGAAGCCCGCCACCAGGCCCGCATACGCCACCGGCGACTGCAGCCAGCCCAGGCCGACCGAGCAGGCGCCGCAGCCCGCCAGCAGCACCAGGCTCCACAGCCGCAGCCCGCCCCACTTCATCAGCTGCGGCGCCAGCGCGCAGGCCGGCATGGCCAGCAGGTTGGCCGCGCCGAGGCTGTTGGAGATGAAGCCGTGTTCGAAGCCGGCGTCCTTGCCGACGCGTTCGACAAAGGTCCAGACCATGCCGGCCCCGAGGTAGAGCATCAGCATCGCGCCCAGCGCGAGCAGGGCATGTGCCGGACTCACCAGGCCGCTGGCGCTCCTGGTCTCGGCGCCCTGGTGGACCAGGGCCTCCTTGCGGCCGAAGTAGACGATCAGCAGCAGGAACACGGCGAGCACGGCCGCGGTGAACTGGAAGCTGCCGGTCGCACCCTTCCACTGGCCGGTCGCCGGCAGCAGCAGGGCCAGCAGCAAGCTGGACCACAGGTTCTGGCCCAGCATCATCAGGCCGAGGTCGCGTTCGGCATGCCGGGTGTACGAGAGGTAGCGCGTGGCCACGCCGCTCATGCCGCCGCTGCCCAGGCCGGCGAGGAAGCGCAGTGCCATGCAGGCCGCCGCATCCGGCGCAAAAGGCGTGAGCAGATTGCCCAGCACCGCGAGGGCCACGGAGCCCGCCAAGGTCCAACGGACCGGCACGCGCCCCAGGTAGAACGCGACGATCAGGGCGCCGACGGTGTTGCCGACGATGTCGGCGAACACGATCAGGCCCAGCACCGATTCCGAGAAGCCCCATTGCCGGGCCATCTGGCCGACGATCTCGGGCAGGCCGAGGAAGACGGTCACCGCCATCGCCCCCATGGCGATCATGGCGGCGACGAAGCCCCGGGCCCGCGGCGGCGAAACGCTCTGCTCAACACTCATTGGATGGCTCTCCACAAGGGGATCCTCGAGACTCACTCGACGATGACGAAGTGCTTGCTGGCCGGCTCCAGTGTCAGCCATTCGCCGACGAAGCCCTTGGCCACATGGAAGGCATCGCCGGCGCCGAACTCCACGCGGCCGCCGCCCTGGTCCACCAGGGCGACGCGGCCGCTGAGCATGAAGCAGAACTCGTCAAACGTGTACTCGATGGGCAGGCGGCCCACCTCGCCGGCCCAGGAGCCGCCGTAGAAGCGGCCGGCCGGGCGTTCGGCCACGCGCCACTCTTTTTCAATCCAGGGCTGGGGCGTGTCCGCCGGCACCTCGGGCACCACCACGCGGCCCACGCCCGTGGCCATCCGGGTGATGCATTCGATGCCCTTCTTGCTGCTGTCGTTCTTCATCGCCGGGCCCTCAGAACTTGTAGCTGGCCGAGGCGCCGAACATCCGCGGTGCCAGGGCCATGCCATAGAAGAAGGTCGACGGGCCACCGGTGATCACCGAGCGGCGGTAGGAGTCGAAGCGGCTCATCTCGGTGCGGTTGTTCAGCGCATTCTTGACGAAGAGGCTGTAGTCCCAGTCGCCGGCGCGCAGGCCGGCCCGCAGGTTGAGCATGTGCAGCGCGTTCACGTCGCGGGTGCTGGGCTCGTAGCCCTGGGTGCCCTGGCTGCCGGTGCGGTAGTAGCCGGTGGCGAACTGGTAGTCGGCCCGGGCATAGGCCGGCCCCGCGCCCGCCCATTGCCAGCCGTACTCGATGCCCAGCGTGCTGGTCCAGCGCGGCGTGGGCAGCGGGTCGCCGGCCTTCACCAGGTAGGGCACGGAGGACAGACCCTTGGCGTAGCCGGCGTTGTCCACCGACTTGGTATAGGTCGCATGGGTGTAGCCCAGCGTCGCCGACAGCGTCACGGCCGCGCTGGCCTTGGCCTGCAGGCTGAGGTCGAAGCCCTTGCTGGTGGCCGTGGCCATGTTGGCGATGTAGGCAAAGCCGCAGGTCGGCAGGGCGACCTGGGTCTGCACGTCGCTCCAGTTGATCCAGAACAGGCTGCCGCTCAGCCTGGCCGCGCCGTCGGCCAGGGTCTGCTTGGACCCCAGCTCGTAGCTCCAGACCGAATCGGACTTGTAGAGCGGCGGCTCCACGTTGGCGCCGCCCAGCGCGTTCAGGTCGGCCTGGCAGGTCGGGTTGGCGGCCAGCGAGGGATTGGCGCCGCCCTGTCGGAAGCCCTTGGCCGCAGTGGCATAGACCAGCGTGTCGGCCGAGGCCTGGTAGGACAGGCCGAACTTGGGCGTGACCGGGCTTTCCTTGTTGCTGCCCGAGAAGTAGTTGGGGCCGCCGGCCCACCAGCCGTCCAGCGCGTTGTCGAACGAGGTCGTGACCCGCGTCATCCGCAGGCCCACCGAGCTGGTCAGCTTGGGCGTGATCTTGTAGCTGCTCTCGCCGAACAAGGCCTGCTGGCTGGAGTTGAAATGATCGAACTCGGTGTAGCTGAGCTGGTTGCCCAGCGGATTGCTGGGCGCGTACAGCGTGCCGCCACCACCCCAGAGCACGTCATACATCGACGAGAGCAGGGGCACGTTCTCCTCGATGGCCAGCTTGTAGCTCTGCTTGGCGCGCTGGAAGTAGGCGCCTGCGATCCACGACAGCTGCGAGTCGGGCCGGTCCGTCGAGGTCAGGCGCAGCTCGGCGGTCCAGGTGTTCTGCGTGTTGCGGGTGACCGACCTGGAGTTGGCCATGCCGTCCTTGCTCGGCAGCGGCACGGCCAGGGCCGAGAACGGGAACTGCGCCGGCACCAGGCTGGGGTAGTTCAGGTAGAGCCGGCCCTCGCCCAGGTTGGAGGTGTCGTCGATGCGGTCCTCGATGCGGTGCAGATTGGACACCACGGTCTTCATCGCGAAGCTGTCGAAGTCGTAGTCGGCCGACACGGCGCCAATGCCGAAGCGGTCGTGCTTGGGCTGGCGCATATTGGCCAGCGTCTTGTCCACGCCCAGCGACTCGACGAAGCTGGCGCGGTCGGCCTGCTTGACGTTCTGATAGAAGTAGGACGGCGTGATCGACAGCCGGTCGGTGGGCACCAGGCGGAAGGCGATGCGCGCCACCTGCGAATCGCTGGAGTTGACGTTGCGTTCGGTCAGGGCGCGGCTGGTCGGCGAATAGGCATTCAGGTAGCCGCCCTCATGCTGCTGCCACAGGCTCAGGCGCATGCCGGCCACGTCGGTGGCCAGCGGCGTGTCGAGCACCACGCCCAGTTCCTCGCTGGGTGCGCCCTTCTGCCAGGCCGAGACCTCGGCATGCAGCCGGCCGCTCAGCTGGCCGCTCAGCTTGGGCTGGGCCGTGATGAAGCGCACAGCGCCGCCTTCGGAGCTGGCGCCATACAGCGTGCCCTGCGGGCCGCGCAGAACCTCGACCCGGTCCACGTCGAACAGCTTGGGATGGGTGTCACCGCCGCAGGAGATCGGGCAGTTGACGATGTTGAAGATCTGGATCGGCAGGTCGTCGATGTAGAGGCCCGTGGTCGAGGCGCCGATGATGGAGCTGATGCCGCGGATCGAGATGTTGGATTCGCCCGAAGGATCGGGGCTGCTGAGCGTCAGGCCCGGCGTGGCGTGGCTGATGTCGCTCACGTCGCGGATGCTCTGCTTTTCCAGCGCAGCCGAGGTGATGGCCGCCACGCTCATCGGCACCTTGGTGATGACCATCTCGCGCCGCTGCGAGGTGACGACCACGGTCTCCAGCTTCTTGGCTTCGTCACCCGTCTTGGCCGCGCCGGCATCGGCTGCAGCAGGCTCGGCGGCCGGGGCGCCTTGGGCCCAGGCACCGGAAACACAGAGGGCGCCGGCTGTCAGGGCGAACAGCGTCGAGGCAGCGAGGATTTGTCTCTTCATGCGTCTTCCTTTGATCGATTGGAATTGGGAGCCAGGAACCAAGTTCGAATCGATGATAGGAAGCGCCCATGCGCGTCGAATCCTGAGTTTTCGACACTCACATTGGGCTTTCTCGATGTGGCCGGCGGCGCTCCGGCCCGGCGCCCCGGACGGGGCTTCAGGGATGGGCGTTCTTGACGCCGAAGGCCTTCAGCACGTCCTCGCAGAAGGCCTTGACGACGGGTCGTTCCAGGCTGGCCCGCTTCATCACCAGATGGAAGGGCACGTCGAAGCCGAACGAGTCGCGCCCCACGGCGCGCAGCAGGCCGCGCCGCTCCAGCGGCTCGGCATGGTGGGCCGGCAGATAGCCCAGGTGGCCGCCGGAGAGGATGAGGATGGTGGCGGCCTCGATGTTGTCGGCCGTCGCCGTGACATGGCGCTGCGTCAGCGGCAGCTGCTCCTCGGGCACCGGATAGCTGCGCCAGACCCAGTCGAAGCCCTGCAGGTCCTCCAGGCTCACCGTCTTGCGCGAATGGAACAGCGGATGGCCGCGGCCGCAGAAGATCTCCTGCCGTTCGGCAAACAGCGGCGTGTAGCTCAGGCCCGGCACGCGGTGCCAGAAATAGCCCATGGCCAGGTCCAGCTGCTTGTTGACCAGGCCTTCTTCCAGCGCCTGCGAGGGCGCCACCGTCAGCGTGAAGCGCACCGCCTGGTCGCGCTTGCGGAAAGCGCCTATCGCCTCGGCCAGGCGGGTGTTCTCGGTCAGCGGCGCCTGGCCTATCAGGCCCAGGGCCAGCGTGCCGACCAGCTTGCGGTCCATCTCCCGCACCTGGGCGACGAAGTCGGTGGTGGCGGCCAGCAGGGTGCGCGCCGAGGCGGCGAAGCGCTCGCCCTTGGAGGTCAACCGGAAGCCGCCGCGACCGCGCTCGCAGAGCTTGAAGCCGAGCCGGGTTTCCAGCGCCGACAGCTGGGTGCTGATGGTGGACTGGCGCACGCCCAGCGAAGCCTCGGCGGCCGTGATGCCGCGGGCATCGACGACGGCCAGGAAGACGCGGATCAGGCGGAGGTCGAGGTCGGTGGTGTTGGAGAACATGCGGCTCGCGGCGTCCCGGTTGGCGGCGCAAGCTTAGATCAGTTTCGGCGGACCACGTGGCGCAGTTCCTGGAAGGCGCGCAGCCCCTCCAGGCCCAGCTCGCGCCCGACGCCGCTGGCACCCAGCCCGCCCCAGCAGACCTGCGGAAAGATCAGCTGCGGCGTGTTGACCCACACCAGGCCGGCGCGCAGTTCGGTCGAGAAGCGTTCGGCGGCCTCGGCGTCCTCGGTGACGACGGTGGCGACCAGGCCGTAGGGCGAATCGTTCGCCAGGGCCAGGGCCTCGTCGTCGTCGCGGAACGAGCGCACGCAGGCCACCGGGCCGAAGACCTCCTCGCGCCACAGGACGTTGTCCGACGGCGGCTCGGCCACCACCACCGGCGCCATGAAGAAGCCGTCGTCCGCGCGCTCCGCCACCCGGCCCGCGAAGGCGATCTGGGCACCGGCGTCCAGGCCCTGGTCGAGCAGGGCCCGCACCCGCGCCAATTGCGCCGCCGAGATCAGGGGCCCCATCTGGCTGGCCTCATGCCCAGGCGGGCCCACGACCAGCGCGCGCACCGCGGTCTCGAACTCGCTCATGAAACGGCGGTAGACCTCGTCATGGACCAGGATGCGCGAGGTGGCCGAGCACATCTGGCCGGCGTTGGCAAAGGCGCCGGCCACGGCCAGCTGCACGGCCAGCGCGATGTCGGCGTCCGCGCGCACGATCAGCGCCGACTTGCCGCCCAGCTCCAGCGTGAGGCGCTTCATGCCCCCGGCCGCCTCGCGCATGATGCGCTGGCCCACGGCCGTGCTGCCGGTGAAGGAGATCTTGTCGACCTGCCCATTCGCAACCAAGGCAGCACCGACCTCGGCGCCCCCGTTGACCAGGTTGACGACGCCCGGCGGCATGCCGGCCTCGGCCAGCAGCTCGAACAGCGCTTGCTCGGCCGGCGAGCTCAGCTCCGAGGGCTTGAGCACCACGCTGCAGCCCGCGGCCAGGGCCGGCGCCAGCTTCCAGGCCGTGGTGACCATGGGGAAGTTCCAGGGCACGATCAGGGCCGCCACGCCCACGGCCACGCGTTCGCGCCGCGCCGACACCGAGCTATCGGGCAGCTCCACGGGCTCGACTGCAAAGGCATCGCACTGCAGGCAAAGCCCGGCGTAGTAGGCGAAGCAGGCGGCGACATCGCTGACGTCCTGCTCGGCCTCGGCGCGCGGCTTGCCGTTGACCTGCATCTGCCACTGCACCAGAACCCTGCGCCGCGCCTCTATCCGCTCGGCGACGGCCGCCAGCAGCTGCCCGCGGTAGGCCACCGGCGCGTCGCGCCAGGCCGGCAGGCTGGCACGTGCGCTGGCCACGGCCTGGTCGATCTGATCGGGCGACGCGACCTGTTGCCAGGCAATCACTTCGCCGCTCGCCGCCGCATGGATGGGCAGGCGAATGGCGGTGGAATTCAGGCGCTGACCCTCGATGCAGGCCGAAGGCAGGACCGGTTTCTGAACGGACTCGGGGGTGGACATGCGGCGCATCAGCGGTATTGCACGCCGGGCATCACGCACAGCATCTCGTAGGCCAGGTTGGCGGCCACCAGGGCCGTGGTGCCGGCCTGGTCGTAGGGCGGCGAGACCTCGACGATGTCGGCGCCCACCAGATTGAGCCCGCGCAGGCCGCGGATGATCTCCAGGCCCTGCTGCACGGTCAGGCCGGCAATCTCCGGCGTGCCGGTGCCGGGGGCGAACGAAGGGTCCAGCCCGTCGATGTCGAAGCTCAGATAGACCGGCGCATCGCCGACCCGCGCCCTCACCTGCTCCATCAGCGGCTCCAGCGAGCGGTTCCAGCAGGCCTCGGCCTGCACCACGGTGAAGCCCTGTTGGCGGCACCAGTCGAAATCGTCGGCGTGGTAGCCGGTGCCGCGCAGGCCGATCTGGGTGACCCGGTCGCATTGCAAGAGCCCGTCCTCGACCGCGCGCCGGAACGGCGTGCCATGGGCGATCTTCTCGCCGCCCATGGTGTCGTTGACGTCGGCATGGGCGTCCACATGGACCACGGCCACCGGCCCATGGCGGCGATGCAGGGCGCGCAGGATGGGCCAGGCGATCGTGTGGTCGCCGCCCAGCGTGATGGGCCGGCAGCCGCTGGCCACGATGGCGTCGTAGGCCTCCTCGATCAGGCGCACCGAATCCTTCAGGTCATAGGGGTTGATCGCCACGTCGCCTATGTCGGCCACCTGCAGCGAATCGAAGGGCGCGGCCCGGGTCGCCATGTTGTAGGGGCGGATCAGGACCGACTCGGTGCGGATCTGCCGCGGCCCGAAGCGGGCCCCCGAGCGGTTGGAGGTGCCCAGGTCCAGCGGCACGCCCACGAAGCAGGCGTCCAGGCCCTGCGTGTCAGCGGCCAGCGGCAGACGCATCATGGTGGCGATGCCGCCGAAGCGCGGCATTTCATTGCCCCCCAGGGGCTGGTTGAGACTCTTGCTCGTATCAGGCCGCATCACTCGAACTCCAGACGGTGGACCGAGCTTAGGGGCGCGCTGCGAGGCTATTGATCCCCTTGTCGCAACGTTCACATTGAAAGCCGTCGGTGTAACGCACCCCGTGGATCGCGACCGGGCCTGTCATCAAATCCAGACCTCAAACGATTTATATTGTTTATACCGTTTTCACAGAACAGAGGATCCGTCATGTCCAAGACCAAGCCCGCCACCGCCGCGGCAAAGCCGCCCAAGGCCGACAAGCCCAAGCTGGTGCGCGACAGCTTCACCATGCCCAAGGGCGAGTACGAGGTCATCGACCTGCTCAAGCAGCGCCTGACCGGCCTGGGCCGCACGGCCAAGAAGAGCGAGCTGCTGCGCGCCGGCATCGCCGCGCTGCAGGGCCTGGCCGACAAGGCGCTGCTGAAGGCGCTGGAGGCCGTGCCCAGCCTGAAGACCGGCCGCCCCAAGGCCGAACCGGTGGCCGAGGCCAAGCCGGCCGATCAAAAACCCGTCAAGCCCGCCAAGCCGGCCAAGCCAGTCAAGAAGGCGCCGGTTCCGAAGAAGGCTGCCGCCCCGGCTGCCGCCGCCAAGAAGCCGGTCGCCCGCAAGGCCGCACCGGCCAAGCCGCGCGCCAAGGCCTGAGCCCCTCGCTGTCATCAAGGCGCCAAGGGCGGCCGCTAGCATCGGCGCCCTGTTTTCTTTCTTCCCAGGCCGGAGCCGCGATGAACGATGTGTCCAGGGCCGGCGGCAGCTATGGCGCCGACGAGAACGGCCTGATCTGCGGCTACCTGTTCCTGCCGGGGCAGGCGGCGCAAGAGATGGCGTCCGAAGCCGCCGCCGCCCGCCTGCGCGGCGCTACCGCCGACGGCGGCTATGTCTGGCTGCACATCAATCTCTCGCATGCCCGGGCCGAGCCCTGGCTGCGCCGCGAGCTGGGCCTGCCCGAGGAGTTCTTCGAGGCCCTGGCCGCCGGCTCGCGCTCCTCGCGGATCGAGCGCGAAGGCGATGCCCTGTTCGCGGTCATCAACGACATCAGCTTCGATTTCTCCTTCGACATCGACGACCTGGCCACGCTGTGGATCCTGGTCCGCCAGGGCCTGCTGCTCAGCAGCAGGCGCCAGCCGCTGCGCTCGGTGGACCGGCTGCGCGCCGAGGTCAAGCGCGGCGAGCAGCCGGCCTCGCCGGTGGCCCTGCTGGATCAGCTGCTGCGCGACCAGGCCGAGGAGCTTCTGAAGATCGTGCGCCGCGCCACCGAGCGCATTGACGACATCGAGGACGCGGTGCTGGCCGGCCAGGCTCTGCGCCATGGCGGCGAGCTGTCCCAGCTTCGCCGCTTGATGGTGAGACTGCAGCGCTGGCTGGCGCCCGAACCCAGCGCGTTGATGCGGATGCTGGCCAATCCGCCCGCCTGGGTGCCGCCGGCCGACACCGAAAGGCTGCGCCAGGCCAGCGAGGATTTCTCGGTCGTGCTGCGCGACATCGCCTCGCTGCAGGAGCGCATCAAGCTCCTGCAGGAAGAGGCCGGCACGCGCGTGGCCGAGGAGAACAACCGCAGCCTGTTCACGCTGACCATGGTCACCGTGCTGGCCCTGCCTATCAACCTGATCGCCGGCCTGATGGGCATGAACGTGGGCGGCATCCCCATGGCCGAGCATGCCCACGGCTTCTGGCTGGTGCTGCTGCTGATAGCCCTGATCACGGCCCTGCTGGGCTGGCTGGTCTGGCGCAGCGTGCGAAGGCGGGACTGATCAGCGGGTCACGATGTCGCGGTGCATGGGCGCCAGCAGGGCCAGCAGCTTGTTCTGCGTGGCGAAGGGAATGCCGGCGTCATCCATGCTCTGCTGCAGCACCTCGACCAGGGCATTGAAGTCGCCGCGCTTGACGCCCAGGTCGGCATGGGCCGGCTTCATCTTGGCGCCCTCGTACTTGCAGGGGCCGCCGCTGAGCTCGCAGACCTGGTCGCGCAGCTGCTCGGCCAGCGCCTTGGGATTGGTGTCCTTGAAGAAGCTGCCTATGCGCGGGTCCTTCTTCAGCCGGGCACTGAAATCCATCATCAGCTTCTCGATGCCGGGCTTCTCGCCCAGCGCACGGTAGAGGCTGTCATCGCCGGCAAAGCTCGGCGCGCTGCAAGCCAGCATGAGGGCCAGCAGGGCGGTGCGGATGCGGTTCATGGTGCTGCTCCCTCAAAACGCCAGCTGGGCCGACAGGTAGGCGCCGGTCTGGCGCTTCGGTTTGACGGCGGGGACTATGGACCCCAGGTCCACCCAGGCCGCGGTCAGCGAGAACTGCTTGCTCGGCGCCCAGGCGATGAACAAGTCCTTCCAGTCGTCCTCGCGCAGGCCGGCGCCCAGGGCGCTGGGGTTGAGCTTGTCGGGCTTGGCGCGGAACTCGGCACCAATCGCCAGCGTGCGATTGAGGAGCCAGGCCACCGAGACCTCGGGCTGCAGGCTCAAGCTGGAACTGGCCGTGCCGCCGAAGCCCAGCAGGCCCATCTGGTTGGCCTTGGTGGCGCGCAGCGTCAGGTTCAGGAGCAGGCCTTCGCGCAGCAGCAGCTTGGTGGCACTGATGTACAGGTCGGTGCCACTCTTGGCCGCACCCAGCGAGGCCAGCGTGCCGGCCAGGCCACCCGCGTCGGCACGCTTGTGCTCGAAGCCAATGGCGATCTGGGGCATGGCCGAATCGCTGTCGACGATGGCATCGCCCGCCAGGCGCAGCTTGGCACCGAAGATGTCCTGCTTGAGCTTGAGTCCCGGCAGGCCCAGGGCCGTGCCGGTGGCGCCGGTATCAAAGCTCTGGTGGGCCAGCGAGAACTCCAGCCTGTCGTCCCAGGCCAGCAGGGCGCCATAGGTATTGAGCGAATAGTCCTGGGTGCTGACCCGGGTGGCATGGGCGGTGGCGCCCCATTCGCCGGGGGCGGCATAGCTGCCGGTCAGGGCCCAGGGGCTCAAGCCGCCGCCGGCCGCGCCCTCGACCGTGGACACCCCGCCGGTCAGCAGCAGCTTGCCGCCGCCGGCAAACGCCGGCGCCGCGAGGACCAGGCCGAGCACGGCCAGAGCATGTCGGATGCGCATTCTTTTACTCCCTGAATCCGCAAGGACAAATGTCCCTGTTGAAAAACAATTGTTAGATTGGCGGCACAATCGCCGCCATGTCGAGCAAGAAACAGCAGCTGCTGGAACTGATACGCAGCAACCCCTTCGTCAGCCAGCAGGACCTGGCCGAAAGCCTGGGCCTGTCGCGCTCGGCGGTGGCCGGCCATATTGCCGCGCTGACCCGCGAGCGGCAACTGCTGGGCCGCGCCTACATCCTGCCGCAGCGCTCGCCGCTGTTGTGCATAGGCGGCACAAATATCGACCGCAAGCTGTGCAGCCTGTCACCGATACGGCCGGGAACCAGCAATCCGGCCCGCCTGGTGCGCGAAAGCCCGGGCGGCGTGGCCCGCAACATCGCCGAGAACCTGGCCCGCCTGGGCCTGCCGGTGCAGCTCTTGACCGCCGTCGGCCTGGATGCCACCGGCAGCAGCCTGCTGGCCCAGGCGCAACAGGCCGGCGTGGACACCCAGGGCTCGCTGCAACTGGCCGAGGCCTCGACCGGCAGCTACACCGCGGTGCTGGATGCCGACGGCCAGATGCTGGTGGCCCTGGCCCAGATGGAGCTGGCCGAGCAGCTGACGCCCGACTTCCTGCGCCGCACGGCCGCCCAGCGCGCCCAGGCCCGGATGAGCGTGGCAGACCTCAACTTGCCGGCCGACAGCCTGGCCCTGCTGCTTGAGGAAGCGCATGCCGAGGGCCGGCCGCTGGTGCTGGTGGCCGTCTCCGAACCCAAGATGGCCCGGCTGCCCGAGGACCTGCGCGGCCTGTCCTGCCTGGTGCTCAACCTGGGCGAGCTGGAAGCGCTGGCCGGCCAGCCGCTTGGGACCGACGAGCACCGCCAGCGGGCGCTGGCCCGCTTGCGCGAGCGCGGCCTGCGCGAGCTGGTCGTGACCCTGGGCGGCGAAGGCGTGCTCTACAGCCGCGCCGATGGCCGCCTGGCCCGCCTCGCCGCGCCGCGGGTCAAGGTGCAGGATGTGACCGGCGCCGGCGACGCCTTTGCGGCCGGTCTCTGCCATGGCCTGGACCGCGAGCCCGACGACCTGAAGGCGGCCTGCAAGCAGGGTCTGGCCCTGGCCGCCCTGACCCTGCAAACCACGGCCACGGTCCACCCTGAGCTGTCGCCCACCACCCTGGAATGAAGAAGACGACCATGCACGATTACCTTGCCTATTCGCCCGAAGTCGCCGCGGCCCGCGCCGCCGGCCAGCCCATCGTGGCGCTGGAATCCACGATCATTTCGCACGGCATGCCTTATCCGCAGAACGTGCAGACCGCCCGCGAGGTCGAGGACATCATCCGCGCCGCCGGTGCCGTGCCGGCGACCATCGCCGTGCTGGGCGGCAAGATCCGCATCGGCCTGTCCAGCGAGGAGCTGGAGCTGCTCGGCCGCTCCAGCGACGCGCTCAAGCTCAGCCGCCGCGACCTGCCCTATGCGATCGCGAGCGGCAAGGTCGGCGCCACCACCGTGGCCGCGACCATGATCTGCGCCCAGCTGGCCGGCATCCAGGTCTTCGTCACCGGCGGCATCGGCGGCGTGCACCGCGGCGCCGAGACCTCGTTCGACATCTCGGCCGACCTGCAGGAGCTGGCCCGCAGCTCGGTGGCCGTGGTCTGCGCAGGGGCCAAGAGCATCCTCGACATAGGCCTGACGCTGGAGTATCTGGAGACGCAAGGGGTGCCGGTCGTCACGGTGGGCCAGGACAACTTCGCCGCCTTCTACACGCCGGACAGCGGCTTCAAGGGCGACTTCCGCCTGGACACGGCCGCCGAGCAGGCCGCCTTCCTGCGCGCCAAATGGGGCCTGGGCCTGGCCGGCGGCGTGGTGGTGAGCAACCCGGTGCCGGCCGACGAAGCCATGCCCAAGGCCGAGATCGACGGCATCACGGCCCGCGCGCTCGAGGAGGCCGCGGCCCAGGGCGTCACCGGCAAGGCGGTCACGCCCTTCCTGCTGGCCCGGATCAAAAGCTTGACCGAAGGCCGCAGCCTGGCCACCAATATCGCCCTGGTGAAGAACAATGCCCGGGTCGGGGCGCAGCTCGCCCTGGCTCTGCAGAACCCGCGCTGATCTGTCGTCAAATGCGCGGCCAAGAAACCCCGCGCTTCACCGGCGCGCAATATTCGGTGTCACGACGGAAACTAAGCTACTTGCCCGGTTCCGTCGTTCCCTAGACAAGAAAGCCTTCGCATGCGCAGCAAGCCCCTGGTCCTGTCCCTGATCGTGATCGCCGTGGCCGGCGTCGGCTGGTGGTGGACACAGACCCGGGCCAACGGCGTGGAGGGCACGGCCTCCGGCGCATCGGCACCGGCGGCGGGTGCCTCGGGCTCGGCCAAGGCAGTTCCGCCCCAACTGGTGGGCGTGTGGAAGGCCAAGACCCTGGACGTGCCGGTCAGCATCGAGGCCAGCGGCACGGTCGCGGCCCTGGCCACGGTAGACCTGCGGGCCCAGACCACCAGCACGGTGCGCGAGCGCCTGATCAAGGACGGCGAGATGGTGCGCAAGGGCCAGGCCCTGTTCCGCTTCGACGACCGCGCCGACCGCGCCAACCTGGAGAAGGCCCGCGCCCAGCTGGCCCGCGACCGCGCCCAGCTGGCCGATGCCGAGCGCCAGCTCAAGCGTGCCGAGGACCTCAAGGCCCAGGGCTTCGTGGCCCAGAACGCGGTGGACACGGCGCTGGCCAATGTCGAGGCCCAGCGCGCGCTGGTGCAGTCCGACGAGGCGGCGATCCAGGCCGCCCAGGTCCAGCTCAGCTACAACGAGCTGCGCGCGCCCTTCGCCGGCCGCGCCGGCATGGTCAATGCCGTGCCCGGCGCCCTGGTGCAGGCCAATGCCAGCGCCACGCCGCTGGTCAGCATTGCCCAGCTGGACCCGATAGGCGTCAGCTTCGTCGTGCCCGAGACCCAGCTCAATGCGGTGCTGGCCGCCACCCGCGGCAGCAAGGCCGAGGGCCTGGAAGCGCAGGTGATCCCGGCCGGCGGCAAGGCCGGCAAAGACGCCGATGCGCTCAAGGGCCGGGTCAGCTTCGTCGACAACCTGGTCGATCCGAGCACCGGCACGCTCAAGCTGCGCGCCGACTTCGGCAACGACAAGCACCTGCTCTGGCCGGGCCAGTATGTGCGGGTGAAGATGGTGCTGCGCACGCTCAAGGACGCCGTGGTCGTGCCCCAGGCCGCCATCATCCAGCGCGGCAACGAGCGCTCGGTCTATGTGGTGGCCGAGGACAAGACGGCGGTGCAGAAGACGGTGCAGACCCGCTACCCCTTCGGCGACCTGGTGGTGGTCGAAGGCCTGCAGGCCGGCGAGCAGGTGGTGCTGGACGGCAAGCAGAATCTGCGGCCGGGCACGCCGCTGAAGACCCAGCAGGCGGCGCTGAATCCAGCCGCACCGGTGGCTGCAGCTTCGGGTGCTTCCAAATGAATTGGACAGAATTGTTCATCCGGCGGCCGGTGATGACCGTGCTGCTGAACATCTCGGTGGTGATCGCCGGCCTGGCGGCCTGGAGCAGGATCCCGGTCGCTGCCCTGCCGTCCTACAACACGCCGGTCATCAACGTCCAGGCCACGCTGCCGGGCGCCAGCCCCGAGACCATGGCCTCGTCCGTGGCCCTGCCGCTGGAGAAGCAGTTCTCCACCATCGCCGGGCTGGCGACCATCTCGTCCAGCTCGGGCCTGGGCTCGACCAATGTGACGCTGGAGTTCGACCCCTCGCGCAACATCGACGCCGCGGCGGTGGACGTGCAGGCGGCGCTGTTCCGCTCGCTGCGCGCGCTGCCGGTGGAGATGACCTCGCCGCCGTCCTACCGCAAGGTCAATCCGGCCGATGCACCGGTGTTGCTGGTGGCGCTGACCTCGCCGTCCATCAACATCACCGAGCTGAACGACTTTGCCGAGAACCTGATCATCCCGGCGCTGTCCACCATCGACGGCGTGGCCCAGGTCTCGATCTTTGGCCAGAAGCGCTATGCGGTGCGCATCAAGGTCCGCAACGACCTGCTGGCCCAGCGCAACCTCACGCTGGAAGAACTGCAGGCCGCGGTGCGCAGCGCCAATGCCAACACGCCGGTGGGCGTGCTGGACGGCGACCGCCAGACGCTGACCATCCAGGCCAACAAGCAGCTGCGCAATGCGCGCGAGTTCGGCGGCCTGGTCGTGGCCTCGCGCAATGGCGCACCGGTGTTCCTGCGCGACGTGGCCGAAGTCCAGGACAGCATCGAGACCACCAAGGCCTTCAGCCTGTTCAACGGCGAGCGCTCCATCGTGCTGGCCGTGCAGCGCCAGCCCGATGCCAACACGGTCAAGGTGGTGGATGCCGCCAAGGCCATGCTGCCGCGCTTCCAGGCCCAGATGCCGGCCTCGGTGCAGATGAACTTGCTGAACGACCGCTCGGTCTCGGTGCGCGAGTCGCTGCACGACGTCTACTTCACGCTGGCCCTGACCGTGGTGCTGGTGGTGATGGTGATCTTCATCTTCCTGCGCCGCGTGGCGGCCACCACCATCCCGGCGCTGTCGCTGCCGATCTCGCTGATAGGCGCGCTGACCCTGCTCTATGCGCTGGGCTACAGCCTGGACAACATCTCGCTCCTGGGCATCACCCTGGCCGTGGGCCTGGTGGTGGACGACGCCATCGTGATGCTGGAGAACATCTACCGCCACATCGAGGATGGCGCCAAGCCCTTCGAGGCGGCCGTGCGCGGCGCGCGCGAGATGACCTTCACCATCCTGTCGATCTCGATCTCGCTGGTGGCGGTCCTGATCCCGATCTTCTTCATGCCCGGCGTGATCGGCCTGCTGTTCCACGAGTTCGCGGTGGTGGTCTCGCTGTCCATCCTGGTCTCGGCCATGGTCTCGCTGACCCTGGTGCCCATGCTGTGCAGCCGCTTCCTCAAGCCGCACCACCACACGCAGGAAAGCAGGCTGGGCCAGGTGTTCGAGAACGCCTTCAAGCGCGTGCAGGACGCCTACGGCCGCAGCCTGGACTGGGCGCTCAAGCGGCGCCATGTGGTGCTGGCCGTGGCCATCGCCAGCTTCGTGGGCACGGTCTATTTCTACATGGCCATCCCCAAGGGCTTCTTCCCCGAAGAGGACATAGGCCAGATCCAGGCCAGCACCGAGGCGGCCGAGGACACCTCGTTCAACACCATGGCCGTGTTGCAGGAGCAGGCGGCGGCCATCGTCAAGGCCAACCCGGCCGTGCTGAGCGTGGCCGCCGGCGTGGGCGGCGGACCGACGGCCTCGGGCGCCACCAACACCGGCCGACTGTTCATCAACCTGAAGCCCCGCAAGGAGCGGCCACCGATGGCCAAGGTGGTCGAGAGCCTGCGCAAGGACCTGCGCGCCGTGCCCGGCCTGCAGGTCTTTCTGCGGCCGGTGCAGAACCTGCAGCTGGGCGGCCGCCAGAGCAAGAGCCGCTACCAGTTCACGCTGCAGGCGGTGGCGGCCGGCGAGCTCAATGCCTGGTCCAGCAAGCTGCAGGCCAAGCTGCGCGAGAACACCAAGCTGTTCCGCGACGTGACCAGCGATTCGCAGCTGCGCGGCCTGCAGGCCAACCTGGTGATAGACCGTGAACGCGCCACGCTGCTGGGCGTGCAGATGCAGGACCTGCGCTCGGTGCTGTACGACGCGTTCGGCGAGCGCCAGGTGTCCAGCATCTTTGCCGAGAGCAACACCTACCAGGTGCTGATGGAGGCCAGCGACGCCGACCGCCGCAGCGAGGACGCCTTCGACAAGATCTACCTGCGCGGCCGCAACGGTGCCCTGGTGCCGCTGAGCGCCTTCGCGACGGTGCAGCGCGGACTGGGCCCGACCTCGATCAACCACCAGGGCCAATTGCAGGCGATCACGCTGTCCTTCAACCTGGCGCCCGACGCGCCGCTGGGCGAGGCGACCAAGGCCATCGAGGCCTACTGCAAGGACATAGCCCTGCCCGCTTCCATCATCACCAGCTACGGCGGCGATGCGGCGGTGTTCCAGGACTCGCAGTCCGGCCAGCTCTTGCTGATAGGCCTGGCACTGGCTGTGATCTATGTTCTGCTGGGCGTGCTGTACGAGAGCTACATCCACCCGATCACCATCCTGGCCGGCCTGCCCTCGGCCGCCGTGGGCGCCCTGATCACGCTGCAGCTGTTCGGCATGGACCTGACCATCATCGCGACCATTGGCATCGTGATGCTGATCGGCATCGTCAAGAAGAACGCCATCATGATGATCGACTTCGCGCTGGATGCTCAGCGCAACGGCGGCATGAGCCCGGCCGCGGCGATCCGCGAGGCCTGCATCCTGCGCTTCCGGCCCATCATGATGACCACGCTGGCGGCCCTGATGGGCGCCCTGCCCATCGCCCTGGGCCTGGGCGCCGGCGCCGAGCTGCGCCAGCCGCTGGGCCTGGCGGTGGTCGGCGGCCTGATCCTTTCGCAGGCGGTGACGCTCTACATCACGCCGGTGATCTACCTGGCGCTGGACCGCTGGAGCGGCAAGGGGCCGGACACTCGCGAGGTGGCCGAAGTGCACATGACCTCGCATGCGGCCGCCGATTGAAAATCCGTAATAGGTAAACACCCAGGCAGGCCGGGCCGCCACTTCGCTACAGTGGCGGCCCGGCCCGCTTTGGGCGAACAGCATCACAAAAGGGCCCCGATGGACGCCATCCCCCAGCAAGAACTCAAGCGTGGCATCGGTGCCCGCCAGCTGAGCATGATCGCCATCGGCGGCGCCATCGGCACCGGCCTGTTCCTGGCTAGCGGCGGCGCCATTGCCAATGCCGGCCCGGGCGGCGCCCTGCTGGCCTACGCCATCATGGGCATCGCCGTGTTCTGCATGATGCAATCGCTGGGCGAGATGGCCACGCAGCTGCCCATCGCCGGCTCCTTCGAGGCCTATGCCGAGCGCTTCGTCGATCCTTCGCTGGGCTTTGCCTTCGGCTGGAACTACTGGTTCAGCTGGTCGATCACGCTGGCCGCCGAGTTCGTGGCCGGTGGCCTGATCGTCAAGTTCTGGTTCCCCGACAGCAATGCCGGCCTCTGGGCCATGGGCTTCTTCGTGCTGCTGATGGGGCTGAACCTGCTGTCGGTCAAGGCCTATGCCGAGGCCGAGTACTGGTTCGCCAGCATCAAGGTCACGACGGTCATCATCTTCCTGATCGTGGGCGCGCTGATGATCTGCGGCTTGCTGGGCGACCAGCAATCGATAGGCTTCAAGAACTGGCAACTGGCCGATGCGGCCAGCGGCAAGAGCGCGCCCTTCGTGGGCGGCCTGGCGGCCATCCTGGGCGTGTTCCTGATCGCCGGCTTCTCGTTCCAGGGCACGGAGGGCGTAGGCCTGGCGGCGGCCGAGACCGAGGACCCGGCCAGGAACGTGCCCAAGGCCATCCATTCGGTGTTCTGGCGCATCCTGCTGTTCTACATAGGCGCGATCGCGGTGATCGGCTTCCTGATCCCCTTCACCGACCCCAACCTGCTGCGCAGCGGCGAGGAGAACGTGGCCTATTCGCCGTTCACCATCGTCATCTCGCACCTGCCCAAGATTGGCTTCTATGCGGCCAATCTGATGAACTTCGTGATCCTGTCGGCCGTGCTGTCGGCCGGCAATTCCTCGCTTTATGTGTCCTCGCGCATGCTGTACGCCATGGCGCACAGCGGCAAGGCACCCCGGCTGTTCGGCCAGCTCAACGGCCGCGGCGTGCCGGTGGCGGCGGTCTGGGCCACGGGCCTGGTGGGCGCCCTGGCCTTCCTGGCCAGCGAGTTCGGCGCGACCAAGGTCTACCAGCTGCTCTACAACGCCTCGGGCCTGACCGGCTTCCTGATCTGGCTGGGCATCGCGATCTGCCACCTGCGCTTCCGCAAGGCCTGGGTGGCCCAGGGCCGGCCATTGAGCGATCTGAAGTTCCGCGCCAAGTTCTACCCCTGGGGCCCCTGGGCCGCCCTGGTGCTGTTCCTGGTCGTGCTGTTCGGCGCCAATGCCTGGGTGTTCCAGGCCGAGCAGTTCAGCTGGTTCGACTTCATCAGCAACTACCTGCCGATCCCCGCCTTCGTGCTGCTGTACCTGGGCCACAAATGGGTCAAGAAGACCCGGGTCGTGCCGCTGAAAGACTGCAACTTCAGGATGGACTGATCAGCGCGCCAGCTCGGCGCGCATCTGGTCGATGACGGCCTTGTAGTCGGGCTTGCCGAAGATGGCCGAGCCGGCCACGAAGGTGTCGGCACCGGCGTCGGCGATGCTGCGGATGTTGTCGACCTTGACGCCGCCGTCGATCTCCAGGCGGATATCGCGGCCGCTCCTGTCGATGATCTTGCGGGCCGCTTCCAGCTTCTTCAAGGCGCTGGGAATGAAGCTCTGGCCGCCGAAGCCGGGGTTGACGCTCATGATCAGCACCAGGTCGACCTTGTCGATCACCCAGTCCAGCACGTCCAGCGGCGTGCCCGGGTTGAACACCAGGCCGGCCTGCTTGCCTTCGGCCTTGATCAGCTGCAAGGTGCGGTCCACATGGCGACTGGCCTCCGGGTGGAAGCTCACCAGGTCGGCGCCGGCCTTGCAGAAGGCCTGGGCCAGGCTGTCCACCGGCTCGACCATCAGGTGCACGTCGATAGGCGCCGGCGTGCCGTCGGGCTTGACCGAATGCTTGCGCAGCGCCTCGCAGACCATGGGCCCGAAGGTCAGGTTGGGCACGTAATGGTTGTCCATCACGTCGAAGTGGATCCAGTCGGCGCCGGCCGCCAGCACGTTGCGGACCTCCTCGCCCAGGCGGGCAAAGTCGGCGGAGAGGATGCTGGGGGCGATGCGGTGGCTCATGGCGGGCTCGGGCGAGAGGAGAAATGAGCCGCCGATTTTATGGGCGCTTGAATTTGCGCAAAGCGGTCTCGACCTCGGCGCGGGCCCGGCAGCCGGCCGCATGGTCATTGACCATGCCCATGGACTGCATGAAGGCATGCATGGTGGTCGGCCCGACGAACTTCCAGCCGCGCTTCTTCAAGTCCTTGGACAGGGCCCTGGAGGCCGCGGTCTCGGTCTGGCCCAGCACATCCGCCGTGGCCGGCGGCTCGAAGCGCCACAGATAGCGGGCCAGCGAGCCCTCGTCCTTGACCAGCTCCAGCGCGCGCTGCGCATTGTTGATCGCCGCTTCGATCTTGCCGCGGTGGCGGACGATGCCGGCGTCCTGCAGCAGCCGCTCCACATCGGCCTCACCGAAGCGCGCCACCTTCCTGAAATCGAAGCTGGCAAAGGCCTGGCGGAAGGCCTCGCGCTTGGCCAGGATGGTCCGCCACGACAGGCCGGACTGAAAGCCTTCCAGGCACAGCTTCTCGAACAGACGCTGGTCGTCGGCCACCGGGAAACCCCATTCGCGGTCGTGGTAGTCCAGGTAGGGCCGCCAGTCGGCCGCGGCGGCGCACCAGTGGCAGCGGGGCGCCTCGCCGGGCGCATGGAACAGCTTGTCGTTGAGGCTCATGCTCCGTTCTTTCTCATCATTCAGCGCAGCCGCACTTTCGCATCGCAGAGTTCCGAGGCCCGCGCTGCCGCCAGCGAAGCCTCGGCATCGTCGCGGCTCATGCCGAGCCGCAGGCGGCCTTTCTCGTGCACCAGGCTGACCCGCCAATGGTCGGGCGCATCGTCGCCGCGCAGATGCTCGATCTCGACCGCCTGCACCTGGGCGTAGCGGGCGACCAGGCGGCGCCGCTCCCAGATCGTCTTGCTACGCCGGTCGAACACCAGCGGTGCCGCACGCCAGCGCAGCTCGGTGCGCCATTCGTCCAGCGCCACGGTCGTGCATTCGATGTCATGCAGGCCCGGCGCCAGCGCGCGCCAGAAGGCTTTCAGCCGGTCAAGCCAGGTGAGGCGGCGGCCCTTCATCGCGGACTAGCGGTAGCGCTCGCTGATCGCCTTGAGCCGGCCGTCGCCATAGAGCTTGGTCAGCGCCAGCAGCAGGCGCTGCTCGGTCTCGACCGGCACCTGGTTGGCCACGGCCAGGTACTGGTTCTCGGCATTGAACACGGTGGAGGCCACACGCACCTTGTCCTGCAGGCCCGACTCGCGGATGTTGCGCAGCAGGTTCAGGTCCTGGCCGTAGACCATGTCGGTGCGGCCCAGCATCAGCATCTGCAGGGCCTCGTGGTCGGACGCCGCCTCGGCCAGCTGTACGCCGGCCTCCAGCAGCGAGGCCGCGAGCACCGTGCCGCGGGTCACGACCACCGGCTTGCGGCGGCTGGCCGCCACCAGGTCGGACAGCTCGCGCGGCTCCGGGCCCGGGCCGTGGCGCATGG
The DNA here is from genome assembly GCF_030345705.1 of Pelomonas sp. SE-A7. Lineage (NCBI taxonomy): Bacteria > Pseudomonadati > Pseudomonadota > Betaproteobacteria > Burkholderiales > Sphaerotilaceae > Roseateles > Pelomonas sp. SE-A7. The sequence continues at coordinate 2,734,350 of NZ_JAUASW010000001.1, forward strand.
CCACCACATGCTGGATGCGGTACAGCGGCACCGGCAGATAACGCCACTGCTTCTCGCGCTGGGCGGATCGCAGCAGGCAGAAAAACACATCGACCTCGCCCTGGCCCAGCATCAGCTCGACTCGGCGCAACGGCACCTGCTGGTCCAGGCCGCTGAAGCGCAGGCCCGGATCCTGTTGCTCCACCGCCCGCAGGATCTCCATGCAGATGCCCGGCCGGGCCTTGTCCTGCGGCGAATACTTGGCCAGCGAATTGCTCTGCTGGACGGTTCGCAGCACCTGGGCATGCAGGTCCGCGCCCATCATCGGAAGGGCTGCCACGAAGAGGGAGAACAGCAGGCGGTACGACACGGCGCGAGCATACCGGGGCTTTGAAAGCCGCACCCTAGAATGGGCCGATGTCGTCCCCTGAATTCAGCTGCACGGTCACGGTCAAGCCGCTGCCCGAGCACACCGACTCCGAGCAGGGCCGCTGGGCCTTCAGCTACACCATCACCATCAGCAACAGCGGCGACGTGGCCGCCCAGCTGATCGCCCGTGAATGGGACATCGTCGACACCGAAGGCCAGGTCCAGCAGGTGCGCGGCCTGGCGGTGGTCGGCCACCAGCCCTTCCTGCAGCCGGGCGAGCAGTTCCAGTACAGCAGCTGGGCCCAGCTGGCCACGCCGCAGGGCAGCATGAAGGGCCGCTACCTCTGCGTGACCGAGCAGGCCGAGATCTTCTGGGCCGAGGTGCCCGAGTTCCTGCTGGCCGACAGCGCCAGCCTGCACTGAGCCGGGGCGCGCACAGGATGGCAGGACAAGGCGCCTGGGACCTGACCGCGCTGCTCAATGCGGCCGACCCCAAGGCCTCGCTCGCGGGCCGCAATCTGTGGCTGGCCCGGTTGCTCGAATGGCTGCGCCACGCGCCGCTGAAGGCCAGCGGCGATGGCCTGCCCCGCCCCGACGGCTCACGCCCGCTGCCGCTGCTGCGCCTGACGCATCTGCTCAATGTGCTGGACCGCCATCCCGAGCATGCCGCGCAGGTCTCGGCCCTGCTGGCCGCCACCTGGCGGGAGCTTGATGCCGTGGGCCTGTTCGCCGACGTGGGCTTTGCTTCGCGGATGGCGCTGTGGAGCGAGGTCGGCCTCCGGGTGCGGCTGCGCCTGCTGCCGGGCACGGTCGAGACCCGCGAGCTGGGCGAGCTGTTCGGCCTGCTGTTCCCCGAAGCCGAGGACGAGCAATGGCTGCTCGCCATGGAGGCGCCGCTGCTGGAACGCCTGGGCAGGCTGTTCGCCGAAGCCGCGCGCCTGGACAACGGCCGCGAAGCCCTGCTGCAGGCGCTGACCATCCTCGTCAGCGCGGTGCGCGCGGCCGGTCTCTCGGGGCCGCTGCGCCTGCGCATGAGCGCCGAGCTGCTGGCCCATCAACCGTTTGCTCAACTCGCGGCTGCCGCGGAAAAAGTCGCCGAGGCATTGCGTGCCCAGGACCGAGCGGCGCTGCTGCCGGCCCTTCAATACCTGCGCGTGCTGCTCGATGCCTGCCGCGCCGCGGCCGCCAGCGTGCCCGAGCACCTGGAGGCCTGGGGCGTGTCGGTGGACCTGATGTTCGAGGTCGAGCAGCTGATCGAACGCTGTCGCCGCATCGAGGCCCTGCTGGACCTGCTGGTGGCCGAGGCGCCGGCGGCCGAGACCCTGAAGCTAGTGGCCGGCCTGGTGCGCGTGGTCCACGAGCGGCGCAGCTTGCGCACGCTGTTCTCGCGCCACTACGCGCTGCTGGCCCGCAAGGTGGCCGAGCGCAGCGCCGAGACCGGCGAGCACTACATCACCCGCGATGCGCACGAGTACCGCGACATGCTGCGCCGCGCGGCCGCCGGCGGTGCGGTGATAGGCGGCACCACGCTGGCCAAGTTCGCTCTCGGTGCGCTGACGCTGTCGGCCTTCTGGGCCGGCTTCGCCGCCGGCACCAACTACGCGCTGAGCTTCGTGCTGATCCACCTGATGCACTGGACCGTGGCCACCAAGCAGCCGGCCATGACGGCGCCGGCCATGGCCCACAAGCTGCGCGACATCGCCAGCGACGAGGGCCTGCAGGGCTTTGTCGACGAGGTGGCCCATCTGCTGCGCTCGCAGTTCGCCGGCATCGCCGGCAATCTGCTGGCGGTGATTCCGGTGGTGCTGCTCGTGCAGTGGCTGGCCTGGGGCCTGGTCGGCCATCCGGCCGTGGGGCCCAAGGACGCGGCCTATGTGCTGCATTCGCTGCAGCTGCTGGGGCCTTCGGTGCTGTTCGCCGCCTTCACCGGCGTGCTGCTGTTCCTGGCCAGCCTGATCGCCGGCTGGGTCGAGAACTGGTTCGTGTTCTACCGGCTGGACAGCGCCATCGCCTGGAACCCGCGCTTCATCGCCCGGCTCGGTGCCGCGCGGGCCCAGCGCTGGGCCGCCTGGTGGCGGTCCAATATCTCGGGCCTGGCGGCCAATGTCTCGCTGGGCCTGATGCTGGGCCTGGTGCCGGTGTTCTGCGCCTTCTTCGGCCTGCCCATCGAGGTGCGGCACGTGACGCTTTCCACCGGACAGTTGACCGCTGCCGTCGGTGCCCTGGGCCTGGAGATCTTCAGGACGCCGGCCTTCTGGTGGTGCCTGCCGACCATTGCCTTCATAGGCCTCTTGAACCTGGGCGTCAGCTTTGCGCTGGCCCTGCTGGTGGCGCTGCGCGCCCGCGGCATCCAGGTGGCCGACCGCTCGCGGGTGCAGGCCGCGATCTGGCGCCGGCTGCGCGAGGATCCGCGCAGCTTCTTCCTGCCGCCCAAGGGCGAGTGATGGCTCAGGGCTTGTCGTTGCTGTCGTCGCTCTCGTCGCGTCGTTCGCCGCCCTTGCGGCCCGAGAACATGGTCCACCAGACGATGAAGACCAGCAGCAGCAGCGCGCCCAGCGCTTCCAGCAAGACGATACCCATGAAGAAAAAGACGCGCTACGACGCTTGGTGGATGGCGGCGGCCATTCTAGGTCTGCTGGCCGGCTGCGCTTCCTCGCCGGTGGTGCTCCCGCCCATCCCGAAATCGCCGATACCGGTGGCAAGCAACGACCGCCCGGTCCAGCTGCGCGAGCGCTCGCGCTGGGTCGAGTCCGACTGGGCCGAGCTGCCCGGCTGGGGCAGCGACCGCGCCTCCGAGCTGTGGCCGGCGCTCTTGCGCTCCTGCGAAAAGCCCGCGGCCGGCTGGTCGGCCGTCTGCGCCCGCGCCCTGCTGGCCGAAGCCGGCGACGACCTGGCCACCGCCGCCTGGCTGATGAGCGAGCTGCGGCCCTGGCGCATAGAGAGTCTGGACGGCGAGCCGCAGGGCCAACTGACCGGCTACTTCGAGCCCGAGCTGCAGGTGCGGCGCCAGAAGGACGCGCGCTTCACCGTGCCGGTGCTGGCCGCGCCAGCCGACCTGATGCAGCGCCGGCCCTACCTCACGCGCCAGCAGATCGAGAGCGAGCCCTCGCGCTACAAGACCCTGGTCTACCTGGAAGACGCCATCGACCTGCAGATCCTGCAGCTGCAGGGCTCGGGCCGGGCCCGCCTGGTCGATGCCGAAGGCACCGAGCCGGTCTGGCTGCGCCTGGCCTTTGCCGGCCACAACGACCAGCCCTTGACGCCGCTCGGCCGCTCGCTGGTGCTGATCGGTGAGTGGAATGACGGACCGGCCGCGCCGCGGTCCGCGGTGCGCGACTGGGCCAGGCGCAATCCGCAGCGGCTGAACGAGCTGATGTGGGCCAATGCCCGCTATGTGTTCTTCCGCGAGGAGCCCTTGCGCGACGCCGGTATCGGTCCCCGCGGCGCCCAGGGCGTACCGCTGACGCCGGGCCGTTCGGTGGCCGTGGACAAGAACTCCATCCCCTACGGCACGGCCCTGTGGATGGACGGCGGCGATGCCGGCACGCGCCGATTGGTGATGGCGCAAGACACCGGAGGCGGCATCGTCGGCGCGGTGCGGGCCGACTTCTTCACTGGCTGGGGCAGCGAAGCCGAAGCGGCGGCGATGAAGATCAAGCAGCCGCTGCGCTACTGGGCATTGTGGCCCCGAGGCGTTCCAGTCAGTCGATGACCTGGACGCCCTTCCAGAAGGCCACGCGGCCCTTGAGCTCGGCGGCGGCTTCAGTGGGCTCGGGGTAGCTCCAGACCGCGTCCGGGTTCAGCTCCCCGTTGACGAACAGGCTCTGATAATGCGCCTGGCCCTTCCAGCTGCTGGAGCGGTGGTTGCTGAAGCTGAGGTAGTTCTTGTTCAGCGACTCGGCGGGGAAGTAGTGGTCGCCATCGACCACGACGGTGTCTGCGCTTTCGGCGATCACGACGCCGTTCCAGATTGCCTTCATTTTTTGCCGCTTCTTTCTTGCCGGATCCAAAGAGTTGAAACGTTACCACTGCCACCAGGGCAAGGACATCTTCGTCACCGCCGGCACCGCCCGCGAACTGGCGCCCGGCGCCTTCGGCATCCTGGCCATAGGCGGCGGGGCCGAGGGCTGGTCGGTGGTGCACCGCGGGCCCGACGGCGACATCGCCGACCTTGGCGGCGAGTACTACTTCGCCACGCCGGAGGAGGCGCTGGAGTTCGTCAAGGAGCTGATCGACCTCATGCAGGCCTGAGAGCCACAAGTCATGCATGACCACCGGGAGCCGCCGCACCGATCCGCAGAATCGCCGCTCCTCCAACCGCCCCAAGCCATGAAGTACACGATTCCCCTGCTGGCCCTGAGTGCTGCCCTGCTGGCCGGCTGCGCCGGCGTGGTCAAACCCGCCTCGACCCTGCTGCCGCAGGACCTGCTCGACGCCACCGAGCCGCTGCCGCTCGGCAAGCTGGGCGGCTGGCGCAAGGGCGAGCTGCAGATCGACGGCCGCCTGCTGCGCTACGAGCGCAGCGCCAGCCGGCTGGACCTGTTCGACGTCTATGCCAAGGACAAGTCCGCGCTGCGCTACACGCTGGGTGAGGGCGAGAGCCGCTGCTCGCTGAGCCGGCACGAGATCAAGCTGCTGGGCGTCACGGCGACCAAGCCCATGCAGATCCGCTGCGAGCTGAGCCCGCAGGCCTCGCTGACCCTGACCGACCCGCCGGCACCGCGCATGGAGCCCATGCCCATGGGCGAGCTGGCGCTGCAGGACGGCCGCAAGTTCCAGGTGCTGGCCGTCTACCGGCTGAGCGGCACCATGATGCCGCTCAGCACGCCCAGCGGCTATCTGCTGGCGCAGGACGGCAAGCCGCAAGCCGCCATAGACACGACCGCGGGCCGGCTGCATCTGCCCAAAGCCGATACCGCGCTGCGCGAAGCCAGCCTGCGCGCCGGCCTGTCGCTGGCCCTGCTCTGGATGCCGGACTGACATAGGCAGGCCCTAGACTCTCCCGATCCCGGGGAGAGTCGGATGAATCAAGAGCAGAACAGGGCCGGCATCAGAGGCTGGCTCGCCATGGCCGCCTTGCTGGCCACGGGCGCCGCGCAGGCGGTGTCGGTCAGCACGGCCAGTCCCAGCGGCGAGGTGGCCCAGGCCACGCAGCTGCGGCTGCAGTTCACGGAGGCGGTCGTGCCGCTGGGCGACCTGCGCCAGGCCGATCCGGCCGAGCTGCGCTGCGAAGGCGCAGTCGAGGCCAAGGGCAGCGGCCGCTGGGCCAGCGAGCGCGAATGGCTGTTCGAGCTGAACCAGCCGCTGCCGGCCGGCGCCGCCTGCCGGATCGCGCTCAAGCCTGATTTCAAGAGCGGGCCGGACTGGAGCGGCCCACGCGAGTTCCGTTTCCAGCTGGGCGCTCCCCAGCTGCTGGATTCGCGGCCCTGGAACGGCGACCGCATCGAGGAGGATCAGCAGTTCCTGCTGCGCGTCAGCGGCGCGCCCGACCCGGCCAGCCTGCCGGGCAGGATCTGGTGCGAGGCCGAGGGCATTGGCGAACGCATTCCGGCGCAAGTGCAGAGCGCCGCGGCTCGCGATGCGGCGCTCAAGACCCAGCGCCTGTACGGCGCCCAAGCGCGCCAGGGCGAATGGCTGCTGCTGGCCTGCCAGCGCCCGCTGCCCAGCGGCGCCAAGATCCGCATCATCTGGGGCCGCGGCATTGCCGCCGCGCTCAATCCTGCGGTGCAGACCCGTGCCGAGCAGCGGCTGCAGTACGAGGTGCGCAAGCCGCTGATCGCCGACTTCAGCTGCCAGCGCGAGCGGGCCGACGCGCCCTGCATGCCCATCCTGCCGATGACGCTGTCCTTCAGCGAACCGGTGAACCGCGCACTGGCCCTGAAGGCGCGGCTGAAGCCGGCCGGCGGCGGTGCCGAGATTGCCGCGCTGGCGCCCAAGGACGAAGAGTCCCGCGACGAACTGCAGCGCCTGAGCTTCCCCACGCCGCTGCCGGACAACACCAGCTTCCAGCTGATCCTGCCGGCCGGCCTCAAGGACGCCTCGGGCCGGCCGCTCTCCAATGCCTCGATGTTCCCGCTGACCGTGCGCACCGGCGTGGCCCCGCCCATCGCCAAGTTCGCGGCCGGGACCTTCGGCATCATCGAGCGCGAGGCCGAGGGCCCGGCCCTGGTGCCGCTGACGCTGCGCCATGTGCAGGGCGACCTGCGTCCCGGCGCCCCGGGCGGCCAGTTGCTGATGCAGCGCTTCGACAGCAGCGACGCCGAGCTGCTCAAGGCCTATGCCCGTATCCGCAAGCTGGACCAGCGCGAGTACGAGAGCCGCAAGGCGCCGATGCTGGAGGCCAAGTCCGCCCGGCGCCTGGACCTGCCCAAGCTGCAGGGCGGCGACCCACGTCCCTTCGAAGTCATTGGGGTGCCGGTCGCCGAGCCGGGCTTCCATGTGCTGGAGCTGCGCTCGCAGCGCCTCGGCGATTCGCTGCTGGAGCCGGCCGCGCCCATGTATGTGCGCACCAGCGTGCTGGTCACCAACCTGGGCCTGCACTTCAAGCTGGGCCGCGAGAGCAGCCTGGCCTGGGTGACCACGCTGGACCGCGCCCAGCCCGTCCCCAATGCCGACATCGCCGTGATGGACTGCCATGGCACGCCGGTCTGGCGCGGCCGCAGCGATGCCCAGGGCCTGGCCCGCATAGCCCAGTCCCTGCCGCATCGGGGCTGGGACAACCAGTGCCCGGCCGACCAGGGCCTGTTCGTCACGGCCCGCGCCGGCGGCGAGCTGGCCTTTTTGTTCACCAGCTGGCAGCGCGGCATAGAGAGCTGGCGCTTCAATGTGCCAACCGCCTTCTGGGGCGAGGACCGCGTGCGGGCCCACAGCGTGCTCGACCGCCCGCTGCTGCGCGCCGGCGAGACGGTCTCGATGAAGCATTTCTTCCGCCTGGAGACCGGCCAGGGCCTGGCCCTGGCCAAGCCCGAGCAGTTGCCCACCAGGCTCCGCATCACGCATGAAGGCAGCGGCGAGGAATACGAGCAACCGCTGAGCTGGCAGGGCCAGGGCCGCTTTGCCGCCAGCCAGTGGCAGATACCGCCGGCCGCCAAGCTGGGGACCTACCGCATCGAGCTGCGCGGCAGCGGCGACCACAGCTGGGTCAGCGGCGGCTTCCGGGTCGAGGAGTTCCGCGTGCCGCTGGTCGATGCGCGGCTCAACCCGCCGGCCCAGCTGCCCGCCGCGCCCAAGGAGATCAAGCTCGGCGCCCAGCTGAACTTCATGGCCGGCGGCCCCATGGCCCGCGCGCCACTCAAGCTCAGCGCCCTGCTGCGGCCACGCGAAGGCGGCTTTGCCGGCTACGAGGATTTCACGTTCGAGCCACCGCGCAGCGAACGCCGCATGGATGACGAAGGCGATGAGCCCGACGCCAGCCAGCGGGAAGCGAAACTGGTGGTGGACAAGCAGACTGCCGTCACCGATGCCCAGGGCGCCGCGCAGCTGACGATTGCCAAGCTGCCGTCAATCCAGCGGCCCAGCGAGCTGCTGGTCGAGCTTGGCTACAGCGACCCCAACGGCGAGCAGCAGACCGTATCGCGCCGCCTGCCGCTGTGGCCGGCCCGCGTGATCACCGGCCTGCGCGCCACCAGTTGGGTCGGCAATGGCGACCAGCTCCGCTTCCAGGCCTTGGCGCTGAATCTCGACGGCAAGCCGCTGGCCGGCCAGAAGATCGTCGTGCGGGCGCGCCAGCAGCAATGGCTGTCCAGCCGCAAGCGCATGGTCGGCGGCTTCTATGCCTATGACAACAAGCTGGAGCTCAAGGAGCTGGGCGAGCTCTGCTCGGGCAGCACCGATGCCCAGGGCCGGCTGAGCTGCGAAACCAAGCTGACCACGCCGGGCCAGGTGGAGCTGATCGCCCGCGCCCAGGACGCCGAAGGCCATGCCAGCGAGGCCGCCAGCTCGATCTGGGTGACGCGCCAGGGCGAGCTCTGGTTCGCCCAGGACAACGACGACCGCATCGACCTGATCCCCGAGAAGAAGCGCTACGAACCCGGCGAGACCGCGCGGCTGCAAGTGCGCATGCCCTTCCGCGAGGCCACGGCCCTGGTGGCCATCGAACGCGAAGGCATTGTCGAAACCAAGCTCATGACGCTGCGCGGCCGCGATCCGGTGATCGAGCTGCCGGTGGCGCGCGACTGGTCGCCCAATGTCTACGTCAGCGTGCTGGCCCTGCGCGGCCGCATCCGCGACGTGCCCTGGTATTCCTTCTTCACCTGGGGCTGGCGCAGCCCGGCGCAGTGGTGGCGCGACTGGCGCGCCTCCGGCGACTACCAGCCGCCGACCGCCATGGTCGACCTGGGCAAGCCGGCCCACAAGCTGGGCATCGCCGCCTTCGAGGTGGGCCTGGCGCGCCATGCGCTCAAGGTCGAGGTGATCAGCGACCAGCCGCAGTACGGCGTGCGCCAGGTGGTCAAGGCCAGGATCAAGGTCACGCAGGACGGCAAACCGGTGCCCGAGGCCGAGCTGGCCTTCGCCGCTGTGGACGAAGGTCTGCTGGCCCTGCGCGACAACTCGAGCTGGGACCTGCTACCTGCCATGCTGCGCAACCGCTCCCTGAGCGTCGAGACCTCGACCGCCCAGGGCGAGATCGTCGGCCGGCGCCACTACGGCCGCAAGGCCATCGCCGCGGGCGGCGGCGGCGGCAAGTCGGCGCGCGAGCTGTTCGACACGCTGCTGCTCTGGAAGCCGCAGATCCGCCTCGATGCCAAGGGCGAGGCCCAGATCGAGGTGCCGCTGAACGACTCGCTGACCAGCTTCCGCCTGGTGGCCGTGGCCGATGCCGGCAGCCAGCGTTTCGGCAGCGGCCATGCCGTGGTGCGGGTCAGCCAGGACCTGCAAATGCTGTCGGGCCTGCCGCCGCTGGTGCGCGAGGGCGACAAGCTGCAGGCCCAGATCACGGTCCGCAACGCCAGCAGCCGCGAGATGAAGCTCAAGGTCGCACTCAAGGGCACGGCCAACAGCAATGCCGCCAACGGCGAGATCGCGCGCAGCCCGCTGAACCTGCCGACGCAGGAAATGAGCCTCGCGGCCGGCGCGGCGCGCGAGCTGAGCTGGCCGGTCGAGGTGCCGGCCGGTGCCTTCAGCATCGCCTGGGAGGGCGAGGCCGTCGAGCAGGGCGGTGCAGCGAAGGACAGGATCAAGCTCAGCCAGCTGGTGCAGACCGCCGTGCCGGTGCGGGTGCTGCAGAACACGCTGCAGCAGCTCGATGCGCCGCTGAGCATTCCGGTCGCCGCGCCGGCCGACGCGTTGGCCTCCAACGGCATCAAGCGCGGCGGCCTGCAGATTGGCCTGCAGCCGCGGCTGTCGGGTGCCCTGCCCGGCCTGAGGCGCTACTTCGAGACCTATCCCTACACCTGCCTGGAACAGCAGAGCTCCAAGGCCCTGGCCCTGCATGACGACGCTGCCTGGCAGGCGCTGATGGCCAAGCTGCCCACCTACCTCGACAGCGACGGCCTGGCCAACTACTTCCCGCCCGATGCGAGCCGGGAACCCCATGGCAGCGACCGCCTGACCGCCCACCTGCTGGCCGTGGCCCACGAGTCGGGCCGCCCCCTGCCAGAGGCTTCCAGGCAGCGCATGCTGGACGGCCTGGCGGGCTTCGTCGAGGGCCGCATCCAGCGCCGCTTCTGGTCGCCGCGGGTCGACGAGGATGCGCGCCGCATCGCCGCGCTGGAAGCGCTGGCCCGTTACGGCCGCGCCAAGCCGGCCCTGCTGGCCACGGTGGACGCCGGCCGCATCAACAGCTGGTCCACCGCCACCCTGATCGACTGGCTCAACCTGGTCCGCCGCCTGCCGGACCTGGCACAGCGCGAGGCAAAAGTGGCCGAAGCGCAGGCCCAGCTGCGCAGCCGCATCAACTACGCCGGCTCGACGCTGCGCTTCGTCAACGAGGACGGCGACGCCTGGTGGTGGCTGATGGAAAGCCCGGACGCCAATGCCTCGCGCCTGATACTCGCGGTGCTGGACGACCCGGCCTGGAAGACCGAGCTGCCGCGCCTGGTGCAGGGCAATCTGGCACGCCAGCAGCGCGGTGCCTGGTCCACCACGGTGGCCAATCTCTGGGGCGTGCTGGCGCTGGAGAAGTTCTCGGCCCGCTTCGAATCGGCCAAGACCACCGGCCGCAGCCTGGCAGCACTGGGCTCGCAACAGCGCGCTTTCGACTGGAACAAGCAGCCCGACGGCGGCTCGCTGATGCTGGCCTGGCCGGAGCAGGCGGCGCCGCTGCAGCTGAAGCAGGAAGGCACGGGCAAGCCCTGGCTGACGATACAGAGCCTGGCCGCCATCCCCGTCACCGCGCCGCTGAATGCCGGCTACCGCATCACGCGCAGCGTGCAGGCCGTCGAACAGAAGACCAAGGGGAGCTGGAGTCGCGGTGACCTGATGCGGGTGCGGCTCGAGATCGAGGCCGCGGCCGACATGAGCTGGGTCGTCGTCAACGACCCGGTGCCGGCCGGCGCCAGCCACCTGGGCACCGGCTCGGGCCGCGACTCCGCCATGGCAACGCAGGGCGAGAAACGCGAGGGCAGCGGCTGGCTGGCCTACGAGGAGCGCGCCTTCGAGGCCTGGCGCGCCTATTACGCCTACCTGCCGCGCGGCCGGCATGTGGTCGAGTACACGATACGGCTGAACAGCGCCGGCCGCTTCCAACTGCCGGTGACGCGAGTCGAAGCCCTGTATGCGCCGGACCGCTTCGGCGAGTTCCCGAACGCCGCGCTGGAGGTCGCGCCTTGAAGCCCCTGCGCGACGCGCTGCTGACGCTGGCCCTGGCCGCGGGTCAAGCCTCGGCCGCCCTGCCCAGCTTCGAGCAGGTGCGTGGCGCGCATCGGGTCTCCGATCTGCAATTGCTGGACCGCCACGGCCAGCCCCTGCAGACGCTGCGCCTGGACAAGCAGCACCGCACGCTGGCCTGGGTGCCGCTGCAGCACTATTCGCCGGCCCTGCTGCATGCACTGCTGCTCAGCGAGGACAAGCATTTCTACGAACACAGCGGCGTGGACTGGGGCGCGGTCGCCGCCAGCGCCTGGGGCAATCTGTGGAACGAGCGCACCCGCGGCGCCTCCACGCTGACCATGCAGCTGGCCGGCCTGATCGACCAGGGGCTGGCCCGCCCGCGCCAGGGCCGCAGCGCGATGCAGAAGCTGGGCCAGGCCGTCATCGCCCAGCAGTTGGAGCGAAGCTGGAGCAAGGCGCAGATCCTCGAGGCCTACCTGAACCGCGTGCCGCTGCGCGGCGAACTGGTCGGCGTGCCGGCCGCGGCGCGGCTGTTGTTCGACAAGAGCCCGGCCGCGCTGGATGCCCGCGAATCCGCCCTGCTGGCCTCGCTGCTGCGGGCACCGAACGCCAAGGTGGCGGCCGTCTCGCAACGTGCCTGCGCCCTGCTGGCCCAGCAGCAGGCGAAGAAGACAAGCGACTGCCCCGGCCTGGAGCTGCAGGCCGCCGCAGCCTTTGCCCGCCGGCCGCCACCGCTGCCCGGCGAACAGCTGGCGCCGCACTACGCCCGCCTCGCGCTCAAGCCGGACGGACCCAACGAGCAGCGCAGCACGCTGGACGCCGGCCTGCAGCGCCTCGCCCTGCAGACCCTGCGCCAGCAGCTGCTGGAGCTGCAGGGCCGCAATGTCGAGGACGGCGCCGTCGTGGTGCTGGACAACGCCAGCGGCGAGATATTGGCCTGGGTCGGCTCCAGCGGCGCCGAACTGTCGAACGCGGCCGAGGTCGATGGCGTGCTGGCCCGCCGCCAGCCGGGCTCCACGCTCAAGCCCTTCGTCTACCAGCTGGCGCTGGAGAAGAAGCTGATCACCGCGGCCAGCCTGCTGGACGATTCACCGGCCCAGATCAGCACCGCCGCTGGCCTCTACCTGCCGCAGAACTACGACCGCGGCTACCGCGGCTGGGTCTCGACCCGGGCCGCCCTGGGCAACAGCCTCAACATCCCGGCCGTGCGCGTGGGCGCGATGCTGGGCGCCGACCCGCTGGCCGCGCGGCTCAATGCCTTGGGCCTGGACCTGCCGCAAGGCGGCAGCTACTACGGCGCCTCGCTGGCCCTGGGCAGCGCCGAGGTCAGCCTGATCAGGCTTGCCAACGCCTACCGCGCGCTGGCCAACGGCGGCCTCTACCGCCCGGTGCGGCTGCCGGGCAGCGCTGTGATGCCGGCGCGCCGTGTGGCCGATGCCGCCAGCAGCTTCGTGGTCAGCGACATCCTGGCCGACAACAACGCCCGCGCCCTCACCTTCGGCCTGGACAGTCTGCTGGCCACCGGCGGCTGGGCCGCGGTCAAGACCGGCACCAGCAAGGACATGCGGGACAACTGGTGCCTGGGTTTCAGCGACCGCTACACGGTGGGCGTCTGGGTCGGCAATGCCGGCGGCGAGGCCATGCACCAGGTCTCGGGTGTCAGCGGCGCGGCACCGGTCTGGGCCCGGCTGATGCGCGAGCTGCAGCGCGAGCGGGTCTCCCGCGCGCCGCAGCCACCGGCCGGTCTGCTGTCGCAGCAGCTGGTGCGCTTCGAGGGCGCGCAGGCCGAGCCGGCGCGCCAGGAATGGTTCGTCCGCGGTACCGAGCTGGCCCGGGTTGCGCCGGCCGAGCAGCCGCTGCGCGGCATCGCCAATCCGCGCGACGGCGCCATCTACGCCCTGGACCCCGACATTCCGCCGGCCGCGCAGCGCATCGTGTTCGAAGGCGAGGCCGGCCAGTGGAAACTCGATGGCAAGCTGCTGGGCCGTGGCACCAAGATGCGCTGGGCGCCCATGCCCGGCCGCCACCAGCTGGCCCTGCTGGACACCCGGGGCCAGGTCTTGCAGACGGTGGCCTTCGAGGTGCGCGGCGCCAGCCTGGCACCGCCCCGTCGCTGAACGACAAGGAGCGATTCGCATGAGCCAAGCACCAATACGCGCGCTGATCTTCGACGTCTTCGGCACCCTGGTGGACTGGCGCAGCAGCATCGCCCGCGAGGCGCGACAGCTGCTGCAGCCGCTGGGCCATGAGCTGGACTGGGAGGGCTTCGCCGACGCCTGGCGCGGCGAATACCAGGGCGCCATGGAAGAAGTGCGCAGCGGCCGGCTTGCCTTCCAGAAGCTGGACCGTCTGCACCGCCGCAACCTGGACATCGTGCTGGAACGGCTCAGCCTGGAAGGCCTGGACGAATCCACGCGCCAGCAGCTCAACCTGGCCTGGCATCGACTGGACGCCTGGCCCGACGTGGGCCCCGGCCTGCAGGCGCTGCGCCGGCATTTCCTGATCGCGCCCTGCTCCAACGGCAATATCTCGCTGATGGTCGACCTGGCGCGCCGCAACGGCTGGCACTGGGACGCCATCCTCGGCGCCGAGCTGGCGCGCGACTACAAGCCCAAGGCTGCGGTCTACCTGCACGCAGTGGCGGCGCTGGACCTGCATCGCGAGCAGGTGATGATGGTGGCGGCGCATTCCTCGGATCTGGAGGCGGCCTCTGCGGCTGGACTCAGGACCGCCCATGTGGCGCGGCCCGACGAGGCGGGCCCCGGCCGCGGCGAGTCGGCCCCGACGGTGGCGGTTGACTACACGGCGGCCGATCTTCGCGACCTGGCTTCCCAGCTGTGAGCCGCCTGACCTCAGTTTCTTGCTTGGAGAACCTATCGTGCTGTCTAGCCGACGCCTACTGGGCCTGACGATCCCCGCCCTTCTGTTGATGCCACTGCTGTCGGCTCCGGCCACCAGGGCCGCCGAGCCCGAGTCGCTCGAATCGCCCGCCAGCCTGGAGCGCCCGGGCGCCATGCTGCAAGGCACGCTGTTGCGGCCGCCTGCAGGTCAAGAAGCCAGTCCGCTGGTCGTGCTCCTGATCTCGGGCTCGGGCCCGACAGACCGCGATGGCAACAGCCCCGCCCTGCCCGGCAAGAACAACAGCCTGCGCCTGCTGGCAGAGAGCCTGGCCCGTGCCGGCTTTGCCAGCCTGCGCTACGACAAGCGCGGCATTGCCGCCAGCGCCACGGGCCCGCTGGACGAGAGCCAGCTGCGCTTCGAGCATTTCGCCGAGGATGCCGCCGCCTGGGCGGACTGGCTGAGACGCGAGCAGGGCTTCCGCCAGGTCGCCGTGATCGGCCACAGCGAGGGTGCCGCACTCGGTTTGCTGGCAGCCCAGCAGACCCGCATCGACGCGTATGTCTCGCTGGCAGGCGCCGGCCGCGATGCCGCCACCGTGCTGCGCGCCCAGCTCCAGACCCGCTTGACGCCACCACTGGCCGAGCAGAACGAGCGCATCCTGCAGGCCCTGACAGCCGGCGAGACCGTGGCCGAGGTGCCAGGGCCGCTGGCGCCGCTGTACCGCGCCTCGGTCCAGCCCTATCTGATCTCCTGGTTCAAGGTCGATCCGGCCCGCGAGATCGCCAAGCTGCGCCTGCCCGTCGCCATCGTGCAGGGCGAGACCGACATCCAGGTCAGCGTCGACCAGGACGCCAGGCGCCTGGCCCAGGCGCTGCCGGCCGCCGAACTCAAGATCATTCCGGGCATGAACCACGTACTGAAGACCGCCACCGCCAGCGACCTCAAGGCCTATGCCGACCCCAGCCTGCCGCTGAGCGAGAGCTTGGTGGACTATCTGGTGGGCTTTTTGAGGCGGGCGGTGCGCTAGGCGGGCAGGGCCGCAAGACC